>RFZB01000037.1 GCA_009920915.1 Sphingomonadaceae bacterium | reverse complement strand
GGACCGATCTGGGCCAGGAGCTCCTGGGACTGCGGAACGCTCGAGCCCTGCTGCTGCGAATCCACGCCGACGGAGTGGACGACACCGGGCTGGGTGCTGCGATGGTGCTGGGCAAATGCCACCTGGATCACACCGTGGGAAGCATTGTTCACCACGAGCTTGACCTGGTTGCGGTAAATCATGAAATCGGCCGCCGTCTGCGCGATATGTCCCGCCACAGCCAAGATCGGATTGCCGATGTTGGGGTGATTGTGGACGAGGTTTTGGGCGCAATGAAAATTGTCCAAGCCTTTGGGCAGGAGGATCGCGAGGCTGGGCGCTTTTCCAGTGCCGTTGAAAATGCATTCTCAACAGCCAAGACTCGCATCCGCACCCGTGCTTTTCTGACGGCTATCCTCATTTTCATGATGTTTGGCGCGATCACGCTGGTCATGTGGCAGGGTGCGCTTGACGTGCAAGCAGGGCGGATGACGGGCGGGGCCATTGCTGCCTTTGTTCTGACAGGCGGCTTTGTAGCTGGGGCCTTTGGCGCCTTAAGCGAAGTTTATGGCGATCTGGTTCGCACGTCTGGCGCAGCGCAGCGCCTGTCAGAATTGCTGCATGAACAGCCCGGCATTGCCGCACCTGCCAATCCGGTCAAACTGCCGCAGCCTGCTGAGGGTCGGGTAAGCTTTGAGAATGTCGTCTTCCGCTACCCCACACGCCCGGAAGTCAGTGCCTTGCATGAGTTTTCATTGGCCATTGAACCCGGGGAAACCGTGGCTGTGGTTGGCCCATCTGGCGCCGGCAAGTCGACGCTGTTCCAACTTATCCAGCGCTTTTACGATCCCGAAAGCGGGGTTGTTCGCGTGGATGGCGTTGCGCTGCCCAGTGCCGACCCAGCGGAGGTGCGTGGGCGCATTGCGATGGTTCCGCAGGAAACGGTGATCTTTGCCGCCAGCGCGCGCGACAATTTGCGCTATGGCCGTTGGGATGCGTCAGATGATCAGCTTTGGGCGGCCGCCGAAAGCGCGAATGCCGCTGAATTTTTGCGCAAGCTGCCTCAGGGGCTCGACACCTATATGGGCGAAGGCGGGGCCCGTCTGTCTGGCGGCCAGCGTCAGCGTATGGCCATTGCCCGCGCCATTTTGCGTGATGCGCCGATTCTGCTGCTTGATGAAGCCACGTCGGCCCTTGATGCGGAGTCCGAAAAGCTGGTGCAGGATGCGCTTGACCAGTTGATGGCCAAACGCACGACCATTGTGATTGCGCACCGATTGGCCACGGTCCGCGCGGCAGACCGCATCATTGTAATGGATGATGGCCGCATTGTGGAGCAGGGCAAGCATGATCAACTGGTTGCCAAAGGCGGGCTTTATGCGCGCCTCGCTAAGCTACAATTCGACGTTTAAGCGCCGCGCGTAGAGGCGCAGAGAACACTGGGGCCATATTGGGGCCCACCCTTCGTCCTGTGGGCACAGCTTTTGGACCGCATATCAGCCAAGCGCGCTCCCGCTATGCCACAGGCGCACCGAGGCCGCGCGCCACAAGCCAAGCCGCAAGAGAGAAAGCGGAGGCCCAGCCCGTTGCGGGCTTAGACCATAGAAAAAGGGCGGCCCAAGCGGACCGCCCTTAATCTTTTGCATTCTAAGTCTGAAGCTTAGAATTCGCCGCGATAAGCTTCGTTATTTACAAAGCCCATCTTCGACACCTTGGCGCGCTTCGCCTTGGCGAGAACGCGATCCACCGTGTCATATGGCGCCATTGGGTCCGGCTGCAGGTGCAGTTCGGGCGTCAACGGGAATTTGGCAGGATCTTGCGAGTCTACAAGAAGCTGATCCAACTGACCCCAGCTTACTGGAGCCTGGTTCCACGTCACCACACCACCCGGGCTGACATAAAGCACATTCTTGGTCGGCAGAACTGGCGGCGGAGGCGGACAGTTCGGCGCGCAATCCTGCGGCAAGTCAATCTTCACCGCGTGAGTCGGCGGTGGCAGGGTGATGATGAACATGATGAGGAGCACGAGCATGACGTCGATCAACGGCGTCGTGTTCATTTCCACCATCGGTTCGGACGAGTCTCCCTTAGGTGAACTCATTGCCATGGTTTATTCTCCAAACACTCGCAGCTGGTCTTACATGACCGGCGACGAGATGAATCCGACGCGGATGAAGCCCGCACTCTGCATGATCGAAACAACACCACCGATGCAGCGATACTGAGTCCTTTGGTCACCACGAATGTGGACTTCCGGGAACAGTTCGGGATCAGTTGCGTCCGGACCGAGGCGGTCAGCTTCGGCCTTAAAGCGAGCGGCTGCACGCGTCAGCAACTCAGTCGAATTCATGCGGGTCGCGTTCCAATATACTTCGCACTTGCCATCCGTCCCGTTGCGCACGGTCAGAATGACGTTTTCAGCCTTCGAAGTCGTCGGCTGGAACGAGAGCTTTGGAAGGTTCACTTCCACCGTCTTAATGACCACCGGAACGGCGATCAGGAAGATGATGAGAAGAACCAGCATCACGTCCACGAGCGGGGTCGTGTTGATGTCCGACAGCGGGGCGTCGTCACCACCTTCTCCGCCAACACTCATGCCCATAGGCTAATTCCTATCTCTAACGTCGTAACGGAAGGGGCGTGGAGACCCGTTGGTCACCACGCCCTATCGCATTAGGCCTTGGCAGCCGGCTTAGCGGCAGCAGCCGGAGCCGCAGCCTTGACTGCCGGACGGACAGCGCCGTTCGACATCATATAGCCATGCAGATCGCTGCAGAACGTGCTCATACGCTCAGCGATGAGCTTGTTGCGACGCTGCAGCCAGTTATAGCCCATAACCGCCGGAACGGCGACGACGAGACCGATGGCGGTCATGATCAGAGCTTCACCAACCGGACCGGCGACCTTATCGATCGACGCGTCACCCGACGCACCGATCTTGATGAGGGCGCGATAGATGCCGATAACGGTACCGAGCAGACCGACGAACGGCGAAGTCGAACCGACGGTGGCGAGGAACGCCAGGCCCGTGCCGAGCTTCGCGTTGATCGCGTCTTGGCTGCGCTGCATAGACGAGTGCATCCACTCATGCTGGTCCTGCGCATCAATCAGCTTACCGTGCTGCTCTTCAGCCAGCAGGGCATCATCAACGAGCTGACGGAACGCCGAGTTCTTTTCAAACTTGTTGGCGCCGTCCTTCACATTGGTAGAGGCCCAGAACTTCTGCACGCCTTCACCGCTCTGCTTCAGGACCTTGCCCTGTTCAATGAGCTTGGTGAACATGATGTACCAAGAAACGGCAGACATAATCACCATGGTGATGAAGATGGCCCACGAAACGGCGCCGCCTTCTTCCAGAGCCTGCATGAGGCCGAACTGCTTTTGTGCAACAGCAGCTGCTTCAGTTGCGGTGGTCATAACGATAACTTCCTCTCAAAACTGTTCAAATCGGGTGGACGAAAAATAAGCTATTTTGGCAAACGCCAAGTCACACGCTGGGATTTGGTTTCCTCAATCGGCTGGCCACTGGAATCCTTGGCTGGCTTAAAGCGGAAACGGCGCATGATGAGCTTGCAGGTTTCAGCATCCAATGTCGGGCTCGCACCCGAGGCATTACACGCCACAACCCTACCTTCCGTTCCGATGGTGAAGGTTGCAACCGAAGTGCCCTGCTCTTCGTTGCGGATCGACGATGACGGATAATCTTCGTCAGAAATCGAGCCACCGCGCTGGACAGCCCGTTCAGCCACACGCGGCGGAGCCGGAGGTGCTGGCGGCGCAGGCGGAGCCGGCGGCGCAGATGGGGTGATGGGCGCAATGGTATTTGTTGACACAACCGGCGAGGTTACAACCGGCGGTGGCACCGTCACCTTAGGTGGCGGAGGCAAATCAACCTTCGGCGGTGGTGGTGGCGGTTCCTCGGGCTTTTCGGGCTCATCGGGCGCCACATCGAACGTCTTAAGATCTTCATAAACGTTTTTGGCAGCATTGTATGCCAAGCCGGTGACGAGCGCATAGCCCACCCCTGCGTGCAACAAGGCCACCGCACCGATCGCGAAGATCCGCCGGCCGCTCATCTCTTGGTCAGCATAGGCCATTAAAAAACGACACTCCCTCCAAAAAAACGACAACAGGGGGCACTGGTTGGCCTGGACCAAATGGCGCCCCCCCTGCTCCCGTCTGCAACTTGGAATCTATTCAGACAGACCTGCCTCGTCTATCGCGGGGCGCGGACTGACGCAATCGCTTTTGTCCGATGAAACGAGATAATATATCCTTGAGCAATCGCCATCTTGGCAGCTTTCGTGGATGTTGGAGATAATCTGTGCGGATCCCCTTTTTCTGTGTCGCAATGATGACAGGCGCAATCGCTTTTGCTGCACCGCAACAAAACCCAGCGCCTATTGCCGCCAATGAGCCGAGTTACGCGGATCTTGCCGATTTCGCACTTGCATCAAAAATTACCGCCCATGTGCGTATTCGGGGGGCACGCGCGCTGACTGGCGAATTCGCCGCTGGCACCAAGCCCGGTTTTCAGCGGCTGCTGATCACTGCAGATCTTGTCGCACTCATCAAAGCCCCAGAGGGCCAGTCCCCGCAAATCCGCTATATTCAGGACTTACCAATTGATTCGCGCGGCAAACCGCCAAAGCTTCGCAAGTCCGAATCGCTGATCTTTGCTCAGCCCGCCCGCCCCGGTGAAGTGCAACTGAGCGCGCCAAATGCCTCGGTGTCTTGGACTGCTGAGCGCGAACAGACTGTGCGCACCATTCTGGCAGAAGCAGCGAACCCCAATTCCCCGCCGCGTGTCCGCGGCATTGCGTCTGCTTTTCATTCGATTGGCAGTCTGCCAGGCGAAGGCGAAACCCAGATTTTTCTCGACACAGCCGATAATCGCCCCGCGTCGTTAACAGTGCAACGCCGCGCTGGAGAAGCGCCAATTTGGTTCGTTTCGCTGGGCGAAGTTGTGGATGAAGGGGTAAGCAAGCCCGCTGCCAATACGCTTTTATGGTATCGGTTGGCGTGTTTTCTGCCCGCACAGATGCCGGCTGGCGTGACGCAGGGGCAAACTGAGAGTGATTCCCAGCAAGTCGCGGCAGATTACCAAATGATTATATCAGCCCTAGGGCCATGTACGCGCACGCTGCCCAAGCCTTAGGCGTCGCGTTCTAAAAACAGAAAATCGCGTTCAAAACTTTTCAGCGCGGCGCCGCCATCGACGAACAATGTCTGGCCGGTGACTGCGGGTGCCTGTGCCAGCCAGGCCACAGCATCCGCCACGTCGGCTGGATCGGGCAAAAGGCCAAGCGGCATCGCCGCGCGCAACGCCTCCATTTGCTGCGGCGTATAGTCCGGCGTTGGAATAACAAGTCCCGGCGCCACTGCGTTCACCCGCACCTTGGGGGCCAGCGCGCGCGCCAAAGCCTCAGTCGCGCCTGAGAGTGCCAGCTTGGAAATTGTATAGCTGAGCTGATCCCCACCGGGCTGGCGAATGCGCTGGTCCAGAATATTCACAACACAGGCCTGCGCGTCTGCCGCACTTGCCCGTGCCAAAGCTGTCGCAAGCAGGACGGGCGCAGCAGTGTTGATGCTAAAATGCGTCAAAAGCGCCTCATGCGACAGCGTATCGGCATCATCCCAGTCAAAACGCGAGGCATTGTTGACTAACAGGCTGGGCGCTGCACCAAAATGGGCAGTAATGTCTGGAATGAGAGCAGAAACCGCTGCCGCGTCATTCAAATCAGCCGTAAAGCTGTGCCATGGCACTTGCGCATGGTCTAAAGCGGCAACCAAATCAGGATCAGGCGTTTCTGGCTTCCGGCTATGGAGCGCGAGCGCCCAACCAGCCTGTGCCAACCGCGCCGCAATGGCGGCACCCAGCCGATGATGGCCCGCCGTGACCAAAGCGATTTTCAAGCACGGCTCCGATACAGGGTCACGCCAATTTCCTCATCATCCTCTGCAATGGCGAGCTTGACGATCTTAACTTCGACTGACTGGATGCGCCCATCCTCGACCATCAGCGTTTCGATGATATGGTCTGCCACGGCCTCAATCAGCACAAAATGGACACCTTCGGGCAGGTGCGTCATCGCCCGTTTGATATCCATATAGTTTTTGGAGGCCGCCAGTGGCGTGCCGGGGGCATAATGATCGGCACAGTCCAACTCAGCCCGCACTGAAATGCGCAGCGGTTGCGGGAGATGCGTTTCCTCAGAATAGATGCCCGTCAGCACGGGCACTTCTAGGTTGGCAACTTCAAGAACAAGGCGGTCAGGACAGGCAGTCATGTCGCGCCCCCATAAAGATATTTGCAGCCACGGCAACCGATCATGCTTCCATTTCGTGCGAACCGTCCTAAAGCGCCCCCTTTCCCACCCCTGATTCTTAGGTGCTTGTTGGATTGATTACGCTTGTTCCCCTTGCTGAAATTGCCCCGGACCGTGTTGAACAGCTGCTGGACGCCGCGTTTGGCGCAGATCGGCATGGCCGCACCGCTTATAAAATTCGGGCTGGTATGCCCGTGGTGCCGGGCTTGAGCTTTGCAGCGATGGAGGGCGATCGGCTTCTTGGCACCATTCAGGCATGGCCGGCCGCCATTTTGGCAGCCGAAGGTGCTGACCCCATAACGCTGGTCGGCCCCGTCGCAGTTTTGCCTGAAGCTCAAGGCAAGGGTATTGGCCAAGCGCTGATGACGCGGCTGCTGGCCGCTGCGGATGCTGGCGGCTCGGATGCGATGGTGATGATTGGCGATCCAGACTATTATGGCCGCTTCTTCGGATTTAGCGCGGACGCGACGGCGGGCTGGGACGTCCCCGGCCCTGTAGAGCGGCACCGGCTATTGGCGCGCATCCGCCGCGCGGGCGGGGTCTGCCCGTCAGGATTGCTGGGGCCAGACCCAGACTTTGCAAGTCGCGCCGCAGCTGCCTAAGTAGCGGGCATGCCAATGCCCGAACTGCCCAAAGACTTATCGCGCCTCTCGCTTGCCGAGATTGCCGACATGGTGCGCGATAAGCGCCTGCCCCCGGTCGACAGCTGGTCCCCGGAAAAAATTGGGCACATCGATATGCGCATCGCGCGCGATGGCAGCTGGTTTCATGAAGGCGGGCTTATTCAGCGCGAAACGATGGTGCGCCTCTTCTCTACGATTTTGCGGCGCGAGGCAGATGGCCGCTATTGGCTGGTCACACCAGCTGAAAAGCTGGAAATAGCTGTTGAGGATACGCCCTTTGTTGCCGTGGAAGTCAAAAGCGAAGGACAAGGCGAAAACCGACAACTGGCCTTTCGCTTGAATACAGGCGATTTGGTCATTGCCGGGCCAGAGCATTGTTTGCGTTTTGACGAACAAAATGGCGCGCCGCACCCCTTGCTGCACGTGCGCGGCGGCATGGATGCGCGCATTGGCCGGGCGGCCTATTATGCGCTGGTCGATTGGGCGATGGCAGAGGAGGCAACAACTCTTGGCCTGTGGAGCGGCGGCCAGTTCTTTCCGATGGAGCCGGCATGAGCCTATCCGCCCGCTTACGTGCACTATTGGCCGATGGCCATGCCCAAGAGATGCGCCTGCTGGACGGCGATGGCCTGCATCATGAGCGCCCGACAGATGCAGTAGAAGCGGCCGTACTGGTCGCAATTACGGATCGGGATCGCCCCGGCGTCATCCTCACGCAACGGCCCGAAACCATGCGCAAACATGCCGGGCAAGTTGCCTTTCCCGGCGGACGTATGGACCCAGAGGATGCTGACCTATTTGCAGCCGCCCTGCGCGAGGCGGAGGAAGAAGTCGCTTTGCCGCGCGATCAAGTCGATCTGATTGGCGCAACAGACCCCTATCGGACCATTACGGGCTATAAAGTCACACCCATTCTTGGGGTTGTCCCACCCGATCTGGCCTTGACGCCCAATGCAGACGAAGTGGCCGCCATTTTTGAAGCACCACTGGACTTCCTGCTCGATCCGGCCAATCACGCCACCAACACAGTCAATTTTAATGGCCATAGCCGGACCTATTATGAAATTTTCTGGGGTGACCGGCGGATTTGGGGGGCAACTGCAGCCATGATTGTCAATCTTTCCCGGCGGATTGCATGGCACGGATAGATTTGCCCGAAAGCACAGCGTTGGCAGCCGTTGTCGCAGCGCTTGACGGGCAGGTGCGGCTGGTGGGCGGCGTTGTGCGCGATACGCTGGCGGGCGTTGCGACCAAAGATATTGATCTCGCCACGCCCTTGGCGCCCGAAGCCGTGATGGCCGCGCTGAAGGCCGCTGGGTTGAAGTCTGTGCCAACGGGCCTCGCCCATGGCACAGTCACGGCCGTTGCCGAGGGTCGGCCATTTGAGATCACGACGCTGCGCCGTGATGTGGCCACCGATGGCCGCCATGCCGAAGTCGCCTTTACAGATGATTGGCAGGAGGACGCAGCCCGGCGTGATTTTACGATCAACGCGCTTTATGCGGACCCCGCGACTGGCGACGTCTTTGATTATTTTGGCGGCGTTGCAGACCTGAACGCAGGCATTGTGCGTTTCATTGGGGCGCCGCTGCAACGCATTGCCGAAGACCATTTGCGGATTTTGCGGTTCTTCCGCTTTTATGCCCGTTTTGGCAGCGACGGCCCAGACGCGGCCAGTCTCTCTGCCTGTCAGGCTCGCGCCAATGATTTGATGGCGCTCTCGCGTGAGCGGATTGCCATGGAACTCTTGGCGCTGCTGGCACTGCCCAATCCCGCGCCAACTTTGGCCTTGATGATTGAGGGCGGAATTTTCGTGCCCGTGCTGCCCGAGGTCACCGATGCCGCGCCGGTTGCCCGGCTGGTCGCGCGTGAGGCAGAGGCGGGGATCGCACCCGACGCTCTGCGCCGCCTATCCGCACTAATTGGCGCGGACCCTGCATTGGCCGAGGATATTGCCAACCGGCTCAAACTCTCAAATGCTCATCGTAAGCGGATGATTGCCGTGGCAGGTCGCGTGGATGAGGACGCGAAAGCCCCCCGCGCACTCGCCTATTGGCAGGGCGTGGAGGTCGCAATTGACCGGCTGTTGCTGGGCAATGGCGATGCCCGGCTCCTTATCGATTGGGCACCTCCGCGCTTTCCCGTCACAGGCGGTGCAATTGTCGCGCGCGGTGTGCAGGCTGGGCCAGAGGTTGCCCGCATCTTGCAAGCAGCAGAACGCCAATGGGTTGCCGAAGGCTTTCCTGATGGCGCGCGGGCTGAGGACCTGATTGACGAGTTGATTAAGGGTTAATCGAACTTATTGTCGCGCGGAAAGCCCAAGGGCGGCATCCGCCCGGCAGCGCCCCGCGCCACGCGCCACGGCGTCAAATCACTTTCGGTGCGCACGCGGCCTGTATCACCGCCCATTGGCCAGCTCAGGCCCTCTTCCAGACGGAAGCTGGTCGCGTCAGACAGACCGCCATCCTTATATTTCTGCAAGGTTACGCCTTGGCCGCGGCCCATTTCGGGCAGTTCGTTCAAGGGGAAAACCACCAGCTTGCGGTTATCACCGACCACGGCGGCATAATCATGGCCGCCGCCAATGACACGCGCGACAGAAAGCTTCGCACCCGTGCGCACATTGACGACCTGACGGCCTTTGCGCGTTTCGGCGATCACTTCGGCGCTCTTTGCGATAAAGCCCTTGCCGTCTGAGGCTGCCAGCAAAATCCGTTCATCCGCCCGCGCCGGGAAGACATTCACAATTCCCGTGCCATCGGGCAGGTCAATCATCAGGCGCACGGGTTCACCAAAGCCGCGACCGCCGGGCAGCTTATCCCCGCCCAGTGTGAAGAAGCGGCCATCTTCGGCTACGACCAAAATCTTATCCGTCGTCTGTGCGTGGAAGGCAAAAGCAGGCCCATCGCCTTCCTTAAACTTCAGTGCCTCTGCGTTGTCGAGCGCGACATGGCCCTTCATGGCACGCACCCAGCCGCGTTGTGACATGATGACCGTAATGGGCTCTCGCTCAATCATGGCTTCCAGCGGAATTTCGCGTGCGGGGGCTGCTTCTTCGACGAGAGTCCGGCGCTTGCCCAAAAGCGTTTCCGGACCATAGCGATCGCGCAAGGCCGCGAGGTTTTTCTTCAGACGCGTGCGCTGGCGCTGCGGGCTTTCCAGCAATTGCACCAGCCCTTCGCGCTCGGTGAGCAGCTTATCCCGCTCACCCTTGATTTCCATTTCTTCCAAGCGGCGCAAGCTACGCAGACGCATATTGAGAATGGCCTCTGCCTGACGATCTGTCAGGTTGAATTCGGCGATCATCACAGGCTTAGGCTCATCCTCGGTGCGGATGATTTCAATCACGCGATCCAGATTGAGATAGGCGACCAAATAGCCTTCAAGCAGTTCAACGCGATCATCAATTTTCGACAAACGATGCTGTGACCGGCGGACCAGCACCTCAATCTGATGGTCCAGCCATGCAACCAGCACATCCTTCAACCCCATCACGCGTGGGGTGCGGTCTGCCCCCAGTACGTTGAGATTGAGGGGGAATTTGCTTTCCAGTTCCGTCATGCGGAACAGGCTTTCCATCAGCACGTCCGGATCAACCGACCGGCTTTTGGGTTCAATCACCAGCCGGATTTCTTCTGCCGATTCATCCCGCACATCGGCAAGGATCGGCAGCTTCTTATCATTCACAATCTGGGCAATGGCCTCGATCAGCTTACCCTTTTGCACCTGATAAGGGATTTCCGTGATCACCGCGATCCAAGTGCCGCGACCCTGATCCTCAACGCTCCAGCGCGCCCGCACGCGGAAAGACCCGCGCCCCGTTGCATAGGCTTCAGCAATTGAGGCCGCACTATCAACCAATTGGCCGCCTGTCGGGAAATCCGGGCCTTTAACAAACTGCATCAACTCATGGGGTTCGCAGCGGGGATTATCAATGACGTGCGTTGCCGCGTCGATCACCTCGGCCACATTATGCGGCGGGATGCTCGTCGCCATGCCGACGGCAATGCCCGAGGCACCATTGGCCAACAAATTCGGGAAGAGGCCGGGAAACACCTCCGGCTCTTCATCCTCGCCATTATAGGTGGGGCGATAATCAACGGTGCCATCGTCCAGCCCCGCCATCAGTTCAATGGCAGCGGCGGTCATCCGCGCTTCGGTGTAGCGATAGGCGGCGGCATTATCGCCATCGATATTGCCGAAATTGCCTTGGCCATCGACCAGCGGATAGCGGAGTGAAAAATCCTGCGCGAGGCGGACCATGGCGTCATACACGCTGGCATCGCCATGCGGGTGATATTTACCAATCACATCGCCCACAACACGTGCGGACTTTTTATAGGCGCCTGTCGGGTCCAACTTTAATTGGCGCATCGCCCAGAGCAGGCGACGGTGCACGGGCTTTAGGCCATCGCGCAGATCGGGCAGCGAGCGCGCTGTAATCGTGGACAGCGCATAGACCAGATAGCGTTCCGACAAGGCCGCATCAAAAGGCGCGTCCACAATCGACTGAAAGGGGTCGTCAGCGTTGTCTATCGGATCAATCACGTCTGCCATGATCTGCGCCTAGCCCATTGCCCGCGGCTTGAAAATCCGATCAGGCCGATTTGGGCCGCCGGATCAAACCTTCCTGTGCACAAGTGGCCACCAGCCGCCCATCGCGCGTGTAGATGGACCCACGGTTAAAGCCTCGGCCACGGCCAGCCCATGGGCTATCACAATGATAGAGCAGCCAATCATTCACATTCACATCGTCATGAATCCAGACAGCATGATCGAGGCTAGCCGACATAAAGCCCGGCGTCACCCATGTGACGCCATGTGGCAGCGTGGACGTGCCCAGCAAATAGCTGTCGCTGGCATAGGCCAAAATCGCACGGTGCATGGCCGGGTCTGCCTCAATCGGCGCGGCCAAGCGGAACCAGATGCTCTGCACAGCAGGATCCCGCTTCTCCGTGCCCAGCCAATCGCGCGGATCAACCGGGCGATACTCAATTGGCCGCGCTTGGGTAAAGCGCTCGCGCATCGGCTCTGGGATGTTATCAGCAAAGCGTTGACGCAGCTCAGTCTCATTGGCGAGGCCTTCGGGGCCCGGCACATCAGGCATCGCATCCTGATGGGTATAGCTGTCTTCCAGCTTTTGGAAGGAACAGGCCATGTTCAAAATCGGCCGATCTTGCTGCAACGCAATCACCCGGCGGGTGGAAAAGCTGCCGCCATCAAAATCGCGTTCGACGCGATAGGTGATCTCAAAATCTTCGCTGCCCGCACGCATAAAATAGGCATGAAGCGAATGGGCAATACGCACACCCTCCACAGTATCTTGAGCAGCCATCAAGGCCTGGGCAATCACTTGCCCGCCAAAGACCCGTCCAATACCGCCGGGCTTGCGCCGGCCAAGATACCAGCCATCGCCCATGCGCTGGACCGAAAGAAGCGTTGTAAGATCGGAAACAAGCTGTTGTGCGTCAGTCATGTCCATGCGTTTGCGATGCAACTGCGCCAAATGCAATGGGGCTGTTGCCGACGTTACGTCATTGGGGCGCAGGTTGTGCCGGCGCAACCACAGGCGCCCGGCGGGCGGTGAGGATTTTCACCGCCGGCTCAAGCATTTGGCCTTTCAACGCCCCTTCTCCCTTGGTCGCAGAGACAGGCCCTGAATGGATTTTGCGCACCACATCCATGCCCTCAACAACATAGCCAAAGACAGCATAGCCCTCTGGCTCTTCGGCTTTGGGTCGATTTGGATCGGCGTCCAGCCCCTGCAATGGACCGACGAGAATTGAGAAATCCCCCGTGGCGGTGCCCGGCGCCCATCGCGCCATAGACAGGGCGCCCGTTGTGTGGCGAAGGCCTGTGATGTTGGTCGGTTCGTGCGCAATGGGCTTCAGAATGCGCTTGGGATCATTTTGCGTGCCGCCCTGGATTAGCCCTTGAACCTGGCCATTTTCATCAGCCCATAGCTTCATGGATCGGTAAAACACGGTCCCGTCAAAGCGCTTCTGATCAACATAGCGCAAGAAATTGCCTGCTGTGATGGGTGCGTGCTCCCTGTCCACTTCCACTGTGATCGGCCCTGCCGCAGTGGTTAGCACCACGCGCACGCGGGGAGCCGTGTCAGCGGGTGGAGCCGGACGTGCAGCAACTGGCTGGCGCACGGCCTTGCGCGGTGCGGCCGCCTGTGCTGGCAGGATGAGCGCGAACAGCGCCACGAAAACCGCAATTTTTGCCGTTAAAAACAGCGTAAACAGCGCAAATTTGCGGGTCGATTCTGGGAGTTGGGCAAACAGGTTCGTCATGCCGCCATCATGCCGTGGCTGTGCCACAGCGCAAGGCCTCAAAAAAGGCAGGCGGCTTGACCCCAGCCCTGTGCGCGCCCAAAGCCTCCCACCATGTCCAGCCAATCCCAAACACCGCCCAATGGCCTGCCCTTTGCCTTTGGCGCATATCTCATCTGGGGGATGATGCCGCTGTACATCAAGCCGTTGGCAGGCATTTCCGCCTTTGAGGTGCTGGCGCACCGCATTTTATGGTCCTTGCCAGTGGCATTGGGCTTTGTTTGGATCATGAAGCAAGTGGGCGAGTATCGCGCGGCTTTAACGCATCCCCGAAGCCTGCTGACCATGCTGACCAGTTCCGTGCTGATTTCGATCAACTGGAGCGTCTATATGTGGGCGATCATGCACAATCAGGTGCTGTCGACCAGTCTTGGCTATTATCTCAATCCGCTCGTCAATGTGCTGCTTGGCCGTTTGGTGCTTAAGGAGCAACTGAATCGCTGGCAGGCAGCGGCAGTTGTTGTGGCCGCCACAGGCGTCGGTATTTTGTTGTTTGAAGAGCCAGGGGCAATCTGGATCAGCATCACGCTGGCGCTCAGCTTTGGAACTTATGGGCTGGTGCGGAAAATGACGCCAGTATCCGCTGTGTCTGGGCTTGCGGTGGAAGTCACTTTGCTGGCCCCCATTGCGGCCGTCGCGCTGGCGCTTGGCCTTGCGTCGGGCGATGGTTTTGGCAGCTCCCCCCATATTTCGCTGTTGCTGATGGGCAGCGGATTGATGACCGCCATTCCCCTGCTGCTTTTCGCAACAGCCGCACGGCGGATGAGCTATACCGCGCTGGGCTTTGTCCAATATATGGCGCCGACAATCGTCTTCTTCCTCAGCGTCTTTTTGTGGAAAGAGCCGCTCTACCCAGCAAAGCTCTTATGCTTTGCCTGTATCTGGGCGGCCATTGCGATCTTCAGCGTCGACGCCATCCGCCGCGCGCGGCAGCACAGCGCGTAAGCCCCCAAAAGAAAAAGGGGCCGCCAAAGCGACCCCTTTCCTGTTTTCTTGACTGGTCGTCTCGATCAGTCGTCATCGCCCTTCAGAAAGGCGGGCATATGATCGGCATTGCCGCCTTCATCGCCACCTTCTGAACGCTCACGACGCGGACCACGGTCGCGGTCACGACCGCCACCGCTGCGCTTGCGATCGCCATCGCGGCGCGGGCCACGATCCCCACGGTCGCCGCGATCACCACGCGGTTCACGCGGTTCGCGCGCCGGGCGGGTATCTTCCAGCTCTTCGCCGGTTTCCTGATCCACAACGCGCATCGACAGGCGAACCTTGCCACGATTGTCGATCTCGAGAACCTTGACCTTGACCTCTTGGCCTTCGGAGACAACGTCGGTTGGCTTTTCGACACGCTCATTCTTCATTTCAGAGACGTGGACGAGACCGTCCTTGCCGCCCATGAAGTTCACAAACGCACCGAAATCAACAATGTTGACGACCTTGCCGTTGTAGATCTTGCCCACTTCCGGCTCTTCGACAATGCCGAGAATCCAGTTCTTGGCGGCTTCGATCTGCGACAGATCGGACGACGAAATCTTGATGATCCCTTCATCATCAATGTCGACCTTGGCGCCCGTGGTGGCCACGATTTCGCGGATGACCTTGCCACCCGTGCCGATGACGTCACGGATCTTCGACTTATCAATATTGATCGTCTCAATACGCGGGGCGTGCGCCGACAATTCGGTGCGGGTTTCGCCCAGCGCCTTGTTCATTTCGCCCAGGATGTGCGCACGGCCTTCCTTGGCTTGGGCCAGAGCCTTTTCAAAGATTTCCTTGGTGATGCCGGCAATTTTGATGTCCATCTGCATCGTGGTGATGCCTTCAGACGTACCTGCCACCTTGAAATCCATATCGCCCAGATGATCTTCATCGCCCAGAATGTCCGACAGGATCGCAAAATCCTTGCCTTCCAAGATCAGGCCCATGGCAATGCCCGAAACTGGACGCTTGATCGGGACGCCCGCGTCCATCATCGCCAAGCTGCCACCGCAGACCGACGCCATCGACGACGAGCCGTTGGACTCGGTAATGTCCGAGGTCAGGCGGATCGTGTAAGGAAATTCTTCCTTCGACGGCAGAACCGGGTGCAGCGCACGCCAAGCAAGCTTGCCATGGCCGACTTCGCGACGGCCCGGCGCGCCAAAGCGGCCGACTTCACCGACCGAATAGGGCGGGAAGTTATAGTGCAGCATGAAATGCTCATAACGCAGGCCGTTCAAGCCATCGATCATCTGCTCTGCATCCTTGGTGCCCAAGGTGCAGGTCGCAATCGTCTGGGTTTCCCCACGCGTGAACAGGGCAGAGCCATGCGCGCGCGGCAGGAAGTGCGTTTCGCCCACAATCGGGCGGATCTGCGTGGTGGTGCGGCCGTCAATGCGCTTGCCGTCCTTCAGGATGGCACCACGAACGATTTCAGCTTCCAGCTTCTTGGTGAGCTTGATGCCCGCCATCACCATCTGCGGATCAAGGCCGTCTTCAGCGAACATCGCCTTTGCCTTGTCGCGCGCGGCGTTGAGCGCGTTCGACCGGGCCGACTTATCCGTCAGCTTGTAAGCGGCTGCAATGTCGTTGCCGATCAGCTTCTTCAGCTTGGCTTTCAGGTCGCCCAGATCATCCTGCGGGGCCATTTCCCACGGATCCTTGGCGGATTGTTCGGCCAGCTTCACAATCGCCTTGATGACATCGCGGCAGGCGTCATGCGCGAACATGACGGCACCCAGCATGACTTCTTCCGACAGCTCATTGGCTTCGGATTCCACCATCATCACGGCGTCATAGGTCGCAGCCACCACCAGATCGAGGTCACCTTCGGCAACTTGTTCGTCGGTCGGGTTCAGGACGTATTCGCCACTCACATAGCCGACACGTGCCGCGCCAATCGGGCCCATGAAGGGAACGCCCGAAATGGTCAGTGCCGCAGACGCGGCGACCATTGCCAATACATCAGGCTCATTTTCGCCATCATAGGACAGAACCTGCGCAATGCAGTTGATTTCGTTGTAGAAACCTTCGGGGAACAGCGGACGGACCGGACGGTCAATCAGACGGGAAACCAGCGTTTCCTTTTCCGTCGCGCCGCGTTCACGCTTGAAGAAGCCACCGGGAATGCGGCCAGCAGCTGAATATTTTTCCTGATAATGAACCGTCAGCGGGAAAAAGTCCTGCCCGTCCTTTACCGATTTGGCAGCCGTGACAGCGCACAGCACAACCGTTTCGCCCAGGGTCGCCACCACGGCGCCGTCGGCTTGACGGGCAACCTTGCCCGTTTCGAGCGTCAGGGTTTGTCCGCCCCACTCGATGGATACACTTTTCGTATTAAACATTAGATTTCCTTCGATCCCTTGTGCCCTATTGCACCAAGGGGCCTCTCATGGTGAGCATCCGGCCCACCGACGGTTTGGGGCGTAATAACTGCCCCATCAGCACCCCGCCGAATTGCGGGACGAGCCAAAATGCCTGCCCATAAACGCCAGACAGGATGAAAAAGGCCCGCAAAAGCGGGCCTTTTTGTTACTTACGAAGGCCAAGCTTCGCGATAAGCGCCAGATAACGCGACTGATCAATCTTCTTGAGATAGGCCAGCAGCGAACGACGGTTGTTGACCAGCATCAACAGACCACGACGCGAATGGTTATCCTTGGCGTGTGTCTTGAAATGCTCAGTCAAGTTGGTGATGCGTTCCGTCAGGATCGCGACCTGAACTTCAGGAGAACCCGTATCGCCTTCAGCGCGGGCAAATTCCTTAACGAGAGCGGCCTTGCGCTCAACCGTGATCGACATAGTCTTTTTCCTTCGACATCGGGTTTACAAGTTAAAGCCGCGCTCCACCGTGACGGTGCCCTTCAGCACATCCACCAGAGCGACAGGCACATCGGCCAAAAGCGCAAGGTGAAGGCCGTCAGATGCGGCAAACCCAGAAAGGACACGTCCTTGACGGAGCGCCAAAGCCTGACTGGGGTCGAGAGCGAGCGCCGGGATGTCGACCAGCGCCGTTCTCAATGGCAACACAAGGCTGCCAAGCGACTGCCCCTTAGCGGCCTCGTCCAGAATGTCCAGTGAAATCGCCTGATCCAGCCCGAACGCCCCAGCTTTCACGCGACGGAGCATCGTCACATGGCCGACTGTGCCCAGCGCCACGGCAATGTCACGGGCAAGGCTGCGGATATACGTGCCTTTGGAAACATGGGCACGCAGGGTGATGTCACTAAGAGGCGCAAGGTCCTCCCCGTCTGGAAACGATCCTGCCGATGGTCCCCCTCCCCATCGGAGAACGATGGGGAGGATTGAACAGCCAAATCATAAATCACGACATCGCGGGCTTTCAGCTCCACCTGTTCCCCCGCGCGGGCCAGATCATAGGCTCGCTGGCCATCGACTTTTAGCGCCGAATAAACAGGCGGAATCTGGGAAATCGGGCCGGTAAATTGGGCGAGAACGGCTTCAATCTGCGCCAGCGAGGGGCGCGTATCGCTGGTCGCAACCACCGCCCCTTCTCGGTCGAGTGTGTCCGTCTCCGTCCCGAATTGGATTGTGAAATCATAGATCTTGGACGCATCGAGCATCCGGCCAGCCAGCTTGGTTGCCTCACCAATCGCAATGGGCAGAACGCCGGTGGCCAGCGGATCCAGCGTGCCGCCATGGCCCACCTTAGCTTTGGGATAGCCGCCCACCCGCAGCGCGCGCTTTACGGCAGATACTGCGTTGGTTGACCCCAATCCCAATGGCTTATCAAGGATGATCCAGCCGTTCAGCGCGGCTGGTGCAGCGTCAGCCACGAACCTTTTCC
>RFZB01000036.1 GCA_009920915.1 Sphingomonadaceae bacterium | reverse complement strand
GGCGAAAGCTATGGCACCACGCGCTCGGCCGCGGTGCTTAACCAGCTCGAAGGCCAGTATAATGATGTCGCGCTGAATGGCGTGATCCTGATTTCCACTGTGCTTGATTTTGGCGCTGGCGCTGACACGCAGGGCAATGAAATTGGCTATGCGCTCAACATCCCGTCCATGGCGGCAACGGCGCTCTATCATGGCAAGGCCAGCCATCCAGGTGGTGCGGCGGGCATTTCGGCGGATGCCCGGGCATGGGCGGCTGGGCCGTATCTTGCTGCCCTGTTGAAGGGCAATGCCTTGGGCGCGGATGAGCGCGCCATAGTGCGCAAAGATTTGTCGCGCTTTACCGGGCTGAGTGAAGCCTTTTTGGATCGGGCAGACCTGCGCGTGACACCCGCCCGCTTTTATAAAGAGCTGCTGCGGGATCGCGGCCTGACCGTGGGCCGATTGGATTCGCGCTATACCGGCAAGGACTTTGATTCCGCCGGGTCAGAGCCTGATAACGACCCCAGCTTTTATGGCATTGATGGCGGCTATACCGCAGCCATTAATCATTATGCGCGGGCCACGCTCGGTTATAAAACCGATCGCAGCTATGTGACCATTGGCGGCGTGCGCAATTGGGATTGGCGCCTGAATGAGGGCCGTGACAGCGATACCTATATGAATGTTGCGCCCTATATTTCGCGGGCATTGCGCGAAAATTCGGGCCTCAAAATCTTTGTCGGCCAAGGCTATTATGATTTTGCCACGCCCTTTTTTGCGGCAGAATATGCGCTCACTCGCGCTGATTTTGACCGCAGCCGCATCAAGTTTGAATATTATGATTCCGGCCACATGATGTATGTGCGCGACGAAGATCGGGCCAAATTGTCCCGCGATGTCCGCGCCTTTATCAAGAACCGCTAAATCTCTCTGCGCGACCGGCCCTGCACCATGCGGGGCCGGCGACAGCGGCTTAGCCTAAAGCGGCCTGTTTTTCTTCGGCCAGCCGGTCAAGTTCAGCCCGGCTCTTGCGTTCCGCACTGGTTTTCAATTGGCCACAGGCGGCATCAATATCGCGCCCACGCGGGGTACGCACCGGCGCCGAAATGCCGGCGTGAAACACAATGTCTGAAAAGCGCCGGACACGCTCGGGCGTTGAGGTATCATAAGGCGCGCCGGGCCAGGGGTTGAACGGAATAAGGTTCACCTTGGCAGGCAGCTTATATTTGCGAATGAGGCGCACCAGCTCATGCGCATCTTCATCGCTGTCATTCTTGTCCTTCAGCATCACATATTCAAAGGTGATGCGCCGGGCGTTGTTGGCGCCCGGATAATCGGCGCACGCCTGCAGCAATTCTTCAATGCCATATTTGCGGTTGAGCGGGACAATTTCATCCCGAATATCTTTGGTCACCGCGTGAAGTGAAACGGCCAAATTGACGCCAATTTCTTCGCCTGCGCGCGCCATCATCGGCACCACGCCCGAGGTGGAGAGCGTGATCCGCCGTTTGGACAAGGCCAGCCCATCCCCATCCATCACGATCTTCAGCGCATCACGCACATTTTCAAAATTATACAGCGGCTCGCCCATGCCCATCATGACAATATTGGTCAGCAACCGGCCTTCGGGCTGGGAAGGCCATTCGCCCAGCGCATCGCGCGCCAGCATGACTTGGCCGACAATTTCCGACGCTGTCAGATTGCGCACCAGCCGCATCGTGCCCGTGTGGCAAAAGCGGCAATTGAGCGTGCAGCCGACTTGGCTTGAAACGCACAAAGTGCCCCGGTCCGCATCGGGGATGAAGACCATTTCATAATCTTGCGCATCAGGCGCGCGGAGCAGCCATTTGCGCGTGCCATCGGTTGAGACTTGCGCTTCCACCACTTCGGGCCGGCCAATCACAAAGCGGTCTTCCAGCCATGGGTGCTGGGCCTTGGCAATATCGGTCATATCGGCAAAGCGCGTGGCGCCGCGATTATAGATCCAATGCCAAATTTGCTTGGCACGCAATTTGGCCTGACGCGCATCAAGGCCCGCTGCTTCCAGCTCGTGCCGAATCTGCTCACGCGGCAGGCCGACAAGGTCAATGCGCCCATCGTCGCGCAGCACGGCTGCACGGGGCACGGGGACGGGATCAATATGGCCGGGAATCTGCATGGGCGCGCCTATATTAGAAAATCAGCCAAAAGGCCAATCCTCTGCCATGGCGTGCCTAGCCATGTGCCCCAAAATGATTGGCAATCGCCGTGCTGATCCTGAGGATAAGGCCATAGGCCTGCTCAATCGGCACGATATAGGCTGATTGAATGCCCGCATAGGCTTGGGCGTCACTATCGGGATAATCGCTCGGGGCCGTCACCGCAAAATCGCTCATCGCGGGGCCTGAAACGGGGAAGGCACGGCGCAATTGCGCCAAAGCATCGTCAATTCGCAGCGTGAAGACCATTTCCAAAACATCATCCCGGCTAATGTCATTCGACCGGGAAAAGGCCGGAATCTGAACGGCCTTTAAAAACATATGCTGCAACAAAGCGATGCGCAGCGCATGGAGCGCGCCCAGCGAGCGGCGGACATCTTCTCGGTCGCCATTGCGCGCTTCTCCGGGCAATTGATTGAGCAGACGGTGCAGCTTCATACCATCGACACGCAGGCGCGAAGCCAGACGGCGGAACACACCGGCGCGATCATCCTTGGTCAAATGTTCGGCCAGCGCCAGGCAGGCAGCCGACAAATGCTCTTCAGTGCCGCGATAGGGGCGGCTTGCCCAATAGGCGCTGTTGAACACTTCGCCATAGGCTGCGACGGATTTGATGCTGGCCAGTCGATCAGCGGCGCGCAACAAACGGATAAGCGCTTGGCCGCGGTCTGACTGCGCCAGCAATTCCGCTACGCCTTCCAAATCTTCCCCCGCGGCAGACCCGGCGCCTGCCAAGATGTTCACGGGATAGCCCAGTTGTTGGAGGATCGCATTGTGCGGAATGGCGCGAATTTGCCGCAGGCTCATATCCCGGTCTGCCGCCAAATCAGACTGACGGCGTGACTTGCGCGAGCCTGTTTCATTCAACAGCCCCAGACCAAAAGCGGTGACGGCACGGGGATAGGTTTTGGAGTCCAAATGCTCTCGCTGGACCCGGCGAATGCCGCGATAAAAATCAAGGCTAATGTCAGTGCGGGTGTAAAACGGATCTTCAGCCTCAGGCAAAGGCGCCGTTTCTGCTTCGGCAATGCGCGTCAGCGTGGCCAGCGCCAGCTGGTCCGTGCGGAACAGCAAATAGCCATCGCCGCCTTGAAAGCTTGCCTCTAATTCCAGCCGGATGCCATGTTGGGCAAATTGCGCGCGGGCCCAGCTGCTCATGGGATAGCGCATCCGATCAAGCATCGAGGCAGGATGCGCGCCACGGCCCATGGAGTCGCCATGTGTGTTGAAAATAAGCGCGGCGACATCCGTTAGGTGATGCCGCGCCATGATCCGCGCGAGGCGCCCGTGAAGCCGCTCAATGGCCAGCGCCGCGGGCACTTGGCCCACAAAGCGGCCCGCATCGGAAAAGCCTGTTTGGATCGCCACGCGCCCGCGCGTTCGGGCATAGGCGCGGTAAATTGGTTCGCCCAACAGCGCGTCCAAAAAGCGCGCGCCATGTTCCATCGCGCTTTCAGTTTCAAACAAGGGTGAGACATCCACCTTGGCATCCACGCCGAAAAGTTTTGCAAAATAGAGCGCGACGAGAACAGTCTGGGGCTGTTCACATTCGGCAATCAACATCCGGATGGGCGCATCGGCATCGACATGGGCCAATATCTGCGCCATCACCAAAAATTGCCGCAGCGCTGTGGTGCTTTCCATGGCCAGCGCGGCCAAGTTGGACCGTAAAGGTTGCACGCTTTCTAACAGCTCGCGCACGCGGCTCAGCGCCGTGCGGCTGGACAGATCCAGCGTGGCGTCAGGATCAATGCGCCGGCGAATGGCATTGTTCAATTGCGAAGCATTGACGCGGAAATGCACCCAGCCCATGCCCAGCCCATCGCTGTGCATGGCGGCAGCCAGCACCAACAGCGCGCGGGTGCGCGCGGCATCTGCGCAGCTCTGGGCCTCTGCTTGCAATGCTGCGATCATGGGCTTTAAGGACAAGAGCTTGGCGGGGTCATCCGCGGTAAATTGGTTGGCTGCAGCCGACAAAGCGGCCGGATCAGTTAAATCTTGGGTGAAGAGGGCGGCCATCGCCCGGCTGTGCGCCTCGCCGGCACGCAACGGGGCCAGCAAGGGATGGTCTGCGTCAATCGCTGCCAGGTCCGCGCGATAGCCCGCCAGCCGCTCTGCCTTTTCCGCCAAGCGATATCTTAGGCTGGTCGCCCAGCTAATATCGGTGCGGCCATCCATGTCATAGCCCACCCATGTCGCAAAGCGATAGGGCTGGGGCAGCCATTGGGTCCAGCGGTCGGGCCAATGCGCGGCGGCGTGGTCCATCAGCTTGGCTGTTATTGCGTCGCGTGCTTTGTGCGCCCGGCCCAAGGCTGCCATGGCTTCAGCATGTTCAAAGTCGAGCGTGAGCGTATCGCGCTTGGGGTTTGCGGCGCACAGCGCACCGCTGGTGCCATCAGCGGTGCTTGCGGCTTGGGCGACAGCATCGCTTTCTGCGGCATTCAGCAAAAAGGTTGGGTGGGCCGTAAACACGCTATGCATGAAGGGCTGCGAAAAGCGCGCGGTGAAGCCTTCAAAGCCATCGCTGTGTTGGTCTGCCAATGCCTGCCAGCGGGCTTGGTTGCTTGCCACGTCAACTGGCGCCAACAGCTTGTGGACGCGGCGCGCCCGGCTCTCCAAGGCTTCGCATGACAAATCAGACACGAGCTGATCGACAATGTCCAAATCCATCGCGCCGCTTTCAAGGGCGCGGGATACATCATGCCCCAATTGAAAGACGGGGTTGAACAAGGGCGTTTCGCTGGTGCGTTGATGCAAGTCTTGCAGGCGCGCCCGCAAATCGGCGACGGTCTTCATGATAGGCTGGTCCTAAATGCTGCCCAAATCGCAGCCGGGCCAACCTAAACCCCTCTCAACTCAACTCAATTGCTGTGAATACCAATGCAGGCGGACGCACCAGGGCCGGATAGTGAAGAATAGACGTGTTGGAGAAAAATGGTGCCCAGGGACGGAATCGAACCGCCGACACGCGGATTTTCAATCCGCTGCTCTACCAACTGAGCTACCTGGGCATCCTGCAAGGCGAACCTGCGTGTTGGAAGGCGCGCCTATAATCATCCTTGGGCGGTGCTGTCCAGCCCTGAATCCTGTTCATCATCATCGACGCGCGCGGGCACGCGATAGCTTTCGCCCAGCCAGTTTAACAAATCCCGGTCTTTGCACCCGCGTGAGCAAAAGGGGAGATGCTCTACAGCCGCGGGTTTGCGGCATAAGGGGCAGAGCGCGGGCTTTACATCAGGCTGGAGAGACATGGACATGCCCATAGCCTTGAACGCCCGCATCGGAAACCAGATTTAACGGCGCCCCTATGGCTCGTTCACCCTCGGCCACCACATCCGCCCAATGGCGCAGCAAATGAATCACAGCGGGCCGCGCGGTCAGCGTGCGCGGGCCAATGCCCGTGGCGCGGGTGGCCTCGCGCAGCAGGGCCAGTGCCTGACTTTCAACGGATAAGCGGCCCGGCGTGGTGCCACAGAGCTGTTCTGGCACCGAAGGCCCGGTACGCGGGCGGATGATATGGGCAAAGCCAAACCCGCTGATGGCGGTGCGTTCCAGCGCGCCCAAAGGCGCCAGCGCCGCGCCCAGCGCCGCATCCACGGCTTGCCGATCGGCCTTGCCTGCCATGCCTACAAAATCAATGCCAATTGGCCCTGTGATCTGAAAGAGGCGCAGCGCCCGGCCAATGGCAGCGGCGGCGGCGATGTTGAGTGCCAGCGGCGCCAAACTGCCATCGACATCAATGATGGTCATCGCGCGTGTCCGCTCAATAGACAGCGTGCCGCCGGGAAAATCGATGAGGCCCGTCCGCGCCGCCTCAACCAGCACGTCGATATCCGCATCGGCAACGGCAGCCGCATCAATTCTTTGCGGGATGTGCGCCAGCGCGAGTGGCAGCGCCTGTGGCGTGGCGCAGATCACCTCGTCCACCTCGGCCAGATGCAGGGGCAGGCTCGGTAGAGGCGGCGCCTCATCCCCGTCGGCTGGGCGGGCCAAGGCGCGCTTCCATTGGCCGGGTTCCGGCAGGCTTTCGCGCGTGATGATGACGTTCAGCGCCGCGCCTTCGGTGATTGCGGGCACAGGGTGGAGCAACGCCTCTTCCCCGCTGTCCAGCTTGATGAGGCCGCGCCCATTGCCCAGGCGCGAGATCAGCCGGGCCGCGTGCGTGCTGCCCGCTGGGGCACGAGCGGGGGATGATAATGTGCGCAGCAGATGCAGTTCTGCGGCCACGCCATTTTCCAGCAACAAGCAGCGCGTTTCGCCGGGGGCCGCATCCCAGACGAGCGTGCGGCTCACTGGGGCAAAACTCCCGCCGCGCGCAACAAGGCGCGCGTTTCAAACAAAGGCAGGCCCATCACGCCGGAATGTGATCCCATCAGCGTGCGGACAAAGGCCTCGGCCACGCCTTGCACGGCATATCCGCCCGCTTTGCCCAGCCCTTCGCCCCCTGCGGCATAGGCAGCAATGTCTGCCGGGCTAAGGCGGGTAAAGGCGAGCGTGGTTGTGGAAAGGCGGTGGCGCACTTGGCCCGTGGCATCAACCACGGTGACAGCAGAATGCACACGATGACGGCGGCCGGAAAGCAAAGTGAGGCAGGCAGCAACCTCGTCTTGCGTCTCGGCCTTGCCCAAAATCCGGCGGCCAGCGGCCACAACAGTATCAGCGGCCAGAATGACAGCACCCGGGTGGCGCGCGGCAACCAAAGCTGCTTTTTCCGCGGCGATCCGCCGGGCATAGGCCATGGGCGCTTCCTGCGGCTTGGGCGTTTCATCACAATCCGCCGGGTCCACGGCATCGGGCACCACGCCCAGCCGGGCAAGCAGGTCCAGCCGCCGGGGCGAGGCAGAGGCCAAAATGAAACGAGGGGGCGTGACTGTCACGGGGCGCAGCCCGGCCGCGTCACTTAAAGCGATAGGTGATCCGGCCCTTGGTCAGATCATAAGGGGTGAGTTCGACAAGAACATCATCCCCCACCAACACGCGGATGCGGTTCTTGCGCATTTTGCCGGCAGTGTGGCCCAGGATTTCGTGATCATTCTCAAGCTTTACGCGGAACATCGCATTGGGCAGCAGTTCCACCACCGTGCCGCGCATCTCGAGAAGTTCTTCCTTAGCCATGCAAATCCTTGGTCCAACAAAAATGAGGTTGGCTGCGTCCTTAAACTGCAATTGACGAAAAGGGAAGGTTCTTATGGTGGCGGGGGTCAGGGGCGTCATTGCAAGCGCCCCAACGTCACTCTGAACCCCCCACCGCCCTCGTCATTGCGAGGCGCGCATGCGCCGTGGCAATCCAGACTGCCATTGCGCTGGATTGCTTCGCTGCGCTCGCAATGACGAAGGCGGGGGCCTAGGCTGCTTCTGAAATCTCATTTTTATCCTAAGCCTTCCTCATTCTCCCGAGCACTCCGTCATCCTGAACTTGTTTCAGGATCCATTGGCGCCAAGACTGGCAGGCGGCGCAGAACATCCGACAAAGTCCGCGTTCATGGATGCTGAACCAAGGTCTGCCTGACGAGGACAAAAGAAAACCCCGCCCGGCGCGTGGCCGGACGGGGCAGTGATTTATCTAAAGATCAGCGATCTTACATTGCGGCGTGGTAGAGCGCTGCGAGCAGCAGCAAGGCCACAATGTTGGTGATCTTGATCATTGGGTTCACGGCGGGGCCTGCGGTGTCCTTATAGGGATCCCCCACAGTATCGCCGGTCACGGCCGCCTTATGGGCTTCGCTGCCCTTGCCGCCATGGTTGCCATCTTCGATATATTTCTTGGCATTGTCCCACGCGCCGCCGCCCGACGTCATGGACAGGGCGACGAACAGGCCGCCCACAATCACGCCTAGAAGAAGCGCACCGAGTGCCGCAAAGCCATTGGCTTGGCCGGCAACGGCAGAAATGAGGAAATAGACCACAATTGGCGCAAGCACCGGCAGCAAGGATGGAATGACCATTTCCTTAATGGCCGCCTTGGTGACGAGATCCACCGTGCGAGCATAATTGGGGCGGCTTGTGCCCTTCATAATGCCCTTATCATTGGCGAACTGATCCCGCACATCCTTCACCACGTCGCCCGCAGCACGGCCCACGGCCGTCATGCCCATTGCGCCGAACAAATAGGGGAGCAACGCCCCCAAGAGCAGGCCGACAATGACATACGGATTTTCAAGGCTGAAATCGACCGTGAGATCCGGGAAGAACGTCTTGAGGTCGGTCGTATACGCGGCAAACAGCACAAGTGCTGCCAAACCGGCTGAGCCAATGGCATAGCCCTTGGTCACTGCCTTGGTGGTGTTGCCAACCGCGTCCAGAGCATCGGTCTTTTCACGAACCGAGTCATCCAGACCCGCCATTTCGGCAATGCCACCGGCATTGTCGGTCACGGGGCCATAGGCATCCAACGCAACGACCATACCCGCCAGCGCCAGCATGGCGGTTGCCGCAAAGGCAATGCCAATCAGGCCTGCCAGCTGATGCGCAACGATGATGCCCACGCAGATAACAATGGTTGGCATTGCGGTGGCTTCAAGGCTGATCGCCAGACCCTGAATAACGTTGGTGCCATGGCCCGTTTCCGAAGCCTTGGCGATCGAGCGGACCGGGCGATAATTGGTGCCCGTATAATATTCCGTAATCCACACAATCAGGCCCGTTACAGCAAGACCCAGCAACGCGCAGTAAAAGAGCGTCTGGCCGGTAAAGCCGCCCGTGCCATCAACATTGGCGCCAATCACTTGGTCCATGCTGCCCAGCGAATAACTCGTGGCCCACCAAATCGCGGGGATCGACAAAAGTGCCGTGACAAGGAAGCCCTTGTACATCGCACCCATGATGCTGTTGGAGCTGCCCAAGCGGACGAAATAGGTGCCAATGATTGAGGTGAGCACGCACACGCCGCCAATCAGCAGCGGCAAGCTCATCAACGGCAACAGCATATCGCCGGCGCCTTTGACGAGAAGTGCGATGAGCACCATCGTGGCCCCCACAGTCACGACATAGGTTTCAAACAAGTCAGCGGCCATGCCAGCGCAATCGCCCACATTGTCGCCCACATTGTCGGCAATCACGGCCGGGTTGCGTGGATCATCTTCGGGGATGCCCGCTTCGACCTTGCCAACCAAGTCAGCGCCCACGTCTGCGGCCTTGGTGAAAATCCCACCGCCCAAACGTGCAAAGATCGAAATCAGCGAGGCACCAAAAGCAAGGGCGACCAGCGCGTCGACGACAACGCGGTCATCCGGCGCATGGCCCGCCATGAAGACGAGATAGTAGAAGAACACTGCAATCGCGAGCAGCGCCAGGCCCGCCACGAGCAGGCCCGTAATTGCGCCTGCGCGGAAGGCCATGGTCAGGCCCGCTTGCAGCCCCGTTTGCGCGGCGGCTGCCGTGCGGACGTTGGAGCGGACTGAAATGTTCATCCCGATATAGCCTGCAACGCCTGACAGCACGGCCCCAATCAGGAAGCCTGCGGCTGAAACAGCGCCCAGAAAATAAAAGACGAGTGCCGCGACCACCACGCCAACCATGGCGATCGTGCGATATTGACGCCCCAGATAGGCTTGTGCGCCTTCCTGAATTGCGCCTGCAATTTCTTGCATTTTTTCATTGCCGGCAGAAGCGCCGAGGACTTGCCGGCTCGTGACGAAACCGTACACGATGGCCAGCAGACCAAAAGCAATTGCCAATTGAACAATCATCAGGGTTATCCCCCTTCCCATACTGGTTCAACGACCCGGCCTGACCTCTCTACCTGATCATGTGCGCGGGACCGCGGCAGGGTATGCAGGCTGATTCAGGGCTTTGCAAGCCCGGTGCAGGCGATCCTGCCTCCAGACTATCCCTGATGCAGCCAGCCCAATCGCGCAGGGACGGGCACGGGCCCTGCGCCATCGCTTAGCTGAAGGCCGGGCGCGCGCACCAACTGGCCAATGCGGTGCGGCCGCCCCGGCAAATCGCGCAATGGCAGGGCCGATGTAAACAGCAGGGCATAATCATCCCCCGCCGTTGCCGCGCGCAGACGCGCCGCGCGATCACGGCCTAGGCTTAAGGCGGCCTCTGACATGGGGATGGCATCCAGATCAATCGCCACCCCAACGCCACTGGCCTCGGCAAGGCGCAGCGCATCAATCAGCACCCCGTCTGACACATCCATCATGGCGGTCACTTGGCCCGCCAAGGCTTGCCCCATTTCCAGCAAAGGCTGCGGGCGGCGATAGGCCATCACTAAGGCTTCGGGGCCAGCCATCTGCCCCATGGCAACTGCGAGGCCCAGCCCCGCATCGCCAATTGTGCCGGCAATATAAAGCGCATCGCCGACAGCCCCGCCGCTGCGCGCGGGCACGGGGCCTGTTGCGCGGCCAATGGCTGTCAGCCCCAAAGTGCGCGGCGCGCCTGCGGGCATGGCCACGGTATCGCCCCCCAATAGCGGCACGTTTAGTGCGTCAGCCGCCGCTCCTAATCCGTCAACAAAGGCGGCGTTCCATTGGGCATCATGGGTCAGCCCGGTCCCAGTCAGGACACCCAAGGGCACGGCCCCCTTGGCCGCCAAGTCTGATAAATTCACTGCAACCAGCTTCCACGCGACATCCGCAGGCGGATCATCGGGCAGAAAATGGACGCCCTCCACAATCATGTCATGCGTCAGCACCAGATCCCCCAGCACCGCTGCATCATCCATCAACCCGCGGGCTGCCGGATGCGTGGCAATGCCGCGCAATTGGGTCAGTAAATCTATCTCCAGCGTCATGACTGTGGGCCTAATCCCATTTTTTCGCATTGGCGGGGTGCGCCCGCTTGGTCTAGGGGAGATGCATAGAGACAAAAGAGAGGATATGAAATGGCCGCGCGCAAGGCGATTTTTGTAACAGGGGGCGCATCGGGCATTGGTCGTGCCGTTGCCATTCACTTTGCCAATAAAGGCTGGTTTGTTGGCCTTGCTGATATTGATCGCAAGGGCATGGAAGAAACGGCGGCGCAACTGCCCAAGGGGCAAAGCGCGCAATATGATCTCGATGTGCGCGATGGCGCACAATGGAAGGCCGCGCTTGAAGGGTTTTGGAAAGCCTCAGGCGGGCGGCTGGATGTCATGTTCAACAATGCTGGCATTGGTAAAGGCGGCCCCTTTGAACAGGTGACGTCTGAAGATCATGATTTGATGCTGGATGTGAACTTGAAGGGCGTCGTGCGCGGGGCAGAGGCGGCCTACCCCTATCTGCTCAAAACGCCGGGGGCATGCTTGCTTAATACCTGTTCGGCGGCCGGCCTATATGGCGCAGGCGGTTTGGCGGTCTATGCGGCCACCAAATTTGGCGTGCGTGGGCTGACCGAGGCGTTGGATATTGAATGGGCGCCGCAGGGCATTCGCGTGCGCAGCTTGATGCCCAGCTTTATTGATACGCCCATTCTCGATAGCATTTCGTCGGGATCCAACCGCCCCCCGCGCGAGCGGTTGCAAGAGGCTGGGTTTGAAATTTCCCCCGTGTCTCTGGTCGCCCAAGCCGCATGGGATGCTGTTGAAGGGAAGAAGGTGCACACGTTGGTTGGCAAAACAGCGCGGCAATTGGCCATGCTCGCCCGCTTTGCGCCATCGCTTATTCGCAACCGATCAAAGCGGCTGCAGGATGTGGCCGATTAATTATCGTTGCTAAGGCCGCTGTGTAACAAGCCATTGGCGGCAGCGGCCACCGCATCTAAGTCTGCCGTTTCATCCATCACGCCAAAGCGCAGGCCAAGGAACACATTCATGCCCATGATCGCCCAGGCATGGGCTTCTTGCGGGCGCACGCGCAATTCGCCTTTGGCATAGGCGGAGTGCAGCCGTTCCAATATGCGGGCAGCCGTTGAAGAATAATGGGCACGCCAATCCTCCGGGGCCACAAATTCGGCTTCATCAATGATGCGGTAAATTTCTTTATGTTCCCGCGCGAAGCTTAAAAACGCGCGCAGCGCCACGCCTTCTCCATCAATCGCTGAGCCTTTATGGTGCGACAGCGCCGGCGCGACATGCGCCCGCACGCGTCCGCTCATATCCGCGACCAAGGCTTTGAACAGCGCCTCTTTCGATTCAAAATAGGTGTAAAAACTGCCCAAGGCGACCCCGGCACGGATCGTGATCGACACAATTGAGCTATCGTGAAACCCCTTTTCCCCAAATTCGGCAGCAGCGGCGTCCAGAATGGCGCGCTGGGTGCGCCGACCCCGCTCTGTGCGGGGCGCGCGGTCGAGGGGCTGCGCGTGCGTTGGGGTCATCTTCACTCTCCTCGGCGGCACCAAGTGTTGCCTTCTTGCAACCCTTAAGCGGTAACTCTTTTGACCTTCATAAACAGAAGTTGAAAGTTGGTTCAACTTTTATATAACCCGAAAAGGATCATCACCATAGTGCGCCATAGGGGCGCTGAGGGGGATGATGTTAAAGGGAGAGATTTTATGCGAACCGCAGCCCTGCTTGCCCGCACCTCATGCATTGCCAGCGCCTTTTTTGCCGTCACCGCCATGCCCGCTCTGGCGCAAGAGGCCGCCCCTGCGGCGAGCGCAAGCGATAATGTTATTGTGGTCACCGCGCGCCGCCGCGAAGAAAATCTGTTGGATGTGCCTGTCGCCATTACCGCCATTTCGGGTGACCAACTGGCTCGCACGGGTGCGATCGACATCACCTCGATTGCTGAACAAGCGCCCAATGTGACGCTGGAGGCCAGCCGCGCTACCAACTCAACCTTGACGGCCTTTATCCGCGGCGTTGGCCAGCAAGACCCCGTGTCTGGCTTTGAACAAGGCGTGGGTATTTATCTTGATGATGTTTACCTCAACCGCCCGCAGGCCGCCGTGCTTGATATTTATGATGTTGAGCGGATTGAAGTTTTGCGTGGGCCGCAAGGCACGCTTTATGGCCGCAACACAGTGGGCGGCGCCGTCAAATATGTGACGCGCCGTCTGGACGATAGTGCGCATCTTAATGTGCGGGCCACCTATGGCAGCTATGATCAAGGGGATGGCATTGTGTCGGCCAGCACGCCGATTGGCGATGGCACGGTACGTGTTGGCGGCTCAGTCGCCCGCTTGTCGCGTGGCGGCTTTGGCACCAATCTGACCACGGGCCGTGAAAATTATAACAAGGATATATGGGCCGGTCGCGGCACGGTGGAATTCCATGGCAGCCGCTTCTTCGCGCGCGTTGCGGGCGATTATACGCATGATCGGTCAAATGAGCGTGGCGGCCATCGCTTGATTGCCAGCCTGCAAAGCGGTGCGACTGTGCTGTCGAATGTCTATGATACGCGCGGCGGCCTTGTGTCGCCGACGCAAGATGTAAAGGCGTGGGGCGCCTCGCTGTTTATGGAAGGGGAATTGAACGATATGTTCAAGCTCCGCTCCATCTCGTCCTATCGCAAGGATGATTCCGCATCGCCGATTGATTTTGATGCGCTGCCTGCGTCTGACGTCGACGTGCCCGGCATTTATGCCAACACGCAGACCAGCCAAGAAGTCCAGCTGCTGATTGATGCCGGCCGCTTAAATGGTTTGATTGGCGCTTATTATCTTGATGCCTCGGCACTGACGCAATTTGACGTGCGCCTCTACACCACGCTTGCGGGTCTGACGGCCTATACCAGCGCGGATATTGGCACAAAGACTGCGGCTGGCTTTGCTGACTTCACATATGATCTGACTGATCAGTTCAGCCTGTCTGTCGGCGGTCGCTACACATGGGATAAGCGCACCGCGAATATTCTGCGTCAAAATTATCTCGGCGGCGGCTCGCCAGTCTTTGGTGGGGCGGGCACGGCCTTTGGCGCGCCGGGCACCAAATTTGCGGGCGATGCCGTGTATAAGAAGTTCACCCCGCGGGCTTCGTTAAGCTTTAAGCCCAGCGAAGATCAGACGGCTTATGTCTCCTTCTCACAAGGGTTTAAGGGCGGCGGCTTTGATCCGCGTGGGGCGGGCGTCAATGCGCCAGATTTGGATAAAAATGGCGCACTGTCCGATGCCGAAGTCTCCGCTTTCCTCAGCTTTAAGCCGGAAAAGGTGAACTCATACGAAATCGGCTATAAAACCGCGATGCTCGATCGCCGGTTGACGCTGGCTTTTGCGGCCTTCCGCATGGATTACACCAATGTGCAAATTCCAGGCTCGGTTGCGTGCACGGTCTCGGGCTTGCCCAGCTTCTGCGGTGTTGTCTCCAACGCTGGCAAGGCGCGGATGCAAGGTCTGGAAGCCGAAGGCCGTTTCCGCTTGGGTGGGCTGACGCTGTCAGGCTCGCTCGGCTATATTGACGCGAAATATCGTGAATATATCACCAATATTGCCAGCAAGCCGACCGATGTTGCGGCCTATCGCAAGGTCCAGAACACGCCTGCATGGACGGGCAATGCACAGGCCAGCTACACCGCGCCATTGGCTGATGGCACGCTGACCACCAGCGTCGGTATGTCGTGGAAGAGCACAACCTATCAGTTTGAAATCCCCAACCCCTATCTGGATCAGCCAGCCTATCAGCTGGTCGATGCATCGCTAGTCTATGCGGCACCTGATAAGCGTTGGACGATTGGCCTGTTCGGCAAGAACCTGATGGACAAGCAGTATAAGACCTCGGGCTACACCTTCATGGGCGCCAACCCAACCACGGGGGCTTTGCTGACCAACCCGGCTGGCCAGTTGATCCCGGCGCTGGGCAAAGAAGGGACGTTGACTGCTTTTTACGGCAATCCGCGTCAAATCTTCGTCACGGGTACCATCAGCTTTTAAGCGATCTGCTTTTCGGCTGGCAGCCGAAACGCTGCTCCTCCCCGGGCCGGGCACGTTCACGTGTCCGGCCCTTTCTTTTGCCCAGCAGGTAAAGGGGCGTGGCTTAGACGGTCAGAACAATTTTGCCGATATGGGCCCCTGCCTCCATTCGGGCATGGGCGGCGGCAGCTTCTGCCAGGGGAAAGCTTTGGTCCATAACGGGGCGGAGCTTGCCCTCAGCCACCAATGGCCAGACATGGGCCAGCAATTCTTCTGTCACCTGCGTTTTAAAGCTAACCGGGCGCGCACGCAGCGTAGACCCTGTCATCATCAAGCGGCGGACCATTAGGGCGGCAATGTTGATTTCGGCCGTCATGCCGCGCTGCACGGCAATCGTCACATGGCGGCCATCTTCTTTCAAACAGGCCAGATTGCGCGGCACATAATCGCCGCCCACCATATCCAACACCAGGTCGACGCCCGCGCCGCCAGTTGCGGCTTTGACGGCCTCGACAAAATCCTGCGTGGCGTAATTAATGGCATGGTCTGCGCCCAAGGCTTTGGCCGCCGCGCATTTATCGTCCGACCCACAGGTCACAATCACCGTCAGGCCAAATAGCTTGCACAGGGCAATTGCCATCGTCCCAATGCCGCTGGTGCCGCCATGGACCAAAATGGTTTCACCTTCGCGGGCAAAGCCCCGTTCAAATACATTGGTCCATACTGTAAACAGCGTTTCCGGGATTGCAGCGGCCTCGGCCAGTGAAAGGCCCTCTGGCACGGGCAGGCATTGGCCCAGCGGTGCCACGCAATATTCTGCATAGCCGCCCCCAGCCACAAGGGCGCACACCCTGTCCCCAATCCAGTTGGAAGACACCTCAGCCCCCACGGCCACAATTTCGCCGGCCACTTCCAATCCGGGGATGCTGGGGGCGCCCGGCGGTGGTGGATACATGCCCCGGCGCTGCAAAATATCAGGCCGGTTAATGCCAGCCGCCGCCACTTTAATCAGCACCTCGCCAGCCCCGGGTTGGGGAACGGGGCGGCTGACAGGGTGCAGCACCTCCGGCCCACCATGTGTGTCAGGGTCAATACAGATCATCGTGGCAGGCGGCATGTTGTGGCTCCTTATTTTTGGCACTTTTAGGCGGGAAATTGCCAGCCGGTCAACGAAGCCCCAAGCTTTACAATCTTTATCGCGTAATTGCCGTAGCTTGACTTGCGCATCGTTTCGCGGGACGCTGTGGGCATGGATCTTGACGACCTTTTCGCCAAAAATCCGGGCGACCCGCTGGTTCTCTTGACGCGACAAGACCTTGACCCCTTGTCGGTTGAAGAATTGGAGATGCGCCGGGCTGTTTTGGAGTCGGAAATCGCCCGAATTGAGGAAAAGCTGAAAAGCGCCGTTAACGTCCGGGCAAGTGCGGATGCCTTATTCCGCAAATGAGGCCGGGGCCGGGGTTGATATGAAGCCTCAGGCACCCGACATGAGGGTTGAAAAGGAGCGTTTGAATGCCGTCTTTTGCCCGTGAACTGGAAGCGACCCTGCACAATGCCCTTGGGGCAGCGGCAAGCCGCAAGCATGAATATGCAACGCTAGAACATTTGTTGCTGGCGCTGATTGACGATGACCACGCTTCTAAAGTGATGATTGCCTGTGGCGTCGATACGGGTGATTTGAAAGACGCAGTCACGCATTATCTGGATACCGAGTTGGAATCGCTGCGGCTGGAAGGGGAATCTGATCCCTCGCCGACCAGTGGGTTCCAACGCGTCGTGCAACGCGCGATCCTTCACGTTCAATCGTCCGGCCGGGATGAAGTGACGGGGGCGAACGTGCTTGTCGCTCTGTTTTCCGAGCGCGAAAGCTATGCTGTTTATTTCCTCCAGCAGCAGGATATGAGCCGGCTCGATGCGGTCAGCTATATCAGCCATGGCGTCGGCAAGGCGAGTGAGACTGGCGAGAGCAGCAAGCCTGAAGGGGCGGAAGACCGCGAGGAAAAAAAGCAAGGCGCAGACGCCAAGGGCAAGCAGGAATCGGCGCTGAAGCAATTCTGCGTTGATCTGAATGAGAAGGCCAAAATCGGCAAAGTTGATCCGCTGATTGGCCGTGGGCCCGAGGTGGACCGCACGGTCCAAATTCTCTGCCGCCGGTCAAAGAATAATCCGCTGTATGTGGGTGAGCCGGGCGTTGGCAAAACTGCCATTGCCGAAGGGCTGGCACGCAAGATCATCGAAGGCGATGTGCCCGATGTTCTGAAGGAAGCTGTCATCTATTCGCTCGATATGGGCGCGCTCTTGGCGGGCACGCGCTATCGTGGCGATTTTGAAGAGCGGTTAAAGGCAGTGGTGAATGAGCTTGAAAAGCTCCCCCATGCCATTCTCTTCATTGATGAAATCCACACGGTGATTGGCGCGGGCGCAACCTCGGGCGGCGCGATGGATGCGTCGAACTTGTTGAAACCCGCTTTGTCAGGCGGCGTCATCCGCTGCATTGGTTCCACCACCTATAAGGAATTCCGCAATCATTTCGAAAAGGATCGCGCGCTGCTGCGCCGCTTCCAAAAGATTGATGTGAATGAGCCCAGCATTGAGGATACGATTAAGATCCTCGCGGGCCTCCGCTCGGCTTTTGAAGATCACCATAAAGTCAAATACACGCCCGATGCGATCAAATCGGCTGTTGAGCTGTCAGCGCGTTACATTAATGACCGCAAGCTGCCCGATAAGGCGATTGACGTGATTGATGAGGTGGGCGCGATGCAAATGCTCGTTGCCCCCAATCGCCGGAAGAAAACAATTACCTCGAAAGAAATTGAGCAGGTGATTGCGACGATGGCGCGTATTCCTCCGAAATCAGTGTCGAGCGATGACAAGAAGACGCTGGAAACGCTTGAGCCTGATTTGAAGCGCGTTGTCTTTGGGCAAGACACGGCGATTGAAGTCTTGTCGAGCGCAATCAAGCTCAGCCGGGCGGGCCTGCGCGATCCCGATAAGCCAATTGGCAATTATCTCTTCTCCGGCCCCACGGGCGTTGGGAAGACGGAAGTCGCGCGTCAATTGGCAAGCCTGCTTGGCATCCCGCTGCAACGCTTTGATATGTCCGAATATATGGAGCGGCACTCGGTCAGCCGCCTGATTGGCGCACCGCCGGGCTATGTCGGCTATGATCAGGGTGGCCTGTTGACGGACGCGATTGATCAGCAACCGCATTGCGTGCTGCTGCTCGATGAAATTGAAAAGGCGCATCCGGACCTGTTCAACATCTTGTTGCAGGTGATGGATAATGGCCGCCTGACCGATCATCACGGCAAGACGGTCGACTTCCGCAATGTCATCCTGATCATGACGACCAATGCCGGCGCGTCTGATATGGCGCGCGAAGGCATTGGCTTTGGCAATATCAGCCGGGAAGATGCGGGCGATGAGGCGGTGAAGAAAATGTTCACGCCGGAATTCCGCAATCGCCTCGATGCGATTGTGCCCTTTGGCTATCTGCCGCCGCAGGTGGTTGCCCGCGTGGTTGATAAGTTCATCTTGCAGCTGGAACTTCAGCTTGCGGACCGTGATGTTCATATCAAGCTGGATAAGGACGCAAAGGATTGGCTCACGGAGCGCGGCTATGACAAGCTCTATGGCGCAAGGCCGATGGGCCGCCTCATTCAGGAAAAGATCAAGCAGCCGCTCGCCGAGGAACTGCTGTTCGGCAAGCTCGTCCACGGCGGCGAGGTGAAGGTGAAGCTGAAGGAGGG
>RFZB01000347.1 GCA_009920915.1 Sphingomonadaceae bacterium | reverse complement strand
GCGAGCGGAAGCGCGTTTCAGCCGAACGACCGATGCGATCAACCAGATCAGACTTGTTCTGGTTGAAGAAGCGATATTTCAGGCCGATGTCGACATTGCGGCTCAGCGGCGTGCGCACGCCGGCAATGGCCTGCCATGCAAATCCGGTGTCGGAATCGCTCAGGAAGTCCGCGCCGTTTGCGTCAATGGTATAGCTGGCCAGCGTGCGGCCAATGCCAGCGCCAACGCCCAGATAGCCCGCCGTGCCGTCATCTTCGCCGAAATCAAGCAAGCCGTTGAGCATGAAGCTCAAATTGCTGCCATGGCCAGAGGCGCTGGCAAATGTTCCGGCGGGGGTTGCCGTTCCCGAGGCGCCTGCTGGCGTCGTCAGCTGCGACGTCCACTGGTCCAGCTTGGCGCGCTTATATCCAGCTTCGGCTTCCAGACGGAATCCGCCAAAATCATAGCCAACAATCCCGTCGATATCCCAACCCGTTTTGAGGTCGGCATTGGCATTGCCCTTGATACCGGCGAGGTTAAAATCTTGGTCTTCTACAATCGAGGCACCGCCTTCGACACCCACATACCAGGCCTTGTCGCGCGCGACAGCGGGCGTGGCCAGGACGGTCGAAGCGAGCACCGCTGCAAGAGCGAGCTTACGCATTCTAAATCCCCTTTCTTACTTGCTAATTGGGACAGCCTCATGGCTCTACCCAATGGATTTCTGCGGTGCAAGTGAACAATGCCACAAACTGTTGCTCAAAAGTCTCACTCGATGCGGATTGTTATTGCGCCAGTTTAGCTTGAAATTAGGCCATGTGCCGAAAGGGCTGAAAGTATTGCCGAAATTGTCTGGCGGGCTTGTATGTCTGGGGCAACGCCGCCGCTGGGTGGTGCAATGGCGGGTTGCTGTGCGCCGACCACTTGTCGCCCCCGACTCGCACGGCACTGACGTCAATGGCCTCGCTCCATTGCCCGGCGGCAAAGCGAAGGCCGCGACATTGGCGGTCATCGCCAGATGGTCTAAAA
>RFZB01000346.1 GCA_009920915.1 Sphingomonadaceae bacterium | reverse complement strand
GCCAACCCAAGACCAAGGCCCCGCTGACCCAAGGCCTCCCCACGTCGACCAACGTCTGGGCCCAGCTCTCCCTCACCTCGGAAAGCAAGCAGGCCAACAAGGCCAGCGCCGACTTCCTCCAGGGACTCGAGGCGCTGATCCAGGCCAACCCGGAAGCCAAGCGCAACCTCGCCAAGCTCACCGAGGCCCTCGGCGCGATCAAGGACGCCGGCCTGGGCGACCTCGCGAAAGGCGACCTCAAGTCCGTCACCCTCGGCGCCACGCTGCCGAAGAACGCCGCCCTCATCGGCCCCTCGCCGGCCGATCTCCAACTCGTCCTCATCCTCCGCGGCAACTTCAACCCGACGCGCCTCGCCGAGTTCGCCAAGAACAACAGCCTCAAGCAGACCGAGGTCGGCGGCGCCCCCACCTGGGGCCTCGTCGAGCTCATCGGCAAGATCGCCAAGGAGAAGCAGACCAGCCCGGACCCCTTCGGCTTCGGCCTCACCGCCGTCGACGAGCATACGCTCGTGATCGCCACGCCGACCGTGCTCACCCACGCCGTCGCCGCGCTCCAGGGCAAGGAAGCCTCCTTCATCGCCCCGCGCATCGACGTCCTCAACGCCTACCAGGACTGGCAGCTCCTCGTGGTCTTCTCGGACCGCGACCTCATCGACAACGCCGCCGCCGAAAGCTCCAAGGGCGAGCGCACGGCCTCGCTGGTGAAGGCCTACCTCGACGCCCTCCCCCACGACCACATCGTGGCCATCACCGGCCAGCGGGCCGACCAGAGCGCCTTCGGCCTCTACGGCGTCAACGCCGCGACGCAGGAAAGCATCAGCTACGGCGCCTCCATGTCTACCAGCCTCGCCCCCAAGTTCGTGGAACTGGCCGGCAAGTTCGTGAAGTTCGCCGCCGAGGACAAGTAAGCCCGGGGCGGCGCGGCCGCCTTCATGCTTCCCTCCCGGCCCGATTGCGGCTTAATCGCCCCCACGGGCCTATAGCTCAACGGTTAGAGCAGGGAACTCATAATTCCTTGGT
>RFZB01000345.1 GCA_009920915.1 Sphingomonadaceae bacterium | reverse complement strand
CCAGTTTTTCACGCTTGAGCTCACGCTGAATCAAAGCTACTTTAGCCACGTGGCACCTCAGTTCTTGAACGGGAAACGGAAAGCCGCGAGCAGTGCTTTGCACTCTTCGTCGGTCTTGGCCGTCGTGGTGATGCTGATGTTCAGGCCACGCAGGGCGTCGACCTTGTCGTACTCGATTTCGGGGAAGATGATCTGCTCTTTCACACCGATGTTGTAGTTGCCACGGCCGTCGAAAGCGCGACCGGAGATACCACGGAAGTCACGCACACGGGGCAGGGCCACGGTGACGAAACGGTCGAGGAATTCGTACATCTGCACGCCACGCAGGGTGACCATGCAGCCAATCGCCTGGCCTTCGCGGATCTTGAAACCGGCGATGGCTTTCTTGGCCTTGGTCACCACAGGCTTCTGGCCTGCGATCTTGGTCAGGTCGCCCACGGCGTTGTCCATGACCTTCTTGTCGGCCACAGCCTCGCTCACGCCCATGTTCAGGGTGATCTTGGTGATGCGGGGCACTTCCATCGGCGACTTGTAGCCAAACTTGGCGGTCAGCTCGGGAGCGACTTTCTCGCGGTAGATTTGCTGGAAACGTGCCATGGTCATGCCACCTTGATTTCTTCGCCGCTGGACTTGTAGACGCGCACGCGCTTGCCGTCAGCCAGTTGCTTGATGCCCACGCGATCGGCCTTGCCCGTGGCGGCATTGAAGATCGCCACATTGGACTGGTGAATCGGCATGGCCTTTTCGATGATGCCGCCATTGGTGCCCTTCATCGGGTTGGGCTTGGCGTGCTTCTTGACGATGTTGATGCCGTCAACGACCACATGCGAATCGTCGGCACGCAGCGACACCTTGCCGCGCTTGCCTTTGTCGCGACCGGTGATCACGATGACTTCGTCGCCTTTGATAATCTTGTTCATGGCGCGTCCTCTTTAGAGCACTTCGGGAGCCAGGGACACGATCTTCATGAACTTCTCGGTACGCAGTTCACGCGTGACCGGGCCGAAGATGCGGGTGCCG
>RFZB01000344.1 GCA_009920915.1 Sphingomonadaceae bacterium | reverse complement strand
CACTTCATCACGAAGATATCCTCTAAGATTTGTTGCGTTTATTTCGTTTGCATAGTTTTCTGTTGGAGGGATTCTCCAAGTTTCCCATTGTAACGTAATGTTGTTAGCAACTTGTTGATAATTGATTCTATCAATAGATGTTAACTGATCCCACACAAGAACATCCTGCACAGCTGTCAGGTCTTGAGCAATCTCATAGAATGGAAACTTCTCAAATATGTCTTGTATTACAAGGTTGATTGTAGACTGACCTGTGTAAGTGATTTGTTGATTGTTGTTATCAATAAAGTATGTACCAACCAAATCAACAGACGTTACGCCATTGATGGTTTTAATTACAGCTAGATTGAAATATTCAAACTGCCCAGATACATCAAGGTTATCAACATTGACAACTATTGATTTTCCTACAGGATAGTTGAAATTAGGAGTTGTTACAAACTCATCAGCAATAGGTGTAGGGTTGGTAACTGAGTAGTATGAAGTAAATGGATTACCAGATGGATCAGAATACTGTACAGCAAACTGATATGTACCAGCAATTAGATTACCTCCACTAACAACATCAACTATTGTAATCTCAGGAATATTGAAATTAGGTTGTAGCTTGAGTTGATTACAATCAAGATCGTCTGTATAAACAGGACTACACAATGCAGTGCCAGACTTTAGCACCTTAGGGATGTCATCAATGTCTAGATATCTTCTAGGATTGTAGCCATCTGTCCAGTAGATTTCTGTATTACAATTAGCAATTCTATGGACAATCTTATGTATTGGATAATTGACGTTGAAGTTTAGACAAGGAGCATTGACAAGAACACGATATTCACAATCGTTATTATCCATATATCCTATCTGACTATCTCCTGTATTAGGATTAGTGATGAAGAATATATGTTTGTTTTTCTCTATAATGAAATGCTCACCTATAAGCACAAAGCCTTCAGGGAAACGAATGCACAACTCGTTACCAGGCTCGTTCTGATAGTTTACAGAATTGGAATCAAAGTTTTCAAC
>RFZB01000343.1 GCA_009920915.1 Sphingomonadaceae bacterium | reverse complement strand
CGAAGCCCGCCGCGGCGAGCTCATCATGCTGGTCGGTCCGTCCGGCTGCGGGAAGACCACGCTCCTCTCCGTCATCGCCGGCACGCTCACGCCCCAGGCCGGCGCGGTCGAGGTCTTCGGCCAGCGGCTCGACGGCCTCGGCCAGGAGGCGCTCACGACGTTCCGCCGGCGGAACCTCGGCTTCGTCTTCCAATCCTTCAACCTGATCCCGACGCTCACGGTCCTCGAGAACGTGATGGTGCCGCTCCTGATCCAGGGTCGTCCGTTCGGCGAGGCGCGCGAACGCGCGGTCGCCATCCTCGACAAGGTCGGGCTCAAGGGCCGCGAGGAAGGCCGCCCCAACGCGCTCTCCGGCGGGCAGCAGCAGCGCGTCGCCATCGCCCGCGCCCTCGTGCACGAGCCGCCGCTCCTGATCTGCGACGAACCGACGTCGGCCCTGGACAAGGACACGGGCGCCCAGATCATGCAGATGGTCCGCGACCTCTCCCGCTCGCCCGAGCGCTGCGTGGTCGTCGTCACGCACGACCACCGCATCTTCCGCTTCGCCGACCGCATCGCCGAGATGGAGGACGGCCGCATCAGCCGGGTGGTCGACGACCCCAAGCTCCTCGACGCCTCCCAACCCTGAGTACCCTTATGTTCAAGAAACGCTTCCTGCTCTTCGCGCTCGCCCTCGCCGGCGCCGGCGCCGCCCTGCAGCTCACCCGCGGTACGGCCACGGAGATGCCGATCAAGCCGCCGCCCTACGAGCCCGCCACCCGCGACAAGGATGGCCTGATCGCGGCCGCCGGCCTGATCGAGGCCGTCGCCGAGAACACGCTCCTCGGTTCGCCGACCTCCGGCACGATCGCGAAGGTCCACGTCCGGGTCTGGGACCAGGTGAAGGTCGGCGATCCGATCCTCACGCTCGACGACCGCGACCTCCGCGCCCAGCGCGCCGTGCAGAAGGCGGCCATCTGGTAGGTCAGCAGGTCCGCGGGCGCGACGGCGCCGCTGTCCTTGAGGCCGGTCCAGCGGCGG
>RFZB01000342.1 GCA_009920915.1 Sphingomonadaceae bacterium | reverse complement strand
GGCACCGCACAAGATGGTTTTGGCAGGGTCGACACCCTCATCAGCATCGAAAACATTCGCACGGGCAGCGGCAACGATGTGGCCATTGGCAGCAGCGCTGACAACCGCATCGTCACCAACGCAGGTCGCGACAGCATCAGCGCTGGCAGCGGCAACGACACCGTGTTTGCAGGTGCAGGCGACGATGTGGTGTTGGGCGAAAGCGGCAACGACAGCATCGACGCGGGCGAGGGCAACGACAGCGTCAACGCCGGTGCCGGCAGCGACACCGTGCGCGGCGGTGCCGGTAACGACACCTTGGTGGGTGGCAGTGGCACCGACTGGCTCGACTACAGCGACCAAAGCAACGGCATCATCGTCAACCTGTCATCGTCAACTTACCAAAGCGTGTTGTCTGGCACGGCAGACGACGGCTTAGACGGCATTGACAGCATCAGCGGCTTTGAGGGCATCATCGGTAGCACAGGGCGCGACACCTTGCTCGGCGGTGGTGGCAACACACTAGACGGTGGTTTGGGCTCAGACATTTTGATCGCCAGCAGCGCGGGCGACGCCTTCATTTTTGATGCGGCAGACATCTCGATCGTGGGCGGTGCGGGCACCGACACCTTGATCATCAACGATGAACAAGTGGACTTCACGCCCACCTGGGCCATGCCCAACATCAGCGGCATCAACACCATCAGCATGGGCGCTGAGGCACCGCAAATCATGGTGCTCGACCAAGCCGCGGTGTTCCGCATGGCCGGCACCAATGCGCTCACGCTCTTGGGCAGTGTGGACGACAAAGCGCAGTTCACCGACCTCGCTTCGTGGACCTACAACGCCGGCACCCGCACTTGGAGCAGCACCTACGCCACCGGCAGTGGCAACGCGTCGCTCAGCGTGATCATGGGCGCGGGCCTTGAAGTCATCACCACCAACGCCGTGGCCAGCGGCGGCGACGACACCCTCACCGGCACCGCCGCCAGCAACACCTTGTCGGGCGGCGACGGCAACGACGTTTTGTTTGGCTACAAC
>RFZB01000341.1 GCA_009920915.1 Sphingomonadaceae bacterium | reverse complement strand
TTCAAGCCGCAACGGCATTGAATGAATTCCTGGTAGACCATCCTGAGCTGCATCATCAGCACAGCCTTTCTGTTCCTGCAGCCGTGGTTGCGACATGGTCAGAAACTGCTGCCACACAACTGGGATTGCCGACCAACGCTCCGCTCGCATTTGATATCCGGCTATCTGGAGCCATGGGCAAACCCGGGGCGCAAATTGGTGTGCGTTGGCTGCAGCCGGGTAAAACAACCACGGCTCGTGACGTGACAGCCGATGGTCTTTGGCTGAATTACCAGGACAAGAGCTACAGGATCCATTCCCCCATCTTTGAAGTGCTGGGCTTGGTTGATCGTTTCAACCAGACGCGTGAAGCCTCTATAGACGAGCAGTTCCGTCTCTGGGCGGCTATACGGACTGCTTTGGGTGATTCTGGCGCTGAACAACTGACCGACGGTTTTCTTCGCTCCTTTAGGGTGATCACCGCTTCGGCATTGAGCTTTTCGATCCGTACCGATGCGCGCGGGGATGTCCAACTTGACCCTGTACTCTTGACCGAAAGTCGGGAAGCCAGCGATGGTGGCCCATCCACGGTGCGAGCCCTGTCAGAGGCCGACGAAGAGCTGTTTCCACAAAGGTTGGATCAGCTGCGTGAGGGGGTGCCTGCCTTTCCCCTGAGTCAAGGTACCTATGTGGTGGCAGATGAGCCCTTGCAGCGTGCGCTGTCCGCGGTACGCAAGCTCCGGCAGTCGCCGGCGGAGCAGCGCAAGCGGGCAGCCATGTATCCCGAAGCGGTGATTCGAGAAATGCTGGGGGTGGAAGACTCAGAGCCGACCGTCTTTGTCGAAACCGAAAAATTTGCTGAGCGCGTTCGTGACGTAGGCGAGTGGTCAGCTCCTGTGCTGCCTTGGATCAAAATTTCACCTCAAAAATGGGATGCCCCGCAATCGGGCGGATTGCGCATTGGCGGCGTGGATCTGCCACTGGAGGAGCCCACCGTGGCACAGGCAGTGCAGGAGATGCAGACGGCGATTGCGGAAGGCA
>RFZB01000035.1 GCA_009920915.1 Sphingomonadaceae bacterium | reverse complement strand
CTTGGAACAGTTGGAATTCTTGTCACAACGCGGATTGCGCTGGCGGTCCTTTTGGCCGTCGGCCCTGTTTTTGTTCTCTTTGCGCTGTTTCCCGGCACGCGCGGCTTATTCGCCGGCTGGTTGCGTGCGATCATTCTGACAGCGATGACCCCTTTGTTTGTCATTGTCGGCGGAGGGCTCATGCTTGAGCTATTAATCCCGGTTGTTAATGGCTTGGTAGATGCCGATGGCATAAGTGGACGGGCCGTATTGGCGCTTTTCCTGATTTCGGCTGTGCATGTCGCCTTGATGATCATGGCATTTCGTATTGCCTCAACGCTTGTCTCGGGTTGGACTGTATTTGGCCTGGCGCAGCCCCCGCAGGACACGCAGCGTGCGAGCCCAGCCGTGATATTCCCATCGACAAATCTGCTGTCACCTGATGGGGCGATAGGGAGCGCATCCAGTGCAGGTGCCAGTCGTGGGCCGATCATGCGGCCCATTATGGCCGTAACAGGTGAACCATCGCCCAGCCCCGCAATGAATGCCGCCCACGCCCGAGCCCAAATTGAAATTTCTAATCCCATCTCGCCTGCCAACTCGGCCATGCCCGGGCGCACGCGGGGCATTGGCAGCCGCTTTCAATCCTCATCAGTCCGAACGAAAGACCTGTTGAAATGACGCGATCCTTTGCGGTCTCCCTCATTCTTGTGCTCGCAATGGCGACACCCAGCGGGGCTACAGAGCCGCGACTTGTGACGCACGCGTATCGCGCGGGCGAAATCATCCGGATTGATGCACGGCTAGGCGTTCAGGCAGTCATTACATTTGGCGATACAGAGCTGATTGAAAATGTGGCTATTGGCGATTCCGCAAACTGGCAGATAACGCCCAATAAAAGGGCCAATCTTCTTTTTGTAAAGCCGCTTACCGCGAAGTCACAAACGAACCTAACCGTGGTGACGGATCGGCACACCTATTTCTTTGACCTGGTAGCAACATCATCGCGGGCTCCGCTTTACCAGTTGCGCTTTACATATCCCGACGAACCCAAACCCACACAAGCCAGCAGCCCGCCGGCCCTGACAGCAGAGGAAAGTGCCATCGCGCTTGGCAATCCAGGTGATTTGCCCGTTGATCCTGCAAAATTAAATTTTGGTTGGAAGGTGTCGGGTTCATCCCGATTACTGCCAGCAAAAGTCTATGATGATGGACGAGCCACTTATCTGAGCTGGGCTGAAAAAGATTCAATTCCAGCGGTTTTTGTTATGGATGAAAAGGGTGCCGAAGGTCCAGTCAACTATGCCGTGCGAGGTGATATGATTGTTGTGGATGGCGTCCCGTCAGAGTTGGTTCTGCGCTCAGGGCGCAACAAAGCGGTGCTAACGCATGTACCCCCCACACTCGCTCCCAATCGAGCCAGCCCAGCACCGGTTGAAGAAAAGAAGTAAGCCATGGCAGAAAAATCACATTCGCCTATTTTGATGGATCGTGGTGAAGATGATCCGCGTGATGGGCCTGTGGACCAGAATGTCCTTGCCACGCGCAGTCACCTCCCGTTGGTAGCGCAACGCAGTTCGGCCCGAGATATTGGCATTATTTTAGGTGGATTCACCTTTGTTGGCCTAATTGGCGCGCTGACCTTTTCAAACCTCCAAGACGCGCGCACAGTGGGGCCCAACACCCCCGCACAAACCACAAATGCCGGGCCGACGGCTGCAACGACAGACATTGCGCCTGCAGTGCCAGCAGCAGCCATTACACCCTTGCCGGCCGAGGGCGCGGCTGCAACGCAACCAGTGTCAGCTGCTATACCTAATGCGACACCCTTGCCAGCCCAGCCCGTGTCGGCCAACCCCAATAGCTCAGCCACTATCTTGTTCGATGCCAGCGCTTTGCCTGCTGCAGCAATGGGCGACAAGCCGGCTACGGCCCCAGCTGGTGGCACGGCCAATAGCACCAATGGCAATGATGATTTTGCCAGCCGCGTGTCTGATACCTCAGGCAGCAAAGCTGTGGCGACTGCCGGAATGGATCCGAAAACAACAGTGACACAAGGCACGCTTATTCCTGCCGTTCTCGAGACGGCAATTAATACCGATGTGCCCGGCTATGTGCGTGCAGTCGTGTCTTCAGATGTTCGGTCATTCGATGGTACGCGCGTCCTAATCCCGCGTTCTTCAAGGTTGATTGGTCAATATCGCAGCGGGCTTCAGGCCGGACAAAAGCGCGCTTATGTGATTTGGACGCGTCTTATTCGGCCGGATGGCGTCTCAGTGAATATTGGCTCTCCTGCAGTCGGGTTTTCCGGAGAAACTGGGCTGGACGGGAAGGTGCAAACTCATTTCTTTGAACGCTTCGGGTCGGCGATGCTTTTATCTGTCATTGGCGGCCTGTCGGCAATTGGCGGCAATTCAGGCGTGGTCATCGCAAATAGCGGTCAATCGGCAGCGGCAGCAGCAATCGGACAAACGGCGCAGATCGGACCTACTGTGCGCGTCAGACTGGGCGCCCCTATTCGTGTTTTCACAGCGCGTGACTTGGATTTTTCAAAAGTAACGACGCAATGAGCATATCGTCCCAGCCGTCAGCAATAGATCAGGGGCGAGACGAGCCATTGCCGCTCCGCAGCGTCTATCTAGACGCATATCTCAAGCCCTTAAAGATGTGGCTGGACCGGGAAACCGTGACTGAAATTCTTGTCAATCGGCCTGGCGAGGTTTGGATTGAGGACGCATCAGAAACGGGTATGAAATGCATCCGAACGCCCCAGATTGACGACGTTTTGCTGCAGAGGCTGGCCGAACAGGTGGCGCGGCTGAGCCACCAAGGCATTAATCGCGAACATCCTCTTTTGTCTGCGACACTCCCCGATGGAGCACGGATCCAATTATGCGGCCCACCTGCCACACGTCGGCATTGGGCTATGGCTATTCGACGTCATCGCCTCGTCGATCTAACGCTTGATGCCTATGACCGTGGGCCGCTGGCAGCGGCTCAACCGCACCGAAAAATAGACGCGCAAAAAGAACCGATTGCCTATTTGCGAGAGGCCATAAAGGATAAGCGCACAATTCTTGTGGCTGGCGGGACATCGACCGGCAAAACAACTTTTCTCAATGCGATGCTTCGTGAAATTCCAGCCGGAGAACGTGTAGTGTTAGTTGAGGATACGGCCGAACTTCGGTTGCCCAGCCTAAATGGTGTTGGGCTAATTGCGGTTAAGGGCGAGTTGGGCGAGGCCAAAGTCTCTGCCAATGATTTGCTGCAAGCTGCCCTGCGTCTGCGGCCTGATCGCATTGTCCTTGGGGAACTGCGTGGCACCGAAACTGTCAGCTTCTTGCGCGCCATTAACACCGGACACCCCGGTTCCTTTTCTACAGTCCATGCCAATAGCCCCAGGGGGGCTTTAGATCAGATTGGTCTTATGGCCATGCAGAGTGGCATTGGTCTTACACGAAGTGAAACCTTGGACTACGCAGCCTCCGTTATTGACGTTGTCGTCCAACTTGACCGCATTGATGGAAAGCGCGGTATCGCGGCGCTGGCCGAGGCGCGCGACCTCATCTGAGTGAGCTGGTCTCACACAGTCAGCCATCCTCACCATAGAATATGGGCCATTTGGGCTTATGAGAGGAAGCCGAGATTTAGCCCCTGCGGCGAGCCGGCAAAGTTTGCAATGTTCGGCAGAACAAGCGACAAGTCTGACGCACTGACACCAAACCAAGTTGCAAGTGTAGCTGCATACTGATCGACGGACGTTGTGGGTATGAGGCGGCCCTGCCCGATATCGTCTGGGCCATTATGCGCCAATACGGGGTTAACTCCATAATATCGGCGGCCCTTTACCGCTCCCCCCAACACAAAATGCATGCTGCCCCAGCCATGGTCAGATCCATCATTATTGGCAGTCAGTGCACGACCAAAATCTGAGGCCGTAAAGGTAGTTACTTGGTTAGAAACCCCTAATTCTACGGTGGCATCATAAAAAGCGCGCAGCGCATCTCCCAAATTGGCCATTAACAGCGGATGCAGTGTTCCAAGGTTATCATGCGTATCAAACCTACCCGTCGACACAAAAAAGACTTGGCGTTTGACGCCAAGTTGCTGGCTTACCGCAATCTGGCTTGCGACTGCCTTTAATTGAGCGCCAAGTGAGCTTTGGGGGTCGGTAGCTGGCGGGAATGGGGTTGCCAACTGCGGCGCGTTTGCCAATGCGGAGGTGACCTGCATCTGTAGCGATAAGGCGCGACTGCCAATATCACCCAAGGCAGATGCAAACATATGACTGCCGTTAACGGTGCCGCTCACCAAAGCCTGGAGCAAATTGGCGGCCGTCGTAGAGCCTTGCAGACTTGTTCGCGCATTTAGCGCAATTGGCCCTGAAGGCGTGATCGAATACTGAACAGCGGACTTGCCGGTCAGAAATACAGCGTTGCCCGCCAAGTTAACACATGTGAGCGCGGCCGTGCCATTGCCAGCTTGAAACAAATCTCCAATGCGACCGCCCCAACCTGATGGTGCACCCTCTGCACCTGAAGACTGCCAATAGCTTTGCTGATCATTATGGCTGAGCAATTTGGGGGGTAAGCGCACACTGCGCGCCTGATATTGCGCTTTGGTTGTAGGCTGCACCAAAGTGCCCACATTGAGAAGCACTGCCATTTTGCCTGCGTCAAAAATAGGCATTAGCTTAATTAATCCTGGCGACAGAGCATATTGCGCGCCGGAAGGGAGCGGTATTGTCGGCTTTAGGACTGTGGGGCCCAGGGCCTCCTGCGAATACGCCAAACTACTGCGCAGTGATCGGTATACAGCATGTTGGCTAGCATCATATGGCACTAGGGTATTCGCATAATCATTGCCGCCATAGAGAAATACGCAGACTAACGCCTTATAATCACTGGCTGTAGCCGCTGCAGCTTCCCCGATTGCTGCAAGGTTCAAGACAAATGGCGACGCTGAGCCGGCCATCGAGAGAAGCGAGGCTCGCTTCATAAAGGCGCGGCGGGATTGATCGTCTGTCATTAGAAGGTCCTTTTTGCCTCAGCGCACGATCAAAAATTCTGGACTAGCCATAACAAGCAAAATGGCAGCGTAGATGCGGTTGTTGATGCCAGTGGTCGTCGTGACGGCAATTGTATCAAGCGCCGCCTTCATCTGGGTCAGCGTGGCCAAACTTATTTGATTGGCGGCAAGAACAAGGTTCAGCTCGTCCAGCAGTTTCTGGCTATCTGCAGCTAACGCGGTCAGAGGGGTATAATCAGGTTTAGCATCGCCCGCACCTGACGTGATTAGCGTTTGCATGTAATTGATATAGCCGATGACTGAGGGCTCATTTGCAATTTGAAATTCCGGCGCGACGAGCCCTGCATTGGCAATGACAGTCCCTGGAGGCGTATATCCCGGTCGAAACCAGTTAAAGACTGATGGCGCACGTCCAGGGCTTTGACCAAGCCTATTTGAGCCAGAGGAGAGATTTCCAAAAGGCCATTGCTTGCTTGGTGACGTAACGCTGAATGCCCGAGCCCATTGCAGGAGCCGCAAAACTGGCTCTCGCAGCTTGCCGAAACTTGTCGAAGTTACTTGGGCATCATCCCGCGCTTCAACGTCCGTTAAGATAGCTCGGAGAACTGCCTTCATATCGCCCCGAACACCATTGCCATTATTTGCAAAGACCGTGGCGACACGATTAACATAGGCAGGAGAAGGGTTCGACGTCACCAGCCTTTGTATAAGCTGCTTGCTCACAAAAGGGGGCGTATTTTTATGGTTGAACAAACCATCGAGAAGAATTTTCCGAGCAGCCGCACCATCGACGCCTTGTGGAATGGAAATGGCGCCGTTCAAGAGACTTGATGCCCCCGTCTCATGTGTGGTTGGCGAAACCACCATGGGCAGGCGCATCCGCGTAGGACTGGTATTATCCGTGTTGGCAAAGCCATAGCCAGTCCAAACCCGCGCAGCTTGGCTGACATCCGCCTGACTATAAGTCGCAACGGGAAGGCCTTGGGACAAGATTTCAGTCCCATCCATATTTAATTCATACAGGCCAATGGTGAAAAGTTGCATTAACTCGCGCGCATAATTTTCATCGGGAATAGCGCCAGTTGCGGGATTGGCCTTCACATTACCTAAAAAGGTTAGAAAATTACCCATTGCAACACTGGTGGATACTGCCTCCATAATGTCACGGTAATTGCCAAAGGCATTATCCCAAAGGACATCCAGATAAGCCGCCATCACAAAGGAGCGCCAGCTAACTGAGAGGCCATCAATGCCAACCACCCAGAGATTTAGCAGCGCAAGACCCATGCGTTGACGCAGCAGATCATTGCTGCTTACCAATTGCGACCACACCATTGGATCAAAACCATTAGTGCTGTTAATATTGGCCGGCGCGTCAAAGCCGCCGGCAATGAGGAAGTCCCAAAATTTTTGAGGCCGCGGCAGCGCAAACTGAGCGTTTAACCATCCATCAATGCCGGTTAATCTCACCTCGGCAATGTCGGCTTTAGAATAGCCAATGGCTGCCTGCGTTAAAAAGCGCGCCGCTTGGGTTTCCGTGAGGCCTGGTTTAGGCGCGACAATCGCTGTCGCCGTGCTTTGCACCCCTTCACCGCATCCGCTTAAGAGCGCCGTCCCTGCCAAAAGCCCTGTGGGTGCAATCCCAGCTAAGGGCGCAGAGGTTGATACAGGGTCTTCGACACGGGCCTCTGAGGCTGTTTCCGCGACCAAAGAGTGATGATACGGGTCTGGTCTATCCAAAATAATGCCCCCTCTCCCCACGAGAATATTTCATCAAAATTGATGCTTGGTCCAGCCCTTTTGTCCTGATTGGATGTAATGATCGCACAGGCAGGGTAGACCGGCGCTCACTGACGCATTTGCTCCGTCAAAAAACTGTCTTAGAGTTGGCATATCTGCATCACATGTTCGATCAGGTTCGCCGCCTACAAACAACGCATAAGTTGCAGTTGCCCGCTTCTATTGCATTTCAAAGTGCGAGATTTTGTCGGGCGCTTTTGGCTATGCACATGTTCGCAATTCTTGCAGGACTATGGCTCATCTTCCCCCGAACATTAGGCCGGAAATTTCCGTTCATTGCCTTTTCCGCTCTTCTCTGGGGCTTTGGCATTCGCGTTGGACGGTGTGGAACCTTTTCGAAGGAAGGCGATTTGTTCGTTTCCAATCATGTCAGTTGGACTGACATTCCTGTCTTGGGCGTGACGATCGATGCAGGCTTTGTGGCGAAGAGTGACATACGAAAATGGCCGTTCCTTGGTCGGCTTACGGAGCGATATGGTTGCCTGTTTGTCGCGCGCGAGCAGCGTGCCACAGCCCGCGTTCAAGCCGACGCCCTAAAAGCGCTATTGACGCAGCGTGACATCATCCTCTTCCCGGAAGGTACAACGGGAAATGGACAGCAGCTTCTGCCCTTTCGGTCTAGCCTGATTGGTGCCGTGGCGAATGGGCGCAGTCGCATTGTCCCAATTACACTGGCTTACCGGTGGGCGAATGGCGCGCCCTTAGGGGCTAAGGGCTGGGATATGTTTGCCTGGGTGGGCGATACCGATTTGCTGACACACGCCATGCGGCTTGCCCTCGCGCCCCCCATTTATGTGGAGGTGATTATAGGCGATCCAATTGAAAGCCATTGCCGCAAGCAGCTGGCCCTAGACGCCCATAACACCATTTCTCGCACTTTAGCGTCGAGTGAATATCCTTAGGCAGCAGCACTAAATTTGGTGAGATAGCGACCAATCATCTGAGCAACGGGCAGAACAATGCATACGTCAATGGTGTTGAAGGCATGATCTACATAGGCGCCTTCGCCAATCATCGCGCCCGTGCGGAGATAGCCTTTCACAAGAGGCGGGAGCGTCATCAAAGCACGGCGCTCATCATAGCTTCCAATCGGCAATAAATCCGTTTTGATAACATCGGCCCCAATCGCACGTGGACGATAACCATGCGGAGCCAAATGTTTGTGCGTCAGATAAGAGAGGCCGAGCGCATGTTCCACTGGATCTGTTCCGTGAAAGGAAGCGCACCCCAGCATCAATCGAATATTATGTTTGGCAACATAATCAGCAATGCCTCGCCAGAGCAGCGCAATCGTGCCGCTGGTTCGATAGGCTGGCAAAACGCAGGATCGGCCAAGCTCAAGCACTTGACCATCCACACCGCTCGCACAAAGCACATCGGTCAAGTCAAACTCTTGAGCCGAATAAAACCCTTGTCCGTGCAAGAGGCGGTCTTGGCGGAGCAGGCGATAGGTGCCCACAATTCTGGACGCCTGGTCTGCCATGTCATCAATCACAAGAAGGTGATCGCACAAATCGTCATACGCATCGCAATCAAGACCTACGCACATGCCTGAGGGAGGTTGCGCGCCCATTTCCTCGTAGAAAACGTGCCACCGTAATTGTTGGGCCGCGCGAACATCTTGTTCCGAGGCTGCAAGGCGGACGGATAACTTTCTGGATCTCACCAAGCTGTGCTGCATCTCCCTTTCCCTTCTAAGGCCCAATTTACTGGAGAGATGTGACGCTGGGCCGACACTGATGTGACGCACGAATGACAGGCGTTACTCTGCCGCCAATAAGGCGCGACTGCCGCACTCCAATGCTTCAAACAAAGCGGACTCGAATTGGCGAGCGCTTGCCTGCCAACTAAACGCCTGGCCAAGCACTGCCGCATCAACGCGACGCACTCTAAGCGCGCGGTTGATAGCGCGGTCCAAATCATCATCCACCGCACCGGCAACATTGCACATGCGATGAATGGTGCCGCGGCCATCAGCCCCCAATATGTCCAATGGTCCCGCTACCGGAAAGGCGGCGACTGGAATGCCACAGGCCAGGGCCTCAATCACAACCAAGCCAAAGGTGTCGGTGAGACTGGGAAAAACAAAGACATCCGCTGCCGCGTAGGTGCTTGCCAACTCTGCGCCCGACAATGCACCGAGGAATACAGCGTCGGGAAAACGCTTTGTCAGCATTTTTCTGGCAGGGCCGTCTCCCACAACAACTCGCGTGCCGGGGCCTGTGCCTCCCAAAAATGCCTCCAGGTTCTTTTCAACTGCGACACGCCCAACATTGAGAAGGACTGGTCTTGGCAAATTTGCAAGGCGCGGATGAGGTGCAAGCCTTGGCCGGAAAATCTGCGGATCAATGCCGCGCGACCACCGCCGACTATGCGGAATCCCGCGCGCAGCCAATTCTGCCTGCAGGCTCGGTGTCGCTGTCAGTACGGCTTTTGAGGGGGCATGAAAGCGTTGAAGAATTGGCCAGAAATGCTTTGGGTCAAGACCTGTGCGTACGGCGAGATAGTCTGGAAAGCGTGTATGGAACGCAGTTGTAAACGGCAGACTTTCCTTCAAGCACCAACGACGCGAGGCCCAGCCAATTGGGCCTTCTGTCGCGATATGAACAATATCAGGCGCAAAGTTCTGCAACTTTGCTCGGACACCTGTGCCCGCCAGCAGAGCCAAACGGATTTCATCATAGCCCGGACAGGGAATGTTCGCGAACTGATCTGGCGAAATAACAATGACCTCATGGCCGAATTCTCTCAACCAATGGACAGTCTCGGTTAGGGTTCGGACGACGCCATTAATCTGCGGCGCCCAAGCATCAGTGGCGAGCGCGATCTTCAAGCGACGACCGCCTTTGCCTTAACGACACGGGCCTGTGTGCGAAGATGCTCCGCCCAATCAAGGAGCCGCATATGGCCGCTATAATCCTCAACCAGCGCCGTGCAGCTTTCAACCCAATCGCCATCATTATAATAGATAATGCCGCCTATTTCACGGATCTCAGCGCTATGGATATGACCACACACCACGCCATCTACGCCCCTGAGCACAGCTTCGCGGGCGACAACAGTTTCATATTCCGTAATGAACTGAACGGCGTTTTTGACTTTCTTTTTCAACCGGGCGGACAGCGACCAATAAGGTAATTGCAATCGCCGCCTGATCGCATTGAGCCATTGGTTAACCTTCAGCAAAATCGTGTAGGCTTGATCCCCAATATAGGCCAGCCACCGTGCATAGATGATGACGCCGTCGAACATGTCACCATGCACCACCATAAGACGCCGCCCATCGGCCGTCTCATGCACAGCATCCATCGCGATTTCGACGCCGCCAAAAGTGAGCCCGACAAAGTCGCGCATCATTTCATCATGGTTGCCGGGAATATAGATGACGCGCGTGCCTTTCCGGGCAAGCTTTAGAACACGGCGCACTACTTCATTGTGAGAAGCTGGCCAAAACCAGCCTTTGCGTAAACGCCAACCATCAATGATATCCCCAACGAGATAGAGCGTTTCGCATTCAATAGAATGCAAAAAATCGATCAGAATTTCGGCATTGCAGCCCGCCGTTCCAAGATGAATGTCGGAGATCCAGATCGTGCGGAAACGCTGTTTGGGCGTAAAGCTCCGAGGCTCAGGCTCATGGAACCAGCTCGGCACAAAGCCCTGACCCTGACCCAGCAGCTTGCTGTCTCTTGACGTATCAAGTGTTTGTTTCATTCACCGCCCCCGGTTGCGATCCATGAGTGTGACAAAGCACAAAGCTGTGACAACGCCATGGCTTAGGCGTTACAGTTTAGGGACGGTCTTCCACATCGAGTGAAGGCAGTTCCGCTGTCGGGAGGCGTGCACGCATCACGGACGCCAGAGTGGGCGCTATCATCCGCATATCAATCACGCCTAAGCTCTTACCTTTTGAAATGCCCTCGCCCATCAGCAGAAAGGCTGCCTCCATGCCTCGTGCGTCGGGCATATAGCCGTGCATCCCTACATAGCTTGGTTTTGAAATAAGTGGGGCTGCAGCCCCCTTAAACCCACCTGCGACCGTGCCGGGAGCAAAGGCAACATAAAAGTCTGCAGCCGGATTGCCGCCCTTAGACTTGATCTTTGCTCGATCGAGGATCGCATCGATCTTGAGGTCAGGCCTCGCCTTCAACCCATCAAGCAGCAAGGCTACGTCCTGAGTGAGTGCAGGATCTGTCCGATTGGCCAAGACAATCGCTGCTGAGCCCCCAGAAACCCAGGGCATGGCACGCCATGAGACAATCTTACCACTGCCATCCAGCGTAATCAGACCAGCGTCAACAAAGGCACGGAACAGATTGATCTCGGTATCGATGGCCGCGAAACCATGATCAGATGCCACAGCAATTACGGTGTCTGGGCGAGCCGCCTGTGCCGTCGCCACAAGCTGGCCAATAAGTGTATCAAGCCGCTCCAGAACTGCCCGTGAAGACGGGCTATCTGGACCCGCCAGATGTTGCTCATGGTCCAGTGCCGTCAAGTAGACTGTCATGAATTCTGGGCGATGCCGCTTGATCAATTTTATTGCAAAGGCAGCGCGATTTTCATCAGCCTCAATGCTTTCGTCAATGCCTGCAGCATAGACGGATCCATCTTCTTCCAATTCTTTGAGGAGGTTTGGCGTTGCAAGCGCGGCCAAAAGCTTGGCGTCATCTCCATGGCCAGTACGCCAAATTTGCGGCAAGTTCCAATAAATGGATTTGGCACCAACGCTAACCGGCCAATGAACATTCGCAGTCGTCATCCCGGCTTTGAATGCAGCGTCCCAAAGCGTTTCGACTTTGATATCGCTGGCATACCAATACCAGCCGCCCTGGTTGATCTGATGCGGGTCAAAGCTGGTATTCCCGTAAATGCCATGTTTGGCTGGCGCCGCGCCTGTAATCAGCGTTGCATGGCTGGGATAGGTAACGGTTGGCAAAACCCCCTTTACCCCAATCGCCCAACTGCCCTGATCAACAAAGCGCCTTAAGTTCGGGAGCTTAAGGCCTTTTTTGTCTGCTTCCAAAACATCGGCCGGACGCAGGCCATCAATAGAGACGAGCAGAACTGGCGCACCCCAGGCTGTCCCCACTTGGGAGGACATAAGGGCGACAGCACATGCGGTGCGCCAGCCCCTCATCAGAAGCCGACCTTCACGGAGAAGAAGATCTGCTGCGGAGCACCTGCAAGCAGCGTCATGTTATCGCCGCTATTGCCAAAGCCATTAGACCCAATTGTTGAGACATATTTTTTATCGAAAAGGTTGGTCGCGTTGAGTTGCAACTCAATGGGCTGAGACAGGCCAGCATCGACCCGATAGCCAAGTGTTGCATCGACTAAAGCGCGGCCGGGAACCGACTTGTCATTTGTGTAAGTGAAGAAGCGTTCCGACATATAGTTGACGCCGACGCGTCCAAAAAGACGTTCGCTGTCATAAGCCAGTTCGCCGCGGATAAGATGCTTTGGCGTATCGACAACTGTTTTGCCCTTGGTCGCGGCAAGCACGGTCCCAACGGCGTTCACCACATCATTGCGATACGTCGTATCGTTGTAGCTATAGGATGCAAACAGGCTCAGCCCGCCACCAAGGCGGAGATCACCAGCCGCTTCAAAACCAATTGCGCGAACATCACCAACATTCTGGAGAACCGCCGGATTGCCGACAATCCCGGCACCTGTTGAAATGCCCAGCAAGCGATTGCGGAAGTTGACATAGTAAAGGCCAACTGTGCCGTTGAACTGGCTGTCATTATAGCGAGCGCCCAGTTCGTAAGTGTCGGATTGCTCAGGCTTTAGCGTTCCTTTAATCGCATCAAAGCCTGCCTGAGTTGTCGAGAACGGACCACTGGTCGTGGACGACGTAAAGGCCCGCGTGACCTGCGTGAAGCCGCCAAAAATTTCGGTATTGGCGCTGAGCTTATAAGCGGCCCCAACATGCGGCTGGAACCAATCCCGCGTCTCAATCTTGCCCGCCGCACGCCCGCCAGCAATAACTGGATCCGACTTGTTCTCAACTCGGAACCCCTTCCAGCCAAGATTGATGATCGCATCGCCAAAACTGATCTTGTCTTGGACAAAATATTGCAGCGTATCGGTTGTGAAGTTGAACTCCCATTGGGTGAAGAAGGGGTCCGTCATAAACTTCCGATGATCACGGCCCGGTGCGGTGCGGCTAGCATAAGCGTAAAAGCGGCGCGCTTGGTTAAACTTGTTATTCTCATACCACAGCCCAACAGTCACATCGTGATCCTTGATCTGCCGAGTAACGCTGCCAAAAACGCCCTTACGCTTGAGATCATACTCGGTGGTGCGCACTGACATGGGGACGCCGGTCGGGCTGTTCACATAGGGTGTGCCCCATGTCCCTTGACCGTCATTCTCATGATAATAGCCTTTAATCTTCGCCGTAATGGCCGAGCCAATGGGAGCAGTTAAGCCGAGGGCGGCAATTGTGTCCTTCCGCAGGCCAGACGCGTCATAATAGGCATCGTCGGCAGAAGTAATGGGCGCAGGATAGACTGTGCCTGCGGCCGCGTTGAGAGGAGCTGTACCTGTGTCCCGGCGATTAGCTGCAATATCTGCCACCAGAATGGCTTTTGCATAATTGGCAGGGCCAAAATTGTCCCAATTATAGCCAAGGCGATTGATCATCTCCAAAGAGAGATCCTGATAATCTTGTTCGGCACGATCAGAGTAGCTCAGATAGGTGTCAAGCGCTGCGTCGCCCAGAGGCAGAACGCCCTTGGCGTTGACCATCATGGTCTTTTGTTCGCCATCACCCTTCCACTTATCAGTGGTATGATATTGACCTGACAAAAGGAGGCGCGCGCCGTCTTTGCGGCCCAAACCAAGCCGGGTGAAGCTGCGCATTGTGTTTTCAGAACCATAAGTGAGGTTCGCATCAAAGCCGAGGGCATCGGCAGGATCAAGTGACAGAAACTCGAGCGTACCGCCCAAATTATTGGTTGATTGCGTGCCGATAGACCCCGCCCCCTGCGAGACGCGCGTGACGCCAATATTTTCCGAGGAAATGGCGCGGGACACATGCAAACCATTGTTGTTGCCATATGTCATATCACCCAGAGGAATACCGTCCAGCGTGAAGCCAAGTTGGTTTTGGTTAAAGCCGCGGATGGTGACGCGTGTCGACCATTCATAATTGCCAAATGGATCAGCAGATTGAAAGTTAACGCTCGGCAGTTTTTCAATGGCCTTTAAAGGGCTGGTGCCGGCAGCCAGGATCGTCAAGTCTTCATTTGACAATTCTTGCACCTGTCGGGTTTCGCCGCGGCCAATGACGACGATTTCTGAGGGCTCATTCGCCTGAGGCGCGTCCGCGGCTGCCATCTGCGCATGGGCCGGTAATGCAATAGCGGCTGTGCTCGTGAACAAGAGCGGAAGGATTGAACGCATTTGTGTTTCTCCAAACTGTTTAAGTTCGGAGCAGTAAGTAGACGGGATTCGTGACGGGCGAGTTCCGATTTGGTGACGATCAAGTGACAATGATTGTTTGCGCCACTCAAGCGCGCAATCGGGCTACGGGTGCCGCGTGTTTGTCACAAATACGGGATATAGCTGTTCTTGGTTATGCCTCAGGCGCTTAGATCGGCGCATTTGATTGACAGTCAGGGGATAGGGCGTGAACACGCGGGGAATGAAGCCGAAATTGACTGAGACCTGGCAAGAGCCTGTTGATGCCAACGGACGAGGGCGACGCTTTTTCAATCGTGAGCTAAGCTGGCTGCAGTTCAATTGGCGGGTATTGGAAGAAGCCCGCAATCCTGCACATCCTTTGCTAGAACGGCTTCGCTTCTTGTCTATTTCAGGAAGCAATCTTGATGAATTTTATATGGTGCGTGTGGCGGGTCTGCGCGGTCAAATGGTGCAGGGGATTGACCAAAGATCTATAGATGGTCTTACGCCGGCCCAACAGATGGCCTCAATTGAAGCCGAGGCAGCAGCGTTGATGCACGAGCAACAGGCGCAGTGGTGTGATCTGCGCAGGCTGCTGGCCGAGGCACATGTTCAAGTTCTAGATCAGGAGGCCCTGGTACATTTAGACGATCCAGCCTTGCTCCGTTACTTCCGCGATCAGATTTTTCCTGTACTCACTCCACAGGCACTAGACCCAGCTCATCCTTTTCCGTTCATTCCCAATCAAGGGTTGAGCTTGGTTTTTGATTTGGGCCGCTCGTCGGATGGGGAAACGGTTCGCGAATTGGTCATGATCCCAGCCTCTGTCCCGCGTTTTGTCCGTTTGGCGGGTGCGCAGGCCCGCTATATTGCCATTGAAACAGTGATCCGCCATTTCTCTGACCGACTTTTCCCGGGCTTTGAGCTGCGCGGATCAGGGGCTTTTCGGATCATTCGCGATAGCGACATTGAGATAGAGGAAGAAGCTGAAGATCTGGTGCGCTATTTCCGCAGCGCCATTAAGCGGCGGCGGCGCGGGCGTGTTATCCGGCTGAAAGTAGAAACAGGCATGTCCGAGGAATTGGCCCAACTGGTCCGCCGTGAAGTGGGCGGCGATCAGGCGTTTGTGGCGGAAACAGATGGCTTTCTGGGAATAGGGGATTTGAGCCAGCTCGTCGAGGAAGACCGCCCAGACTTAAAATTCCCACCTTATGCTGCGCGTTTCCCAGAGCGTATTCGCGAACATGATGGAGATTGTTTTGCCGCCATTCGGCAAAAGGACATCATCGTTCACCATCCTTACGAAACATTTGATGTTGTTCTCGCTTTTCTGAATCAAGCGGCCGCCGACCCAGATGTAGTTGCGATCAAACAAACTCTGTATCGCGCAGGCAAGCAATCCGCGGTTATTCGGGCGCTGTGTGATGCGGCGGAGGCTGGCAAGTCTGTTACAGCGGTGGTGGAGCTAAAGGCCCGCTTTGATGAGGAGCAGAACCTGCATTGGGCCTCGCAGTTGGAACGTTCGGGCGTCCAAGTTGTCTATGGCTTTATCGACTGGAAAACTCATGCCAAAATTTCCATGGTTGTTCGGCGTGAGGCAAAAGGTGTGCGGACCTATTGCCACTTTGGCACGGGCAATTACCACCCAGTCACTGCACGGATTTACACTGACCTCAGCTTCTTCACTGCAGATCCGCGAATTGGACGCGATGCGGCCCAGTTGTTCAATTACATTACCGGCTATGTCGAGCCGAGTAAGCTTGAAGTGTTGAGCATGAGCCCGCGGGATTTGCGCAATGACTTGATGGCGCTTATTGATGACGAAATTGCTCATGTGCGCGCCGGGCGGCCTGGAGCCATTTGGGCCAAGATGAACAGCTTGGTAGATCCAGCCATCATTGAGAAACTCTACGACGCGAGTGCTGCAGGCGTTCAAATTGAATTGATTATTCGCGGGATATGCTGCTTGCGGCCCGGTGTGCCCGGAATGTCGGAAACAATTCATGTAAAATCAGTTGTCGGACGATATTTAGAGCATAGCCGCATTTGGTGCTTTGGCAACGGCGCAGATTTACCCAATCGCAAGGCGCGCGTCTTCATTTCCTCAGCAGATTGGATGCAACGCAATTTTGACCGCCGTGTGGAATATGCTCTGCCCATTGAAAATCTCACGGTCCACGATCAGGTGCTCGATCAAGTGATGGTCGCCAACCTGATTGACAATGAACAAAGCTGGACCTTGCAGCCGGATGGCAGCTATGTGCGGGTTCATCCCGATGATAAACCCTTTAACTTGCATAGATATTTTATGACCAATCCATCTTTGTCTGGTCGTGGACAGGCATTGGCCTCGAGTGATGGTGTGCCGAAGCTTAGCCTAAACAGGTCGGCATGAGCATTAAGCGGCGCGCCGCCATTATTGATATTGGGTCAAACTCAGTTCGACTGGTAGTCTATGGCGGCCCGGCGCGCGCGCCCTTTCCGCTGTACAATGAAAAGCTGCTGGCTGGCCTTGGCAAAGGACTGGATCAGGGCGGGGCGCTGTCTGAGCGCGCCATGACGGCATCACTCCAGGCTCTGGCACGGTTTCGACATCTGCTGGATATGATGGGCGTCACCGATGTGCAGGTGGTTGCTACAGCGGCTGTGCGTGAAGCCAGCAATGGAGCTGCATTTTTGCAATCTGTTGCAGATTTGGGGTTCTCGCCCCGGGTTTTAAGTGGCGAGGAAGAGGCCATGGCAGCAGGCTATGGAGTTATTTCAACTATTGCTGATGCAGATGGCATTGCTGGGGATCTGGGTGGAGGCAGCCTAGAGCTCGTGCGTATTCGGGCGGGCGAAGTGCTGGGCAAGCTCTCATTGCCGCTGGGATCGCTTAAGATACCGCCGCTGCGCCAATTGGGGCCAAATGGGCTGAGCCGCGCGCTGGCACAGATGGTGAAGGGACACGAGGCTTGGTTGCGTGAAGGTCAGGGGCGGCCTTTTTACATGGTGGGCGGCAGTTGGCGTACCTTGGCCCGCCTGCATATCCACAAAACAGGCTACCCATTGCCCATACTCTCTAGCTATGAGTTAGCATCAAATCAGGCGTCTCGTCTGATGCGGATGACCGCGCAGATTGAAAAATCCGTTATCAAGGAAATACCCTCTATTTCATCCTCCCGCGTGGGCGGATTAAATGACTCAGCTGCACTTCTGGCGGCACTTGTTCGACTGATTAGGCCAGCACGCTTGGTCACCTGCGCCAATGGCCTGCGCGAAGGCCTGCTGTTCCAGCGTCTTTCAAAATCCGAGCGGGCAAAGGATCCCTTGCTCGAAGAAGCGCGTGCCGAGGGCGCGCGACTGGGGCGGTTTCAAGAACATGGGCGTGTCATTCACACCTGGATCATGCCGTTGTTTTCAGACGAAGCAGCGGCGGACGCGCGGGTGCGTCATGCCGCTTGCCTGCTGAGTGATGTGGCGTGGCAAGCCAATCCAGAATTTCGTGCAGAGCGTGGGGTTGATCTTGCTTTGCACGGGGGGTGGACGGGGGCCTCACATCGCGACCGCGCCTTGTTAGCAATGGCGCTCCACGCCAGCTTTGGCGGGGGTGAAGATGTTCCCATGCCAATTCTTGCTCTGATTTCGCGAGATGAAAGGGAAATGGCAATAAGCTGGGGGCTTGCCATCAGGCTTGCGCAACGTCTGAGTGGCGGAACGGCTGAGGCGCTGCAGCATAGTCAGTTGTCACGGCAGGCGGATAAGCTGGTGCTGACCATTTCGCCTTCACACGCCGTTTTAGCCAGCGACCAAGTGCAGCGCAGATTAAAATCATTGGCAAGCCAATTGAGCGTGACGTTTGGCATTGAGATAAAGCCCTTAGTTTAGACCATTCCAGGGTTTCTTCGATCCAGGTCGTTATAAACGTGCCATTGATTACTGCAGAGGCGAGACAGCCTTGGGCATTCCCGCCTTTTATCACGGAGTGCCAGCCCGGATCCGGGACTGTGCATGAGGCTTAGACAAGCCTATTGCCAAATGGGTCATGTTACTGGATCGTCCGACCTTCCCCTCCGGCGCTAGAGCCATTCGCGAGACGATTAAATGGCCTCCAAAGTCTCTGAAGTCATTCTTCAAAGCCCATTAGCCATAATGGCATCGCCGATGTCGCGCGCCAATATTCAGTGGGTGCTTCCCGTCCAGCTCAATGGCGATGGGATGACAGACTTCATCGTCAACTATTGGCAGGCAGCGCCTTCGCCTGGCTTTGTTCTAACAGACCCAACACGCGACGCCCTCTTCGCCTTTGTAAGCCAACCGGATGGAAGCTACAAAGTTGATAATCTTGGCGTGTTTGGCGTCGCAGATCCTAAACTAGGTGGCGCTAGCCGCAAGGTCGACCGCGGCGACATTAATGGCGACGGGGTGGATGATTTTGCCTTTGCCATGAATTCAGAAGATGGCCGCGCCGCTGAAGACGTGAACACAAATGAGGCTCGTCCCGTGATCCTCCTCTCACAATCCGGGGGCAAGTATAGCATTGTCAATTTGGGCGAGGCGGCCTGGGGCCACAGCGTTACCCAGATTGATAATGGGCTTGGCTCCAAAGACATATTATTTGCCGGATATACAAATCCCGGCCTTCAGGCCTTTCGCTATGCA
>RFZB01000340.1 GCA_009920915.1 Sphingomonadaceae bacterium | reverse complement strand
GGATTGTAGAATTGGCGATACCAAATCCGCTCTTTATGGAAGGGGCCATCATCAGGCACTTGCATGATTGACAAGGCGGGCTGCTTGAACTTCCACAGCTCAAAGTCCTGGGCAAAGGCCTCAAGCGCTGTGTCTTGATAAGACCGCGCCATGGATACATCCGCTTCTGTTGGGGTGGTGTTCGATACTTTCACCATCAGCGCATACCAAACACGCACTTCGCCATCTTCAACAGGGGTGTGGCAGATCATGATGATCGAGGGAAACTGCCCTTCCATCCGCGACAAAAGGATGCCGGGGCCCGTGTACCAAGTATCGGTTTCCAGAACCTCTGCCCCATCAATCAGTGTCCGGTGTCCCGCCCCAAAACGCTGCATGATGACATGGTCACGAAATTCATTTTCGAAATAAACGACATCGCGGCTGCCATGGACGGGCACAAAATGCGCATAATCCGCCATGTTATCGACAATTTCCTGCGGGTGGATGGGAAGCGTGCCCAGGGGATCAATGCGCCAGCGCACCCAGCCCATCATATCCCATTCGTCAAAGCCAGGCAGATCATAATCCGGCTTGCCGCCTTCGGGATCATGCCACATCCAGATGCAGCCTGCCTTTTCCTGCACGGGGAAGCTTTTGATGCACGCCGCCTTGGGCACCCCGCGCGTGGAATAGGGAATATCATCGCATTGGCCTTCAGGCGTGAAACGCCAGCCATGGCCGGGGCAGCGGATGGAATCGCCCTCAATCTGCTCTCCATCGCGGACAATGTAAGAAGTTGTGTTGCGGGCAATATGCACGCGCATATGCGGGCAATAGGCCTCAAGAACAACGGGACGTCCGCTCTTGCCGCGGTAGATCACCAAATCTTGACCAAAATATGAATGATAATGTCGTGTCAGATATGGGGGGTATGCAGGGAATGCAAGGAATGCAAGGAATGCCAGGAATGGCTGGAATGCCAGGAATGCCAGGAATGCCAGGAATGCCAGGAATGCCAGGAATGCCAGGAATGCCAGGAATGCC
>RFZB01000339.1 GCA_009920915.1 Sphingomonadaceae bacterium | reverse complement strand
CCGCGCTCGCCGGCCAGTCGTTCGCCGTCACCGGCGCCGCCTTCGACTACGCCACCGCCACCACGGCCGCCTCCTTGGCCTTCGGCAACGTCCGCGTCGGCGCCAACCGCGCGCTCAACGTCGCCAACACCGTCACGACCTCGGCCGCCTACCAGGATAGCCTCGACGTCCTCGCCACCTCCGCGAACGCCCAGCTCGGCTTCGCCAACCCGGGCAGCATCCTCGCCGGCGCCAACGCCGACGTCACGGTGACCGCCGCCGCCGCGGGCTCGCTCGCCGGCAACATCGCCCTGGCCCTGACCTCGAACGCCAACGGCGTCGCCGGCCTCTCCAACTTCGGCCTCGCCGGCCAGTCCGTCGCCGTCACCGGCGCGGCCTTCGATCTCGCCTCCGCGACCCTCGCGGCGGCCACCTTGGACCTCGGCAACGTCCGCCTCGGCCAGGGCTCGACCCTCGCCGTGACGAACGCCGTCGTCACCGCCGCCGCCTTCCAGGACAGCCTCGACGTCGTGGCCGCCTCGGCCAACGGCAAGCTCACCCTCGCCGCCCCGGGCAACATCCTGGCTTCCGCCTCCGGCAACGTGGGCGTGACCGCCAACACCGCCGGCTCGCTCGCCGGGACGGTGACCCTGGGCCTGACCTCCAACGCCAACGGCGTCGTCGGCCTGGAGAACACCGCGCTCGCCGGCCAGTCGTTCGCCGTCACCGGCGCCGCCTTCGACTACGCCACCGCCACCGCCGCTTCCACGCTGGCCTTCGGCAATGTCCGCGTCGCCGCCGGCACCACCGCCCGCAACTTGGCCGTGACCAACACGGTGACGACCTCGGCCGCCTTCCAGGATAGCCTCGACGTCACCGCCGCCGCCGCCCTGCACACCGCGGTCGCCCCGGGCAACCTCCTCGCCGGCGCCAGCGGCGACGTCGTGGTCACCGCCTCCACCGCGGTCGCCGGTTCGCTCGCCGACACGCTCACCCTCGGCTTCACCTCGAACGCCAACGGCCTGAACGGCCTCTCCAACCTGGCCCTCGCCGGCCAGTCCGTCGC
>RFZB01000338.1 GCA_009920915.1 Sphingomonadaceae bacterium | reverse complement strand
GAGTTCAAGTCTGCAATATCAATATTCAATAGATTGGCATCAATACGTTCGGCGATCCGTTCTTCAGCCATTTCCATGGTAATATACAATACATTCAGACCTTGTGCAAGACAAGAACCAGCAACATGACACATAAACAGAGATTTACCAACACCAGTGCCAGCAAGTGCAATGTTTAGTGTTTTCTTTGGAAGACCGCCCTTTGTAATCTTGTTGAATAGATCAAGATCAAATGGTATCTTTGTTTCGTGACGATGGTAGAATTCAAAACGATTGTCAGAGTCATCAATATAATCGTGACCGACAGACCTGTCAAATGATACACCAAGTGCATCACTCAACAACTTTGGAATCATGCCCTTATCTTCTTTGTTTTCTCTTTCATCAAGAATCTTGACAGACTTCATGATGGCATTGTAGATTGCTTTGTCTTGACAAAACTTTTCAGTTTGTTTGATGAGCCAGTCTACATCAGTTGGATCATTTTTGTCTGCATTGATTTCACGAATCATTTCAACCGCATTTCTGACCTGCTCTTCTGTCAGTTTACGTGATTCAGTAAAGTTTATTACAAGTGATTCGTATGTTGGAAGATGTTTGAATTGATGAATGTGACTATTAATTTCCTCAAAAAGATTTTTCTCTGTGGTATCGGAGAAGTATTCGTTTTTTAGAAACGGAATAATTTTTCGTGCATATTCTTCATTAAATATCAAGTTCTTCAGAATAATTGTTTCGAGTCTTTTCATCGGATTGTTCCATGAGTATTTCAGTTAGTATATCACCTATCATTGTATGAAATTCTTCATCAGTTTGCAACTCATGAACGGTGAATGTGGGTGTGTGAATGATAGTATAGTCAAAAGTTAATCTTGCAAAATCACCCTCTTCTATCACTCTTGCTTTGCCATAATGATAAAGAACACCAACATACTTTCCTTTGAGTATGCCGATGCCAGTTATCTTGTCATCATCAGATGGAAGAAATTGAAAATCTTCGTTAATCTGATATTTCGGCTTCTTCTTCATGAACGACATCTTGTCCCAT
>RFZB01000337.1 GCA_009920915.1 Sphingomonadaceae bacterium | reverse complement strand
CTTCCAAGCAGCTCAACGCCATTTCAAACAATCTTGCCAATGCGAGCACGACCGGTTTCAAAAAGTCGATGGCCCAATTTGCCGATTTCATGGGGGCGAGCACATCAACCCGCCCCGGTGCCGAAGCAGGTAAAGGCGTTATGGCCGTTTCGATGCGGCGCTCTGTTGAACAGGGCGGCCTTAAGCAAACCGGCGGCAGCCTCGATGTTGCTCTCCAGGGCGCAGGCTATCTTGTGTTTGGCGATCCAGCCAATCCTACAGGCGAAGGCGATATGAGTTTTTCACGCGCCGGCGCGCTGACTGTTACTGCCGATGGCTATCTCGTCGATCAGAGCGGCGCCCCAGTGATGGGCAATCCGGCGCTAACGGGCACACTGCAAAACCCCAATTTACAAGCCGTCAATATCTTCAAAGCCGTCGGCAATGATCCTTCAAAACTGGGGGCGATTACGGTCGATGCGCAAGGGCTTTTGACTGTGACAAATGCTGCTGACGGTTCAATCAACAAAGTTGCTTATCTCGCCGTCGCGCGGTTCGAAAACGACAATGGTTTGAAGGCCATCGGCAACACCCGCTACTCGACAAGCCAAGATTCAGGTGAACCTCAATATGGTCGCGCTGGCTCCGATGGTCTTGGCGTTTTTGCACAAGGCAATCTGGAGCAATCCAATGTCGATATCACCTCTGAACTGATGAGCATGATCGCGGCCCAGCAAGCCTATAATGGCAGCTCTCGCGCCTTGCAGGCGGGCAGCGAAATGATCCGAACGGCCGCTGAACAGCTTGGCTAAAGCCCTCATAAATGAAGACCCAAGGAGACCGCCCTGCCCCACAGAGTTTTTCATTGAAGAACACCTAACCCCTTAAAAAAATAATAAATTTCTGATTTGTAGATTTAGTGAGCCGGCCTGGCAGGGTCCGGCAACGACGATCGTTAACCTTTTTTGTAGCGCCATGAAGCAATTTCAATTAAAAGTTGATCTCAACGACAGAGCCACGCCAAACGGGCGCCGCCTGCCGTCGGGGTCGACATGGCGATTTCAGACGCA
>RFZB01000336.1 GCA_009920915.1 Sphingomonadaceae bacterium | reverse complement strand
AGGACATTCGCGATATGCTGAGCGAAGAGCGTAAGCGGCCCGCAGGTCTTGCTGCTGCCTCCACTCGCGAAAACGCCCCAATGCCGTCTGATCTCGGAACCATTGCCAAGATGATCCGTGGCCATGAAGGCTTGGGTAAGAACCCGCTGTCTTCGGCTGTGGGTCCGTACCAGATGATCGACAGCACTTTCGTCAACTACTACCGCAAGCTCTATCCGGGGCAGGCTCAGGGCAAGTCAGATCGCGAAATCCTTTCGATCCGCCGGTCGCCCACTGGGATTGCTGTTTCGGAGCAGATCGGGCCCCAGATCATCCGCGATAACGCCCGCATTCTCCAGCGCAGTGGCTATGAGCCTAACGCCCGTAACGTCTATCTGGCGCACTTCTTTGGCCCTGAGACAGCCATCAAGGTGCTCTCAGCCAATCCGTCCACTCCGATTGAGCGTATTGTCGGTGATGCTGCTGTGAAAGCCAATCCCTTCCTGCGCGGTCGTGACGCCATGGGCGCTCTGAAGTTTGCTGAGCAGGCCATGGCCAAGCAGCAGCGCCGCCTGATGGGGCCGGGCAAGGCTGAAGGTGGGGGCCTCGCGGGGCGTCCTGCAAAGCAGCTTGGCGGAACATTTGAGGAAGAATTCGACGCCGCGTTCGGTAAGCCGAAGGAGGCTGGTCTTGCTGCTGCCGAAGCACCGGCTCCGGAGCAGCCGACTGAGGCTGTCGGCACAGAAATCGTGGTTAACGCCCCGTCCCGCCGCATTCCCCCTCCCAAGCCGGAACTGCCTGAGTTTGCCGGTGTGCGTCCGACCAGCTTTGGGCGCGGCGAGAAGCAGAAGCCGGTGACCTACGAAGGCGGCAACATTCCGAGCTACAGCTACGACTACATGACTGAGCCCTTTTTCAAGGGGCTTAAGAGTGGCTCGGCTCAGTCTTGGATACCGCTTCTGACCGGCCTTGGCACGTTTGCCACGATGCCGACCCGCAGCATGCTGAGCGGTCTCCTTGGCGGCGTTGGCGCTGGTGCCCAAACGTATGCCAACTTGGCCAATGAGCGC
>RFZB01000335.1 GCA_009920915.1 Sphingomonadaceae bacterium | reverse complement strand
CGTCGGGGGTCATGGCGCGGTTGGCCCCGACGCGCGCCGGGAGTGAGACCATCCGGACCCTCGCGGCCGCTGACCTTCTCGAAGGCCGAGACGCCCAGCTCGCAGCAGGGAATCCCGGAGGCGCGTGCCCGGGTGACCAGTTCGGCGGCCTCGGAGCCACGGAACATGGACGGGCAGAAATAGACCTCGTCGACCTTCACGCCACGCTCCAAGGCCCGGGTCAATTCGCGGAAGCCTTCGACGAGGAAGAGCCGCCGGGCATCGCGCTCGGCGCGGTCGCGCAGGCGGGCGAGCCCTTGGACGCGGGGATTCTGACGGCTCTGGATGACCTCTTCGGACACGCCCGGAGTGAGCACCAAGACCCTCCCGAGGGCAAGGAAACGCGTCCGGGGCGGCTCCGCACGGGGATAAGTCTCGACCTCCGGGGGGCGGAGGCGGACTTTGTCCCCATGTCCGATTTCGAACCGCCCCAGTCCCGCAAGCCCGACGCCTCGAAGTTCCGGCCCGGCAAGTTCACCTACCATCAGGAGGTCGAACTCGAGATCGCGACTATCACCAACCTCGGCGAAGGCCTAGCGCGCGTCGACGGCTGGGTCGTCTTCGTCGCCGGCGCCCTGCCCGGCGAGAAGGTCGTCGCCCGCATCTGGCACAACTCCGCCAACTTCTCGCGCGGCGACCTCGTCCGCGTCGTCGTCCCCTCGCCCCACCGCGTCCAGCCGCGCTGCGACTTGTTCGGCGAATGCGGCGGCTGCCAGTACCAGAACCTGGCCTACCCGCAGCAGCTCGAATGGAAGCGCCGCCAGGTCGCGGAAGCCTTCGAACGCCTGGGCGGCCTCAAGGTCGACGTCGACCCCTGCCACCCGTCGCCGAAGCAGTATGGTTACCGCTCGAAGATCACGCCGCACTTCATGACGCCCCGCCGGGCCGACTTCCCGATCGGCTTCCTCGCCGCCGGCACCTCGCGCCGCATCGTCGACGTGCCGAAGTGCCCCATCGCGACCGACGCGATCAACGCCAGCCTGAGCCGCGCCCGCAAGGATATCCGCGGCA
>RFZB01000334.1 GCA_009920915.1 Sphingomonadaceae bacterium | reverse complement strand
GCGCCCGATGTTTACCTTTATGGGGCGCTGTTGCAAGCCTCGCCTTATTTGAAGGATGATGCCAGAATTACGGTATGGGCCTCGCTGTATCAGCGCGGCCTTGATGAGCTTCAGATCGCCGATGATCGCGGCGCGACATCTGGCGGCGCGATCATGATGCGGGCCAGGACTTTCGGATAAAGGAGTGCTTTAAATGTCATCGTTCACCGACTACACCGAGAATCTGGTCCTTACCTGGCTTCTTACCACGGGCAGCGCGACGCGCCCGACCGCTTGGTATGTCGGCCTGTTTACCGCTGCCCCGAGCGATACGGGCGGCGGTACTGAGGTTTCTGGCAATGGGTATGCCCGCGCCGCCACTGGCACGATCACGGTATCCGGCACCTCGCCGACCAATGCCACGAACTCGGCTGCGATTGAGTTTGCCGCTGCTTCTGGCGGGAACTGGGGCACGATTGGCTGGGCGGCGATTTTCGATGCATCGACCGGCGGGAATATGCTGGCCTGGGCGGCGCTGTCCACTTCGCGCACCATCAATGATGGCGATGTGCTGCGGATTCCGGCTGGCGACCTTGATGTAACCCTGACTTAATCATGGCTGCATACGGCGGCGGCCCATATGGGCAGGGTAAGTATTCCTACGGGATTACCCTCGCCGCTGTAACTGTCTCGGCATCCTCGACGACGGCGATCTCGGCCGTCCGTTACGCGATAGGCGCATTCACAAGCGCCGCCTCCTCAACGGCCGCAGTGTCGGCCAATGTCATCAAAGACGCCTCTTTCAGCGTCTCTTCGTCGTCTTCTGTATCTGTTGCGGCGCAACGTGTTGCGCTGGGCGCTTTTAACGCTGCCGGCGTTTCATCGGCCAGCATCAGCGCGGTGCGGTACGCCATAGGCGCATTTACCGCTGCCGGCGCGTCTTCTGTGAGCGTGGCCGCCACGCGGTACGCGATAGGGGCGTTCACGGCGGCCGGCGCGAGCGCGATGTCGGTGAACGCTATTCGCGTGCCGATGATCCAGATTCTGATTGAGGATTTCGGCACGATGACG
>RFZB01000333.1 GCA_009920915.1 Sphingomonadaceae bacterium | reverse complement strand
TTTGATAAAATCACTCGATTGAAAAATGCAAACTTACCCGCAGAAATTATTAAAAACGCTCCAGTCACCGGAAGAAGAGCATAGAATCCTGGAAAATTAATCTTTTCATTAAGCATTAAAAAACTAAAACAAATCAATCAGATTTTGAAGACAGACGAAAGATATAATATTTTGGGTGAAATTCCTATAGTTCAGAGTATTCGCGAAGGTGGCGACCGAGGTGATGATTTTCGCACTTGCGGCATTTTCACTGAATTTTCTGGTCGGCAATGGCGGCATCGTCAGTTTTGGGCATGCTGCCTATTTCGGCCTTGGGGCCTATGCCAGCGGGCTGCTGGTGACAAAACTTGGGCTGCCCATGGAACCGGCCTTGATCGCCGCCCTGCTGATGGGTGGGATAAGCGCCGCGTTATTCGGTTATTTCATCGTCAGGCTGGAAGGGATTTACCTTGCCATGCTGACGCTGGCCTTTGCGCAAATCGCCTATGCGGTGTGCTTCCAATGGGTGGAAGTGACCGGCGGCGATAATGGCGTGGTGGGTGTTTGGCCTGCCGCCTGGGCGGCATCGCGCAGCCATTATCACTATCTGGTATTGCTGATCGCCACCTTGGGGATCGCGGCATTGCGCCACGTGATCTATGCGCCCTTTGGGGCCACGCTGCGCGCCGCGCGTGATTCCGCCGCGCGCGCGGATGCCATTGGTATTGATGTACGCGCCCATCGCTGGCTGGGCTTTACCATTGCCGGCGCGGCGGCGGGGCTTTCAGGTGGGCTTTATGCATTCTCCAAGGGATCCATCGACCCGACGCTGCTGGGCATTCCCCTATCGGTCGATTTCCTTTCCATGATTCTGTTGGGCGGGCTGCAGACAGTGATGGGTTCATTGCTTGGCGCGGTGGCGTTTCACAGCATCAAAGACTTGTTCATGCCCCTGACGGATTATTGGCGCTTTCTGCTCGGCGCTTCCATCATTGCCCTGGTGCTGATTTTCCCACGCGGCTTGGGCGGTGCCTATGCCGCGCTGCGTGGACGCCTGACAGGGGGCAGCCC
>RFZB01000332.1 GCA_009920915.1 Sphingomonadaceae bacterium | reverse complement strand
CCGCTGCGTCGCCGTCCAGGCGTCGAGCACGCGGTCGATCGGATGGTCGCGGCCGTCCTGCGCGGCCGGCAACGCCACCGCGCGGGGGCGCAGCGGCGGCTCGTAGGCCGGCTGCTTGAAGGCGAACCCTTCGGTCCAACGCGCGCCCTGGCCGATCCAGGCGCGCAGCGTGGCGACCTCCGCCGGCGTGAGGCCCGGCCCCTTCGGAGGCATCCGGAGATCCGGGTCGGTACTGACGATGGCCTCCAGCAGGCGACCCTTGGCCGCGTCGCCGGGCGTGAGGACGGGACCGTCCTCGCCGCCCTCGAGCAGCGCCGCGCGGGTGTTCATCGAGAAGCCGCCCTTCTTCTTGTCGCCCGTGTGGCACTCCGCGCAATGTTTGCGCAGGAGCGGCACCACGTCGTGGTCGAAGTCGGTCTCGGCGGCGCCGAGGACGGCGCCGGCGGCCAGGCAGGCGAGGAGGGCGGACTTCATCGCGGGGCGCTCAGCGGGCGAACACGATGCAGCAGGCGGCGCCGGCCGCGACGGACTGCTTCGTGTCGGTCAGGCGGCCGGTGGCCGGGTCGACGCGGTAGGCGTTGAGGGTGCCCGACTTCTGGCCGGCGCAGACGAGCCAGCGACCATCGGGGCTGATCCCGAAACCGCGCGGCACGGCCGGCACGTCGAGCTGATGCTGCAGCAGGGTCAGCTTGCCGTCGGCGCCGATCGCGAAGGCGGCGAGCGAGTTGTGGCCGCGGTTGGACACGTAGAGCGCGCGGGCGTTCGGCAGGCAGAAGATCTCGGCCGTGGAGACACCCTTGGTGTCGGCGCCGGCCGGCAACGTCGGCAGGACCTGGATCTCCTTCATCGCGCCGGTGGCCGCGTCGACGCTGAAGACGCTCACCGTGAGGGCCATCTCGTTGCAGACATAGGCGAAGCCGCCTTGGGGATGGAAGGCGAGGTGACGGGGACCGGCGCCGGGGGCCACGCGGCCGGACTTGGCCGGGGACGGCTTCAGGGTGCCGGTGGCCGCGTCGAACGCGTGGATGAAGATGTCGTCGGTGCCGAGGT
>RFZB01000331.1 GCA_009920915.1 Sphingomonadaceae bacterium | reverse complement strand
TACTTGTCCAGGGTGCCGTGGTGCTGTTCGCGGATCACCAGGCTCATGGCCGTGAGGTACTCGTTGATCCAGTCCGCCAGGGCCTGCGGGCTCAGGCTTTCTGAGACGGTCGTGAAGCCCCGCACATCCGCAAACAGGACGGTGAGCTCACGCTCCAACGGTTTCATCGAGTAGGCGCCAGGGTTCTCAGCAAGGCGCTGCACGATCTCGGGGGGCACATAGCTGGCAAAGAGCGTGGCCATCTGCCGGCGCGAGCGGGACTCCACCGCATAGCCCCAGGCCACCTGCAAGGCCGTGGGCAGAAAAACGGCCAACAGGGGTGCCGCCAAAGGCAGCAGCAAGCCGTGATGCGCCAACAGGGCACCTTGACCCACCACCAGGAGCAGGGCAAACAACACGATGCGCACCAGAAAACCTCGCCGCCTCAGAGCCTTCAACAAGCGAAGCGAACGCCTACGCAGAACCTCCAAGCCCCAAGCAGGCCTTAACACAAGCTTCATGAGCCCAGCCCTCCCGGATTGCGACGTTCCGGAGACGCCAGATCGATTTCATAGGTGGAGGTAAAGAGCTGGGCACCGATCCGCTCCCGCTCCTGCAACGCCATTTGATTGGGACAATAACGAACCGAAGGGTCATGAAAAACCAGGTCGTCAAATCGGTCACGCGGCAGCAAAAACTTATCGAACAACCAGCGCAGACCATGCCTTCCCCACGAACGCTCAGCACGACAGAAGCCAACCCCGACAAACCCCTTACTCGTTTTCATGCTGATTCCGCCCACCACACGAATCAGATCATCATCCGCAAGAAAAGAGCTCTTGAAATAGGAAGGAATCACAACCTTCACCCGGAGAAGATCGTACGCCTTATTGCGCGGCACGAACAGGAGCCTGCGGGCCTTGATCTCCTCCTGAGGGCGGATATCACTGGCATCAAACAAGGGCCCAAAGGCAACCACATCCCAGACATCCTGACTCGACTGAAAGCGCGATGCCGCTCCCCTAAGAGAGCGGTCGTCATAATTCAGCGCCATTTGGTCATTCACATCCT
>RFZB01000034.1 GCA_009920915.1 Sphingomonadaceae bacterium | reverse complement strand
TGAAGGCCGCCAAGGGCCGTGTGGTCGTCACCAGCTTTGCCTCCAATGCCGCACGCCTGCAAACGCTGGCGCGCGTGGCCAAGGAAACAGGGCGGAAGCTGTGCTTGGCGGGCCGGTCCTTGCAACGCATTCTCACAGTCGCCCAAGCCAATGGCTATCTCACGGACTTGCCAGAACTGGTGGATATGGAGGCCGTGGACGGCCTGCGCCGCAATGAAGTGCTGGTGATTGCAACTGGCGGGCAGGGGGAACCGCGCGCCGCCTTGGGCCGCATTGCCGAGGGCACCCACCCGATTAAGCTGGATGAGGGCGATACCGTCATTTTCTCCTCGCGCCAGATTCCGGGCAATGAAATGGCGATTGGCCGGGTGATGAACCAATTGGCCCGCGCCAATGTGCGGATGGTCACTGAAAAACAGGGCCATGTCCATGTCTCCGGCCATCCGGCGCGGCCAGAGCTGGCGGCTCTTTACGGCTGGGTGCGCCCGCAAATTCTTGTGCCTGTGCATGGGGAGAGGCGGCATATGGCAGAACAAGCACGTTTCGGCCTGTCGCAAGGGATTCCCCAAGCGCTTGTTCAAGCCAATGGCGATGTTGTGCGCCTTGCACCCAATGGGCCAGAGATTTTGGGTAAAGAGCGCACCGGACGGCTGATCTTGGATGGCGACGTTATTCTGCCTGCCGATGGCACGACGATGAATGAACGGCGCAAGCTGTCGATCAATGGTCTGATTTCGGTTGCGGTTGCGCTGGATGGGGCAGGGCGCTTGCTGGCTGATCCCTCATGCCGCCTCTTGGGCGTGCCGGTGGAAGAAGATAAGGCCGATTTTCTGGAAGAAGCCTGTGCCGCTGCGGCGAAAGCCGCTGGGTCAGGGGAGCGCGATGAAAACCGCCTGCGCGAAGCCATCCGCTTGGCGGTCCGCCGCATTGCGACCAACTGGACTGGCAAAAAACCCATTGTCGAAGTCCATCTGATGCGCGAAAAGGCCGGCCTATGAAATGGACTTCTGTTCTTGCCATTTATTGCCTGTTTTGGGTGATGAGTGCCTTTTTCGTCATGCCCTTTTTCGTGCGGACCGCTGAAGAAGAGGGGGAAGAGCTTGTTCCCGGCCAAGCGGAAAGTGCGCCGCACAATTTCCGCCCCCGTGCGATCCTATTGTGGACGACGATTGTGGCAGCTGTGCTGTTCCTGCTTTACTATGCCAATTATGTGAACGGCTGGATTGTTGCAGAAGATTTGGATTTCACGCGCTAACCGTCGGCTAATCGCTATTTGCGTAACCGCTCAATGGCTTGGGCCAGCGTGACATACAGCTTGCCAGCATCTGATGAGAGCAGGGTCACGCTAAAGACATCGCTATCCCGCGTTGCCATCACATTGCGCAACATGGCTTCAAAGTCATGGATATACTGGTTGACCTGCGCTTGGAACGCATCGTCATCCGCATAAAGGCGGCGGATTTCACGAGACTCTGTGCCACTCGCCAGCTTGACGGCCCGCCGCGTGAAAATGCCGCGTTCGCCGCGCAAATAGGCGCCCCATGCGGCCTCCGTCACTTCGGTTGAGAGGATGCTGCTGACATTAATCGCGTTAGAGTTGAGCGCTTCGACCAACCGGCCCATGCGGCGAGCAAACTGCGCGCTATCCCCTCTCACAGCGGCATCTTTTGCGTCTTCAATCTGATCTTCCAGTGCCAAGGTGGCGGCGCTGATTTGGGCGACTTCGGCTGTCAAATCAGCTGTTGCCTGACGGGCGGCTGCAATGGCCTGTTCGGCCCGCTGGGCAATGAGCGACATCTGCTCTTCAACGGGGCCTGAAAGAGCCGCCTCCAGCGCCTCACGCGCTTGGCTGCCCAATTTGGCCGCTGCCTCGGGCACCACATTGTCCAGCGCGGTGCGGGCATGGTCTGCTGCCTGATTGGCAGTGTCGCGGATGCGCAACAGGGCATCAATCAGCTGCGGCGCGGCCGTGCCTGTCAGCGCACGGGCCTGTTCTTCAATGGCGTCCAGCTCACGCGCCAAAGTTTCTGCAGTTGTTCGGCTCTGGTCCAGTGCAGCGCCAGCGCTTTCTACCATCTTGCTAATCAGGTCGCGCTGGTCAGTCACCAGCGTTTCGGCGTCGCGCAGACGGTCGAGCGCGGCGGAAGAGGCTGTCTCCAAGGCGGTAATATCGGGCATGGCGGCTTGTGCCAATTGCCGGCTGGCCGAGGCCGTTTCTTGCAGGCGCTTATGCGCCAGCGGCAAGGTTTCATCAATTTCACGCACCGAGGCATCAAGCGCGGTGAGCAGCGTTTCGGCCTGCGCAATCAGCTCCCCGGCTGATTTACCGCCCTGATCCAAGGCGGCAGACAGGCGCTCTGCCTGTGTTTTCAAATTGTTCAGCGCAACGGATGCGTGGTTTGTGCTGTCCGTAGAGTGGGCGGCAAGGCCGTCCAACTGGGCTTCCAAATTTCCGATTTCGGACGTCAGCCGGGCCAATTGGGTGCGGCTTGCTTCATCTTGGGCCGCAAAAATCTGGCTCACGGCCTCAATCCGCTCAGCAATCACGGCGACACGCTGGGCGACAGCCTCGGTTGCTTGTTCGCCTGAGGCGGCAATGGTTGCATGGCCTTGCTCAATCAACGCAACTGTGGCCTCGCCTTGGGCCTCCAGCTCAGTACGGGCATTGGCCAGAGCTGTGGCGGCGCGCGCCAAGGCGGCATCCACGGCGCCCACCGTGGCGTCAGAGGCTTCTTCAATGCGGGCAGCGGCAATCCGCGTCATATCATCAAGGCTGGCCACGCGTTCCGCAAGCCGCTGGGCAGAGCGCGAGGCAATGTCATCGGCATTGCGGCCACGTTCAGCCAATAGGGCAAGCTGGGCCGCCAATTCATTGGCCGCGCCCAGTGCAGTGTCGCCAGTTGAGTCCAGCAATTCTGCCATGCGATGCACTTCGGCATGGGCGCGTGGCATATCCGTTAGCAGGCCATTCATGTCCGACCGGGCACTTGATGTGCGTGTCTCCAAGGCGGCGGCATGGCGGTTAATCGCGTCCATCTGGCCTTGCAGCGCTTGGGCCGCTTCAACCAGCCGATCTGCTGTCTCATCGCCCAGCGACGCCATCATATTGGCTTCATCGGCCAAGGCGACTCGATGGGCATCAAGGCGGCGTTGAATATCGCCCAATGTGCCAGACAGCCGGGCTTCTTCCCGGCGCAGCTTGCGGACCAACGCGGCATAGCGGCTGGCCTCTCCACGGCTGGACCGGGCATAGACTGCCCATAAGACGGCAATCAGCGCCAAAGGCGCGGCTAAGGTTGTGACAAAGCTGCTCACCGCGCCAAGATCAGCAACGGCCCCGTCTAGGCTGTTCAGAAACGCTAGGCTTGCAGTTGCAATCCAGCCCAAGGCGGCGGCAATTGCAGCGCAGGTGACAATGAAAAAGCCATAAGCGCGCTTGGGGGTGTCTTCGGTGTCGATCACATCCCCCATCGGCTGTGCCGCGCGGCTGGACGCTGATTTTGCGCGCGATTTCGTGCCCGTTTGTTCGCCCTGTTGCGACCGGATGCCGATAATTTTTGATCCCCCAGCCATGCCCAGCCCTCAAATTTCAAATCCGCCCGCCTCTTGAGATCAAGAGTCGCGCCTAAGCGAATGATGATGGCATAAATTCTTTGTCACGCACAGGGGGCAACCTCTTGTTAACCTCATCTTGGTTAGAAAATGCCATGACCCATTTTTTCGCCGCGATATCTGATCCGATTGGGGCCGCATCTGGCCATGATCCCGCCATTGCAGATGAACTGCGCATGGCGCTGGTTGCGGCGGCTCTGTCCTATGCCGAGGCGCTGCACCATGCCGAGTCTGCCCGCCATTGGACAGCGGCCGCGCGGCGTTTGGTGGGGCTTGCGGTCAGTTTTGGGGCGCTTGAATTGCAAGAGGCCAGCCGCCAGGCCTTGGCTGCGACCTGGGGCGATAAGGCGGCTTTGGCACATATTGAGCAGGCAATTACGCGCCTGCATGGCGGTGCTTTGCAAATCGGCTGAAATCACTTATCCCTTAACGACAAGGTTTTGGGGAGTAGTGTCTTGCCATTTGCAGCGCTCATTTTGGCACAGACAGATGGGGAAAGTGGGGCGGCAACCCAGCCGTTGCTGCTAACCTTGGGCGGCCAAACGCTGTTAGAGCGCATGGTCGATCAAGCCATTCGCCTTGGCTGCCAACACGTCATTATCTGTGCCGGGCCATTGCCCTCTGCTCTCATGGGCGCGCTTGATCGGCTCAAGGCGCGGGGGGTGGATCTGGCTTTGGCGCGAACCCCAAGGGAAGCGGCCGACCAACTCCACCCGGAAGAACACGTCCTGTTGTTTAACGCCGCGCTGATCCTGCCGGATGAAGAGCTGAGCGGCGTGGCAGCTTTAACCCAGCCTACGTTGTTTACACTGCCCGAAATCTGGGGGCGTGACCGGTATGAGCGGATTGACGCCCAGCATAATTGGGCGGGCATTGCCGTCCTGCCCGCTGCACTGATCCGCGAGACAGTGGCGATGCTGGGTGATTGGGCTTTTGGCCCAACATTGCTGCGGCGCGCCGTGCAATTGGGCGCCACGCGCCGCGCGATGACGATTTTGTCTGAGGCCGATGGCGATGCCATGGCCCCTGTTTTGCGCGAAGATTTGGCCGGGGCCGCGCTTGCCATCATCCGGACAGCCGATGTGCAGACCGATGGCGTGGGGGAAAAGGCATTGCTGCCCCCCTTGCGCCACTTGGCCAGCCGCTTGGTGCTAAAGCCTATTTCTGCCTCGATGATTGCGTGTCTTGCGCTGCTGATGGGGTGGGGCAGCCTGGTCTCGGCAGGCTTTGGCCTCATGTCGCTGGGCATGGGGCTGTTGGTCTTGGGCTATGGCCTTGCGCTGTTAACGCAGTTGGTTGGGCAGGCGGGCCTTGCAGAACGTGCGCTGCTGGGTCGCTTGCTTCAGCGTCGGACATTGTGGTTGCCCTTGGCAATATTGGTCTATGCGGCGCGCCTTGTGCTTTTGCCCGATGGGCAGGGTGTAAATGCGCTGCTGGCGCTGTGGCTTGCCGTGCAGATGCTGGTTCTGGTCCATGCCCATCGTCAGGGGGCGGCACTGCCCAATTGGCGCTTGGGAGATGTTGGCGCGGCGGTATTCATTGGCATTGCCTGCCTGACGCCATGGCCGTGGCTTGGCTTTGCGCTAAGCCTTGGTTTGGCGCTGATGGTGCAGCTGTCCATCCAAATGCGCGATCATGATGGGCCGGCCGGGGCGGCTGATTAGGCAGGTGTTAACGCCGGCCTGCTAAGGCGGGCCAATGCGCATTTTTCTGAATAAGGCGTCCTGCAGGGCGGTGGCCGGTGGCTGTGGCGCCTGACGCGCAAGGCCCGCCGATATGCGCACGGGTAGATAACCGGGGCATGTTACTGGCGGCTGATGCGCCTTTGCTGCGCCTTATCCTTATGTCCGGCGGCCATATTGGCAGCGAGCTTACAGTGCCGGACTTGGCGGCGCTTGTCCGTCTTGTCCGCCAGACAGGCACGGCGGTGACGCAACAAGCAATGATTGGGGATGGCCCCGATGTTCGGTTGGTCGATGTTGAGGCCGTGCCCGATGAGGAAGGCATTCACCTTGCGTTGCACCGCTGGGATCGGCTTTTAAGCCCGCCAGACATTCTGGGCGTGGCAGATGCTGATTTTGAAAATGCCCGGCTGGAAACGGATGGCGCTTGGCGGACGGATGCACAGTTGCTGATGGTGCGCATGGCCGCCGCCCTGGATAGAGACTTTGGCTTTTTGCCAGCCACCACACGCGGACACCCATTTTCGCGTATTTTTCGCCTTTTGCCAGATCCAACAGGTGACATTCCCTTTTTGGCGGCGCTGGCCAATGGCACAGATTTTAAAGACCAACCGGCGGAATTAATTGTCTCGGACAAAATTCCTGTCTTGTTATCTGGCCGGGCCTTGGTGGGGGAGGATGGCCGTTTTGCCGGCCTTTCGGGCCAAATCCGGCTGGTGCAAACACAGCAAATACAGGCGCCACCGCCCCGTGGCGTATCGGATTTTGATCTTTTATTGGCCAGCCAGTTAGAGCCCGCCTTGCGAGGCCCGATAGGCCGGGCAATTGACCATGCAGATCATTTGGCGCTGCAAACCGACGGGCCCTTGCGGCAAGATTATGTGCGCTATGCCGAAGATATTGCCGGGGCCGCCCGGCATTTGCTGGGCCTTGTGGACGATCTTGCCAATTTAAACGCCATTGAGCAGCCCGATTTTACCATCGCCACCGAAGCGCTGGATGTTGCAGATGTCGCCCGCCGCGCAGCAGGTTTGCTGGCCGTGCGGCGGATGGATCAGGGGCTCAGCATGACCTGGCCAGATGGTGCGATCTGGGTCGCTGGAGAATTTGGCCGGGTGCTGCAAATCTTGGTCAATCTCTTGGCCAACGCTATCCGTTATTCACCAGAGGGCGGGCAAATCCGCATGGAGGCCGTGACGCACGCCGATATGGCGGGCATTGCCGTGATAGATGCAGGCAAAGGCATTGCCCCGGAACATCATGAGCGGGTCTTTGGAAAATTTGAGCGATTGGACGGCAATATCGGGGGCGGATCGGGCCTTGGTCTGTATATCTCGCGTCGGTTGGCACGCGCCATGGGCGGCGATATTCTGCTGGACAGCCAGCCGGGGCAGGGCGCGCGCTTCACGCTGTTACTCAAGGCTTGGAATGCCCCAATAAGCGGCGCGGCCTAAACAGAAAAGGGCGGCCCCACAGGACCGCCCTCTAATTCGCTTTGGTTCCGCGCCTTAGCGCTTGGCCAGCGGCACATAATCGCGCTGTGTCGGGCCAGTGTACAACTGACGCGGACGGCCAATTTTCTGCTCTGGGTCCGAAATCATTTCGTTCCACTGCGCCACCCAGCCGACGGTGCGGGCAAGGGCGAACAGCACGGTGAACATTTCGGTCGGGAAGCCGACGGCCGACAGGATCACGCCCGAATAGAAATCGACATTCGGGAACAGCTTCTTTTCAATGAAATAGGGGTCATTGAGCGCCATTTCTTCCAGTTGCAGCGCAACTTCGAACACCGGATCATTGATTTTCAGCGCATCAAACACTTCACGCAGCGTCTGCTGCATCACCGTCGCGCGCGGATCATAATTCTTATAGACGCGGTGGCCAAAGCCCATCAGGCGGAAGGGATCATTCTTGTCCTTCGCGCGGGCAATATATTCCGGGATACGCTCCGGACGGCCAATTTCGCGCAGCATGTTCAATGCTGCTTCATTCGCGCCGCCATGCGCCGGGCCCCACAGGCAGGCAATGCCCGCAGCAATACAGGCAAAGGGATTGGCACCTGACGAGCCAGCGAGACGGACAGTCGAGGTCGACGCGTTCTGTTCATGGTCGGCATGGAGGATGAAAATCCGGTCCATGGCGCGCTCAATGGCGGGGTCGACATAATAGTCTTCTGCCGGCACGCCAAAGGTCATGCGCAAGAAATTGGCCGTGTAGGACAAGTCATTGCGCGGATAGAGGAAGGGCTGGCCGATCGAATATTTATACGCCATCGCCGCGATTGTCGGCATCTTCGCGATCAGGCGGTGCGAGGCCACCATGCGCTGATGCGGATCAGCAATATCCGTCGAGTCATGATAAAAAGCGGAAAGGGCACCAACAACGCCGCACATGATTGCCATCGGGTGCGCATCACGGCGGAAGCCGCGATAGAAGGTCGACAGCTGCTCATGCACCATCGTGTGGCGGCTGATCGTGTGCGTGAAGTTCGCTAGCTCATCTTGCGAGGGCAGTTCGCCATTCAGCAGCAGATAGGCAACTTCCATGAACGAGGATTGTTCAGCCAACTGACCAATGGGATAGCCGCGGTGCAGCAAAACACCTTCGTCGCCATCAATATAGGTCAGGCCTGATTCGCACGAGGCAGTCGACATAAAGCCGGGGTCAAAAGTGAACGCCCCCGTATTGGCATAGAGCTTGCGGATATCAATGACGTCCGGCCCAATTGTGCCCTGGCGGACGGCGTAGTTTGACTCCGCGTCTCCCAGTGAAAGCTTTGCAGTGTTATCCGACATATTATGCCCCTTGCTTATCCTGTGTCAGACGCGCGCAGCGCCCAAGCAATCCTCAATCCTGGCCAGTGACTCCTCGCGACCGAGCAGAACCAGCACGTCAAAAATTCCGGGGGAGGTTCCCCGGCCAGTCAGCGCCGCCCGCAACGGCTGCGCCACCTTGCCGAGACCGACCTCGGCCTCCGTTGCAACGGCCTTAACACCCTCTTCCAATGCAGCCAGTTCCCAAACGGTCTGGCCTTTTAGTGCTGCCAAGGCCTTGCCCAGAAGGACATCGGCCTCGCCACCTAGCAGGGTTGCGGCTTTTTCGTCCATCGAAATTGGACGCGTATCGAACAGAAACTCTGCCCCTTCGGCAATTTCGATCACCGTCTTGGCACGAACTTTCAGCACCGGCATGGCTTTCGCCAGCAACATCATCTCGGCTTCGGTCAGGGTACGGCCCAAAGCGGCTTCAATCCGGGGCTGTGCCAAATGCGCCAAACGCGCATCATCTGCTTCGCGGATGTAAATGCCGTTCAGGTTTTCTAGCTTCTTAAAATCAAAGCGGGCAGCACCCCGGCCCACATCCGCCACATCAAACCAGTCAATGGCTTGGGCGCGGCTGATGACTTCATCATCGCCATGGCCCCAACCGAGTTTGAGCAGATAATTGTTAATGGCCTCAGGCAGATAGCCCATCTCATCGCGATAAGCGTCGACGCCCAGCGCGCCATGCCGTTTGGACAGCTTGGCCCCATCGGCCCCGTGGATCAGGGGGACGTGTGCATAGACGGGCTCAGGCCAGCCCATGCCGCGGATCAGCGCCAATTGCCGGAAAGCATTGTTCAAATGGTCGTCGCCGCGAATAACGTGGGTGACGCCCATATCATGGTCATCCACCACCACACTCAGCATATAGGTCGGCGTGCCATCCGACCGCAGCAGGATCATATCGTCCAACTCGGCATTGGAGACAGTGACATCGCCTTGCACCAGATCAGAAATGGTGACTGCCCCTTCGGTCGGCGCCTTTAGACGGACGACATAGGGCGTGTCCCCAGGCTGATCGGCCTCGGGCGTGTCGCGCCACGGGCTGCGAATGCGAAAGGGGCGTTTTTCGGCCTCGGCTGCCGCGCGCATCGCCGCCAATTCGTCCTGCGTCAGATAACAGCGATAGGCATGGCCCCGCGCAATCAGCTCATGCGCGACGTCGGCGTGCCGGGCCGCGCGGGAAAATTGATAGACTTCCTCACCATCCCAATCGAGATCCAGCCAGCGCAGGCCGTCCAAAATTGCCTCAATCGCTGCATCGGTGGAGCGGGCACGATCGGTATCTTCGATACGCAGCAAGAACTTACCGCCCATGCGCCGGGCGTATAGCCAATTGTACAGCGCGGTGCGTGCGCCGCCAATGTGCAAATACCCCGTGGGGGACGGGGCAAAGCGCGTGACAACGCCTGAATTTTCTGTGCTTGCGCCCACGCGCTTAATCTCCAACAATCAGCTATGGCGAGTAATGCCGGCGTGGCCCCTAGCACGGGATTTGGTGCGCTTCAAACACGCGCAATTGGTTATGCGCGTCAAAGATTTATCCAGCTGGAAATCGGGCTGGAAGCACAGGCAGAGATGCTGCCGCTCTGGCTTCCCATTGCCTTTGGCGCGGGGATTGCGGCGTGGTTCGCGCTTCCCACGCGCGAGTCTTGGGCTTGGGTGTTGGGCGCGGGCGGTGGATTGGCGCTGCTGGGCCTCCTCTTGGGCCTGCGGCATCGCACGGGCCTTGCGCTGTTCGTAGGTGGCGTCGCGCTCACCCTGGGCTGTGCGCATATCTGGCATCGGGCAGAGAGAATGGCGGGGCCAAGCCTTTCGCGGCCAATGATTGTGGATCTGCGCGGCACGCTCATCTCCAGCGAACAGCAAGTGGCGCGGGAAAAATGGCGGCTGATTGTGGCGCCAGACGCAGGGCAGGGCCTGCCAGCGCGTGTGCGGATCTCCGTGCCGCTAGAGGCTTTGGACCATCTACCAGCGCCCGGCGCGCGCGTGGCGGTGCGGGCGCGATTGACGCCCCCGCCTGCGGCTGCCTTGCCCGGCGGTTATGATTTTCAGCGGCAGGCTTGGTTCCAAGGCATTGGTGCCGTGGGCAAAGCCATCGGTCCCGTTGCGATAACGCAAGATCGCCACACCCCCGGCCTGCGCGACCGGCTGAGCGCGCATATCGCCCGGCACGTGCCTGAGGCAGCTTCGGGCGTCGCCATTGCGCTTGTGACAGGGGATGTCGGGCGGATCAGCGTGGACGATCAACAGGCCATGCGCACTTCGGGGCTTGCGCATCTTCTCTCTGTATCGGGATTGCACCTGTCGGCTGTGGTGGGGGCTGTGTTCTTCCTGACGCTGCGGCTCTTGGCGCTCAGCCCCGCTTTGGCGCTGCGCGTGCCATTGCTGCTGGTGGCCGCCTTTACCGCGGCGTGCGCGGGCATTGGCTATACCTTGCTCACAGGCGCGCAAGTGCCCACCGTCCGGTCGTGCATTGCGGCCATTCTTGTCCTGATCGGCCTTGCTCTGGGGCGCGAGGCGTTGACGCTGCGGTTGGTGGCGGCCGGTGCGCTGGTGGTGATGCTGATCTGGCCCGAGGCGGTGATTGGTCCCAGTTTTCAACTGAGTTTTGCCGCAATCACCGCGATTGTCGCGCTGCATGACAGCCCCTTGGCGGCGAAATGGCTCGCCGCGCGGGAGGAGGGGGCTTGGGCTCGGCTGACGCGGAGTATTTTTGGCCTGTTGTTGACGGGCCTTGTGGTGGAACTGGCGCTGGCCCCAATTGCGCTGTTTCATTTCCATAAAGCTGGTGTTTACGGCGCATTGGCAAATTTGGTCGCTATCCCTCTGACAACATTCATCATTATGCCCGCAGAGGCGCTGGCTCTGCTGCTGGATGGGCTGGGTCTGGGTGCGCCCTTTTGGTGGATCGCTGCAAAGGCAATCGCGGCGCTTTTGGCGCTGGCGCACAAAGTGGCGACATGGCCGGGGGCCTCTGCCTTGCTCTCGGATATGCCTGTCGCGGCCTTTGGCCTGTTCCTATTGGGCGGGCTATGGGTGCTTTTGTGGCGCGGCTCGGTGCGCTGGCTGGGGGTTTTACCGCTGGTCTTAGCTGCGCTCATCACCGCGTTGGCCCCTGCGCCTGATGTGCTGGTGACAGGCGATGGCCGACATATGGCCGTGCGAGACGCCGGGGGGCAGTGGTTCATTCTGCGTCCACGCGCGGGGGATTTTGTCCGTCAGGCCTTGGCCGAGCGCGCGGGCTTTGGCGAGGATTTGGCGGATTTGGATGGCGCGCGGGCGGCACGGTGCAGCGCGGACGCCTGCTTTGTGCGGATGACGCGCGGGGGGCAAAGCTGGCTGATCCTTGCGATCCGCAGTCCTTACCGGATGCGCTGGGCAGATTTGGTGACGGCCTGTGCGCAGGCGGATATCCTCATTAGTGCCCGCCGCTTGCCCCGCGCGTGCAGGGCAAAAACACTGCAGATCGACCCCGCATATCTCAAAAAAACAGGGGGCCTGGCGATCAGCCTTGCCCCCTTATCCCTCACAAGCGTACGTGCCCCGCGCGATGACCATCCGTGGATGGCCACCGCACAGGCGGATTAATAGCGGCGCAACAGCCCGGCCAAACGGCCCTGAATGCGGACTTGCGCGGGTGAATAACGCTGCGGCTCATAGGCGCGATTGGCGGGATCGAGCCGCACCATATTACCTTCGTTGCGGAAATATTTGAGCGTCGCTTCCGCATCATCAATCAACGCAACGACAATATCGCCGGGCCGCGCAATATCCGCCTTGCGAATAAGTGCGTAATCGCCATCCAAAATGCCCGCTTCCACCATGGAATCGCCCGATACTTCGAGCGCGAAATGCTCGCCCGGGCCAAGCAGCGCAGCGGGGACAGACAGCGAGCTTTGCCCTTCCATCGCCTCAATTGGCAGGCCCGCCGCAATCCGGCCATGGAGCGGAATGTCCAGCACATCATTCGCCGCCACTGGGGCGGGCGCAGGACGCGGAGCCATGCTGACGACGTTGGACGGTGCAGAGGCGGTCGTGCGGGCCGATTTGGGCAGATCGCCACGTTCCGGCATTTTCACCACTTCCAAAGCGCGTGCGCGATTGGGCAGGCGGCGGATAAAGCCACGTTCTTCCAGCGCCGAAATCAGCCGATGCACACCGGATTTGGATTTCAAATCCAGCGCTTCCTTCATTTCTTCAAATGAGGGGGAGACGCCAGTTTCTTCCAGACGATCATGAATGAAGCAGACCAATTCATGCTGTTTGCGCGTAAGCATGTTGCACCTCCGCTAGAGAACGAACGCGGAACGTGTAGGAAACATTTAGGGTCAAGTCAAGCGATGTGCATGACTTGTTCCGCTTTTTACGATCAGGCTCCGGTCAGCAGGGTGCGCGTCGCCGCTTCCACATCGGCTTCGCGCATCAGACTTTCCCCGACAAGGAAGCAGCGCACGCCATGCTCTGACATGGCTTGCAGATCGGCATGGCTGCCAAGGCCGCTTTCCGCGACAAAGGTGCAGCCATCAGGCGCGCGATTGACCAGCTCATAGGTCCGCGCAAAATCCACCGTGAAATCTTTGAGATTGCGGTTGTTGACGCCAATCAGGCGGGACCGGAGTTTGAGGGCGCGATCAAATTCCTCGGCATCGTGCGTTTCGACGAGAACGTCCATGCCCAGCGCCATCGCCGTGTCTTCAATTTCCGCGGCAAGGCCATCGTCCAATGCGGCCATGATGACCAATATGGCATCGGCCCCAATTGCCCGTGCCTCCAGCACTTGCCACGGGTCGACCATGAAGTCCTTGCGCAAGACGGGCAAGGCGCAAGCGGCGCGTGCGGCAATCAGATAATCCTCATGCCCCTGAAAATAGGGCGCGTCTGTGAGGACAGAGAGGCACGCCGCCCCGCCCGCTTGATAGGCATGCGCATGGGCGGGCGGATCAAAATCTGCGCGGATCAGGCCTTTAGAGGGGCTGGCCTTTTTCACTTCGGCAATCAGGCCAAAGCCGGTCTTGGCCTTGGCATCTAGGCTCGCGCGAAAGCCGCGTGGCGGCGTCTGCTGGCGCGCCATGGATTCCAGATCGGCCAGCGAGGTGGCGGCTTTGCGCGCCGTCACTTCATCCCGCTTGGTCGCGCAAATTTCGTCCAGCTTGTTCATCAGTAAGCAATCCAGCAATCGAGAAGGGCTTTGGCAAGGCCACGGTCTAAGGCTTCGGCGGCTTCCTCTATGCCATCACGCACATCATGCGCATGGCCTGCCACGACCAGCGCCGCCCCGGCATTGAGCAGCACGGCATCGCGATAGGCGCCGGTTTCGCCCATCAGCAGGCGGCGCAGCGCATCGGCATTATAGGCGGGGTCGCCGCCGCGCAGATCCTCTGGCGCATGGCGCGTCAGGCCAAAATCTTCGGGCGCAAGGCGCTCCGCCGGGCGACCAACGGTCAGGCAGGTGCTCGGCCCGCAGACGGACAGTTCATCCAAAGGTTCATCGCCCGACACCAGCATGACGGCCTGATACTCCAGCGCGGCAATCGCCTCAGCATAAACAGGCAGAAAATCGGGCCGGGCCACGCCAATCAGCTGGCGCGTGACACCCGCCGGGTTCGCCAAAGGGCCGGTCAGGTTAAACACCGTCCGCCGGCCAATGGCCTTGCGAATAGGGGCCAGCGGCGCAAGGGCCGGATGATGCTTTTGCGCAAAGAGGAAGCAAATCCCCAAATCTGTGAGGCTCGCTTCGGCTTGGGCCGAGGCGCGATCGAGGTTAAGCCCTAAGGCCTCAAGCGTATCGGCTGCCCCCGCTTTGGAAGAGGCGGCCCGATTTCCATGCTTTGCAACGGGAACTTCACACGCCGCCACAACAAGCGCGACAGCCGTTGAGATGTTGAGCGAATGCGCGCCATCGCCGCCCGTGCCGCAGACATCAATTGCGCCGTCCGGCGCTTTGACTGGGATCATCCTGGCCCGCATCGCGCGCACGGCTGCTGCAATCTCAATCGCGCTTTCATCGCGCACAGACATATCAGTTAAAAAGCGGGCAATATCCTTGGCCTCGCACTGGCCATCCAGCATCGCGTAAAAGGCAAAGGCTGCCGCGTCCGCGCTGAGCGGCTGGGTGCTGTCAGGCAGGCGGATCATGCGGGCTGCTGAACCGGAATGCCGGCCATCGTCAGGAAATTGGCGAGCATGGCATGGCCATGTTCGGTCGCAATGCTTTCCGGGTGGAACTGCACACTATGGATCGGCAGGCTTTCATGGCGAAAGCCCATGACGTGCCCATCATCGCTGCGCGCATTGACACTCAGGCAGTCGGGAATATCCTCTACCACCAGCGAGTGATAGCGCGTGGCGGTAAAGGGAGAGGGCAGGCCCGCAAACAGGCCCGTGCCATCATGCGTCACGGGCGATGTTTTCCCGTGCATCAGCCCACCACGCACCACTCTGCCGCCAAAATATTGGCCAATGGATTGGTGCCCCAGACACACGCCCAGCAAGGGCTTGCCCGCCGCCGCACAGGCACCCACCAAGTCCAACGAAATCCCCGCCTCATTGGGAGTGCAGGGGCCGGGCGAAATGAGGAACGCCTTGGCCCCGCTGGCGAGTGCGTCTTGTGCGGTCAGCGCATCATTGCGGACAACCTGCGTCTCGGCCCCCAATTCCATCATATAATGGACGAGGTTCCAAGTGAAGCTGTCATAATTGTCAATGACGAGAACGCGATTGTCAGCCATGCGTCCGACTCTAGGCCGGTCGTGCTTATTTTGCCAACAATTTTGCCAGATCGTCCTTCCAGAATTTCGCCCAAGTGTGCGTGCCATGGCCTTTGGTTTCAGGGCTGGCTGGGATCAGGATGAATTGCGCATTGGGCATCCGCGTCACAGCCTTTTGCGCCAAGCCCAGTTCCGGTGGGTTGATGAAGTCATCTGCCGAATTGATCCAGAGCACGGGCACCGTAATCGCGTCCAGCTTGGGGTCTGGGTTGTAATAACGCGAGCTTTCGAGCTGATAAATCTGGTCATTGGCATCGCCATCGCCCGCGCGGGCGGCAAAGCCCGCCTCCAGCGATTTTTCGGCCGCTTCGCGCGTGGGAAACTGCTCTTGCAGCGCCACGGGGTTGGCACCTGCAATCATGGATAGATAATTGGCCGTCCGTAGGCCCTGTGCGGGTTGGCTGGTATAATTGCCGCCATTCCATGTTGGGTCCGCCTTAATCGCATCGACCGACATTTTGCGCCACCAGCGGTTGCGGCCCGCAATGGTTGTGGCGTTGCACGCAAAAGGCGCAAGCCGCTTCGCCACGCCCGGATAGGTCGTGCCCCAGACAAAGGCGTGCATACAGCCCATCGAGGTGCCGAGGATGAGTTGGAGGTTCTTGATCCCCAGTTTTTCCGTCACCAGCCGATATTGGGCACGGACCATGTCGTCATAATCATATTTGGGAAACGCCATTTTCAGGCCATTGGATGGCTTGGACGACTGTCCATGGCCAATATTATCCGGCAAAATGACGAAATAGCGGGTGATGTCGAGCGGCTGACCGGGGCAGTAAAGCTCGTCTGCGAATTGCGGGCGGAAGAATTGCTTGCCCGTGCCGCCTGTGCCGTGAAGGATCATGACCGCATTATCAATTTCGCCCTTGGCATTGCGATGCGGCGTGCCCAGCGTGGTATAGTGGATGCGCAGTTCGGGCAGCGTTTCGCCAGTGCCGAAGGTGAAGTTTTTAAAGACGGCGTCCGCTTCTTTCGCTGTATCGGTGGGGCCAGCAAGCGCCGGGGCGGCCATAAAGGCGAAAGCTGCAGTCAAAGCGGTTAAGGCACGACGGGTCATATGCTCTGCTGCCGGGATTGCCGGCATCTCCCTCAGTGAGTTGTTATTGTTGATCTATACCCTATCAAATCCGGCGTGCCACTAGGCAGTTTGGCCCTATCCGTGCACGCCAAGGTCCGGCATTTGCGCCCAAGGTGGATGCTGGGTCTGTGCTCCGGCCCTGAGCCGGAGCCCAGGGGATGCGGTAGGTCTGTCCGCGCATGGATGCGGGTGGCCCTAGGCTCCGGCCTACGCCGGAGCACATCTTTGGCCCATGCGTCATCCTGAACTTGTTTCAGGATCCATGGTGCCACCCAGGCTAAGGTCCGGCATTTATGCCCAAGGTGGATGCTGAACCAAGTGCAGCATGACTGCGTTAGAAATCCCTCGCGCTACTGCCCAAAACCCGCTTCTTGGGCCACGCGGATGGCCTCTTTAGCGGCGGCAATCAGCGCGCCGGATTTGGCCTCGCACTCGCGCTGTTCATAGGCCGGATCACTATCGGCAACGATGCCCGCACCCGCCTGCACGTGCATCACGCCGTCTTTCACAACTGCCGTGCGCAGGACGATGCAGCTGTCCATATTCCCATCGGGCGAGAAATAGCCAACGCCGCCAGCATAGGCCCCGCGCGTTTCCGGTTCCAGCTCTGCAATGATTTCACAGGCCCGCACTTTGGGCGCGCCGGACACGGTGCCTGCTGGAAAGCCTGCAAACAGCGCATCAATGGCGTCTTTGCCGGGCGCAAGTTTGCCAACCACGTTGGAGACGATGTGCATCACATGGCTGTAAAATTCGACCATATAGCTGTCCGTCACGGTCACGGACCCGCCCTCTGCCACTCGCCCCACATCATTGCGGCCCAGATCAAGCAGCATAAGATGTTCGGCCCGCTCTTTCGGATCATCCAACAGCGAGGCACGATTTTCCGCGTCTTCCAGTGCCGTTTTGCCGCGCGGACGGGTGCCTGCAATGGGGCGAATTGTCACTTCGCCATCGCGCGCGCGGACCAGAATTTCGGGGCTCGAGCCGGTCAGCGCAAAGCCCGGAAAATCGAGATGGTAGAGGAACGGGGAGGGGTTGATGCGGCGCAAGGCGCGATAGAGGTCAATTGGCGGCAAGGGGAAAGGCAGCGTAAAGCGCTGCGCCAGCACGACCTGAAAAATGTCCCCTGCGGTGATATAGTCCTTCGCCTTCAGCACCATCTCGGCATATTGGCCGTTGTCGAGCACAGGCTGGGGAACCAATTTTGCGGGGTCGAGATCGGGTCCGCTGCGCGTCGTTGGCGGAATGGGTTGCGCCAATCGGGCAGCAGCAGCTTCAATCCGCTCGACAGCGCTTGCCACCATCTTCTCCGCATCGCCTTGGCCCGGCCAAACCGGGGCGACCAGAAACAGCCGGTCTGCCAACCGATCAAAGGCGAGGATCAGCCGGGGGCGGACAAACAGCATATCCGGCAAATCTATGGGGTTGGGCGCCGGGCGCGGCAGCTTTTCCACCAGCCCCACGGTTTCATAGCCAAAATAGCCGACCAGACAGGCCAGCGCCTTGGGCAAGGCCGCTGGCACATCAATATGGCAGGCGCTCACCAAGGCGCGCAATGCGGTCAGGCTGTCGTCTGCCAAAGCGTGAAAGGCCTCGCGATCCTGTGCCCAATCACGGTTCACTTCGGCTTTGGGGCCAAAGGCGCGAAAGACCAAATCAGGGTCCAGCCCAATCAGGCTATACCGCCCGCGAACGGCGCCGCCCTCTACTGATTCCAGCAGAAAATCGCCTCGGCCCTCTTCATGCAGTTTTAAAAATGCCGAAACGGGGGTTTCGGTGTCCGCAATCAGGCTGCGCCAAACCAGCGCGGGTTTGCCTGATCGCAGCTGGTGCAGGGCTGCTGCGTCCTTTGCGGGCGGTGTCACCGGGTTGCAGATCCTGCGCCAGCCAGGCTCTTGCGCAGGCTGCGAATGGCCTCTTCATTGCGCTTGAGCTTCATCTCTTTTTTCACGGCGGTCGCAAATTGCTCGGTATATTCGCGGCCAATCGCGTTTGAGAGTTGGGATTGCATGGCCGCAATCAGGCTTGGGTCTTCGGCCAGATTGCCCGGTTCAATGCGCTCCAGCTTCACGACAACCCAACCTTGCCGGTCAGCACTGGGCACCAACCGCGCCTTGCCCACGCGCAAGTCAAACAATTGCTGCACATCGGGCGCTGGGGCAATTTGGGCCTTGAGGAAATCCGCACGCCGAGCCGAAAGGCTCCGCACTGTGCCGCCAGACCCGGCCAGGCTGGCGCCGGCATTGGCCTTGCCCAGCGCCAAATCTGCCGCGCGGCGGGCCGCTTTATTCGCCCGCTCGGCAATAAAGTCAGCCGTCACACGGGCGCGAATCTCAGCCAAGGGGCGCGGGGCCGCTGCAATGATCCGGTCGAGCGCGTAAAACACGTCCTTGTCTGCGCCCAAAGGCACAAGGGCAGGGTCATCATTGGCTTCGGCTTGAAACGCATCTTTCAAGACGGGGGCAAAGCTGGGGTCGAACTTAAAGCCCGGCTGGCTCAGCGATGTGCCCTCAACCGTCAGCGGCGGGGTCGTGACAGCGGTCAGCCCATTGGCCTTCAACACATCGTCAAAAGTTGCGCCATCGGCCACTTGTTCATCAATTTTGGCCAACAGGTCGGAAAAAGCATCAGCCGATTTTTGCTCGGCCAAGGCTTTGCTAATCTCTGCGCGGGCTTGCTCAAGGCTTTTGCCGCCCAAGGTGCGAACAGCGTCAACGCGCACCACATACCAGCCAAAAGTCGCCTTCATCGGGCCAATGACGCTGCCCTTGGGCGCGCCAAAGGCGGCATTGGCAATTTCGGCGGAGGCTTGGCTGGTCAGTTGGGCTTTATCGGCATTGGCAATCGGCACGGCATCAACGCCAGCGGCCTTGGCTGCTTCGGCCATGCTGGTGCCGCTGCGCACCTTTTGGGCAAGGGCGGCCGCTGCTTTTTGGTCCTGCACAATAATCTGCGTCAGATCGCGCTGGTCCTTGGTTGCGTATTTGGCGGCGTCTTTTTCATATTGGGCGCGGATTTCGGCTTCGCTGGGGGCGGCAGCCTTGGCGACCATGGATTTATCAACCCGGGCATAGCGGATCACGCGCTGCTGCGGGACGGTGTACCGCGCCAGATTGGCTTGATAGAATTGCTTGAGCGCGGCCTCAGTTGGGGCGGGGCCTGCGGTAAAGCTGCTGTTGCGGAATTCCGCGACGCTGCCCACGCGCCGTTCCACCAGCAAGGTGGCGAATGGCAAGGCCAAATCCCGCGGTGCGCCTGCACTGGCGGCAACCGGGACAAGCAATTGCTGAACGGCAATGCTTTGATCAATATCAGCGCGGAACTGCTCTTCGGTAATGCCCCGACCACTTAGCGCTTGGCGATAGCGGCCCTCATCAAATTTGCCCGCCGCGCCTTGAAAGGCGGGGATGCTGGCAATTTCGGCATCGCCCAATTTGTCACTCACGCTCATGCCATGGTCTTCGCCAAAGGCCCGCAAGCTTAGCAAATTGGTCATTTGGGCAACCATTTGTTCCAGCGTGCCGCCTTGCAGCAGCTGGGCCATTGTCAGCTCTGGCTGCTGTTCGCGCGCCTGACGCAGCTCTAATTCTATCCGCTGCGACATATCATTGGTGGTCAGCGTTTGGTTGCCGACACGCACCAATTCACTGCTGCCAAGCCCGCCTAACGCGCCCATGCTTGAGGGTGTGCCAACACCCGTCACAATGAAGGCCATCATCAACAGGCCCAACAGGCCAATCACAGCCCAAGACGAAAGCGCACGACGGAAAAAAGCGAGCATGGACGAAGAGTCTCCAAAACAATTGCGCCCGCATTAGAGGCGGACGGGCAGGGCATCAAGCACCTGCAAGGCTGGCCTCCCCAGTTTTGCTTTGCTAACGCCCCGCAAGACACCGAATTGGGAGGCAGATATGGCGTTGAAAAAACTGGTCGCAGGCAATTGGAAAATGAATGGCCGGCGCGCTGATTTGCCAGAAATTGAGGCGATTGCGGCGGCAGCCGCTGCGCATTCGGGGGTGGATGTAGCGCTGGGCCTGCCAGCAACGCTGATTGGCCCGGCGGCCGCTGTTGTGCCCGGCTTTGCGATTGGCGGGCAAGATTGCCACTGGCAGGCATCAGGCGCGCACACTGGCTGTGTCTCGGTTGATATGTTGAAAGAGGCGGGCGCCGCGTTTGTCATTGTCGGCCATAGTGAGCGGCGCACTGACAATCATGAAACCAGTGCCGACGTGCAAAAAAAGGCCCAAGCCGCCATGGCCGGCGGGCTGATGGCCATTATCTG
>RFZB01000330.1 GCA_009920915.1 Sphingomonadaceae bacterium | reverse complement strand
GCCGCCGGAGCCCTCGTGGTCGAAGGCGTAGGCCTTCACGTCATCGCCCTTGGCCAGCATGCGCACGATGGAGTTCTTCAGCTCCTCGGAGTCGGCGCCTTCCTTCTTCACGGCGTTCTTCACGTAGCCCGAATCCCAGAGCGAGTAGATGAACCAGCGGTCGTCGGGGTTGGTGCCGAGTGCGCGGCGCTGGAAGCCGAAGTAGCCCTGGCCGAAGCCGAGCACGCAATTGTAGGTCGCGGCGGGACCGGGCGCGGACTTCGCCTCGGCGTAGGCCCAGAGCGCCGTCTCGCCCTTCGGCACGGGGTAGCCGTAGTGCACCGACTGCGCGTTGCCGTTGGGCAGGGACCAGAGGTTGGCGTTGGTGCCCTTGCGGAGCAGCAGGCCGTTCACGGTCAGCGGCGCCTCGCCGTCGGCCTTGCTCGTCAGCGCGATCAGGTAGGTGCCGGCCTTGGGGAACGAGAGGGTGAAGTCGGCGGACGTGGTCAGCTTGCCGGTGCCGGCCAGGGCAAGGTCGGTCACCGCCGCGCGCGTGCGCACGGCTTCGAGGTCGTCGGTGGCCGTCACCTGCAGCGTCCGCTTGGCGCCGGCCGGGAGGTTGAAGCGCGCGGCGAAGGCGACGTCCCCGGCCTTCTCGACGACGATGGGGACGAGCAGGCGGCCCACGCCCTTGAAGGTGGCGGCGCCGACGTTGCCGCGGTCGCCCAGGGTGACTTCCTTGCCTTCGGCGTAGGCGGTCTTGAAGTGCGCGACCGGCGTGGCCACGGCGTCCTGGCCGAACTTGAAGCCGGTGACGACGACGCTGCCCTTGCGCTCGACGGCCTCGAGGGTGAGGTAGGTCGGCAGGTTCGCGGAAACCTTGGCGACGCCGAGGTCGACCCACTGGGTTTCGCCGTTGCCTTCGACGCTGCCGGCGAGGTCCTTGCCCGCGAGGCGGCCCTTGAAGCCGGTCTTCGCGCCCTTCGCGAGCTTCACCTGGACGGCGACGGCGACGTTGCCGTCGGCGGCGAAGGTGAAGCAGGCCATCAGGCCCTTGTCGCCGTTGAAGGTG
>RFZB01000329.1 GCA_009920915.1 Sphingomonadaceae bacterium | reverse complement strand
CTCGGGCAGACCCCACCGCTGCCCGATATCACCGAACGCGCGGGCGACGACACCGCCTGGCTGTTCTACACCAGCGGCACCACCGGCCGGCCCAAGGGCGTGATGATCACCCACCGCAACCTCATGACCATGGGGCTGGGTTATTTTGGCGATGTGGACCCGGTGGCGCCCGACGACGCCATCGTTTATGCCGCGCCCATGTCGCACGGGGCGGGCATTTACGCCATTCCGCACCTGATGGCCGGGGCGCGCCATGTGGTGCCAGCCTCCGGCGGCTTTGATGCGATCGAACTGTTCGCACTGGGCCTGCAGACCGGGCCGCTGTCGCTGTTTGCCGCGCCGACCATCGTCAAGCGCCTGGTCGACGAGGCCGAGGCCCGGGGACACAGCCCCGAACGCTGCGCCCAGTCCTTCAAGACCATTGTCTATGGCGGTGCGCCCATGTACGCGGTGATGATTTTTCAAACCATCTTAATTGTGGCTACTGCTTTTACGCACGCGAATATTCGTTTACCCAAACAATTAGATGCTGCACTCAGCTGGGTACTGGTATCACCCAATATGCACAAAGTGCATCACCACTGGAAGCAGCCGTATACCGATAGTAACTATGGTGCAGTGTTGTCCATCTGGGACCGACTGCTGGGCACATTCATGAAACTGGATGCTGCGCAGATTCGGTATGGATTGGATCGATATTATCCCAATGAGAAAGACGAACAGTTTGGCGAATTGCTCACCAAGCCTTTTGGGCATATGGACAAGACGCCTGTTGCCTGATGGCATTCAGCGGTTAACTTTGCACCATGAAGCAAATCGCCATGATTCCGGCCCGTTATGCGGCTACTCGTTTTCCCGCTAAGTTGATGCAACAGCTCGGCAACAAAACGGTGATTCGACACACGTACGACAATACCATGGCCACCGGCTTATTCGATGAAGTGGTGGTGGTTACTGATAGCGATATCATCTTCAATGAAATTACGCAACATGGCGGCAAAGCCGCTGGATTTTCTGGTTGGGCCTGCTGATGCTGGTGGTGGCCAGTGCC
>RFZB01000328.1 GCA_009920915.1 Sphingomonadaceae bacterium | reverse complement strand
AAGCTCATGCCGGTTGCCCGATGGATCAAGAAACCAAACCATATCGAACACATGGCGCAACGCACATTCCGCGGGCGTGCCCACCCTATAAGCGGCCCCAAAGGCTTCCAGTCGCGCCACAGCGGCCTCAAACTCTTTGGCATTGGCGACTTCCCAGCCACTTGCGAAATAGCCATCCTCATCGGCAGGTTCGATAAAGAAGCGGCCCGCGCGATCATCAAGGCGCAGTGCCAAGCCACCCGGCACATGATGCGCCGACATGCCAACCACCTCTTCGCCAAAGCGCCGCCACGCCTCAATCTGACGCGACTTGATGACCACATATGCAAGTGCTGGAATCGCCATTGCTGCCTTCCTTTTCCACATGGGAAAGGTGAAGCCCCTGCAGCGAAGGAACATTGACCTAGGTCAAAATTCACGTCGTTATTCGTTATTATATCTGTTCTGAATAACGCAATATCATGTTTTCTGTGATGATGGATTAGTATTTGCGTATCATAATGATTATAAATCTACGAAAATATCACCTCCGTCGACAGGAGGTGTTCGCAGCGCGTTTGGCTGGCTTGAGTCATTGGGAGGCAGCTAGATTGGGACAACGTCATGGTGCGGTGCGGCCTAGCATGGCCCGTCAAACCATGCCTCCATTGGGGCTGATCACTTGGCCGGCGAGATAATGCCCATCACCGGCAAGATAAAGGACAAGCCCGGCATATTCTTCCATTGTTCCCAGCCGCCCCGCCGGGATCATCTGGAACAATCTGCCCCGCGCATCCGCGTCGAGCCGAGCGAGGTAGTTGTCAAACATTGGCGTTGCGATCCCGCCTGGCGCGATCGCGTTCACGAAGATATTCGCACCGGCCACTTCTGCCCCGACGGACCGGGTAAAGGCAATTACAGCACCCTTCGTCGCCGAATAATGGGGGCTATGCGCGCTGAGTGCCGAAATGCCGGCAATTGAGGCGATGTTCACGATCCGGCCAAATTTGCGCGGTTCCATCTGGCGCAGCGCGGCGCGCGTGCAGAAGAACACGCCGTGGACATTGACGCC
>RFZB01000327.1 GCA_009920915.1 Sphingomonadaceae bacterium | reverse complement strand
AGCCCCCAGAACACGTCGTCATTGGCGCCGCCTGTGAGGCTTTCATCCACCCCGCGGCCCAGCGGCTTGATGCTTTCACTCACAAACAGCGTGACTTGGTTGATATTGGGCCGGATTTCTGAATAATTTGGGGTCATGACCGAGCCGACCAAATCAACCCCGGGGCCGAAGGTTAACTGAATGGGTGCCATGCGCGGCGGGACATCGGGCCCATTTTGAACCTGATGGCCCCATCCAGCGAGTTGGGTCGCGCCGACAAAGGCATAAAGGCTGGGGTCTACATGGGTGAAATAGCCTTTGCCGTCGCTCAAGAAAATTCGAAGGCCGCCGGCGATAATCTGATTGGTGGTGCTATCCCAAGTTTTCCCGGTGGCGTGGACAATGTCGATGCTGCCATCGCCATTCATATCGCGCAGATAAAGCTCGCCCTCGCCATGGAATTTATCAAAGGGCGCGTTGTTGATGCGGCCTGCCTCTTCAACAAAGACGCCATTGCCCTTGTTGACGAAGAGTTGGAGATATTGGCCCTCATAATAGGGGTCAGCGCGCGTGCAGGCGATGAGAATATCTGGGCGGCCATCTCCCGTTAGGTCGCCAACGCTTAAGTAATTGCTCTTGGTATTGGCAAGCCCATAGGGCCCTTCGGGCAGGCGGATGACCCGCGCACCCTCAATACCTTTCCCATCTGAGAGGAAGACGTAGCGGCCATAGCCTTCGGCATAGGCGACGACCAGATCGTCAATGCCATCGCCATCTAAGTCGCCCATGCCTGAGGACATGACATAGGTAAAACTGCGCGCCTCTTCGGGCATTTTGGCGCTGGCAAGCTTAAACTGGCCCTTGCCGTCATTCAGCATCAAGACTTTGTTGGTGTAAAAATCAATAAAGCCATCGCCATTGACGTCGCCAATGCTCATGTCATGGCCAAAGCTATAGCCCTCGGGCACGCCGCCTTGCTCTTGGCCTTGAATATTCTTCGTCGCATCAACCAGCTTGCCACTCGGCGTGGAGAGCAGGAGCGTAATGGGTTCACGCAAGTCCGCATTGGGTGTGGGATTATT
>RFZB01000326.1 GCA_009920915.1 Sphingomonadaceae bacterium | reverse complement strand
GGGTCGCAGGATCGAGCTATATGACAGGCTCAACAATCGTCACCGACGGAGGGTTGATGTGCAACCTCTAACTTCAGAGGCCTTTGCACGTTTAGGCCATTGGCTGAACCAACAGGCGGGCATTCAAAATGCACGGCCAGGTCCCTTGCTGGCGGGCGGGAATGCGAATGTCACCCAGCTAATTGAAAGCGATACTGGGCGCTTTGTTTTGCGTCACCCGCCACTGGTGGCGATTTCAGACAAAGCCGCTGCCGGGATCTCGCGCGAGTATAAGGCCCTTGTCGCGCTTCAGGGACAAGCGCCTGTGCCGCGGCCGATTGCATGGTGCGACGACCTAGGCGTGATCGGCCAGTCTTTTGCCGTAACCGAATGGTTGGATGGGGTGTCCCTTACAACCCAATTGCCAAACAGCTATGCCTCCACGATTGATGCGGCCGACCATGTTTCGGCCCTTGGTTGCGAAATGATCAAGGCCCTTGCCGCAGTCCATCGCGCTGATTGCCTGTCCCTTCTGCCAGACCGTTTTGGTCAACCGACGGCCTTTGTGTCCCGACAGATTGGGCGTTGGCTAAAACAGCGCGCGGCGGATGAGGTCCGCCCCTTGCCGCGCTTGTTAGAAATTGCAGACTGGCTGCTGGCGAACCTTCCAGATTGCCAGCATGCAAGCCTGATCCATTGTGATTTTCACCTCGACAATTGCCTTGTCGACAAAAAGGCGCCGCGCGTCTTGGGTATTCTGGATTGGGAGATGGCGACGCTCGGGGATCCCCTGATTGATTTGGGGCTTTGCCTCTTTTTCTGGCAGCGCAATCCAGAGGACGCGTTGGGTTTTGCTCATGTTCAGGCGCTTACCAATCGGCCCGACGTCATTTCAGCTGCAGCCTTGGCTGATCTTTGGCAAGAGCTGACAGGCTTCGATCAGCGTCATTTGGGATATTACACTGTTTTTGCTGCATGGCGGCTAGCCGCGATCGTAGAAGGCGCCTATGTGGCCCATCGCCGTGGGCTCGACGACCGCGTTTATGCGCGGAACTTGGAGTATGATGTGCCCAATTTGCTCCGCGAGGCCGCCGAA
>RFZB01000325.1 GCA_009920915.1 Sphingomonadaceae bacterium | reverse complement strand
ATCCGCCGCGCCATTTGCTCGGCAGCGGCCTGACTGACGTTCTCTACCTGATCGACTCGGCTGCGATCAAAAATCTTCGGCAGGTACGCCTCCGGCCATTTGCGTATGCCGGGTATCTGCGAACCTTCCTCAGGCTGGGCACCAATAATCTGAATTGTAGGATTTTTTTCTTTCAGATATTTGGACACGCCCATGATGGTGCCCGTCGTCCCCATCGCACTGACAAAATGCGTGATCTTTCCCTCGGTATCACGCCAGATCTCAGGACCTGTGCTTTCAAAGTGCGCGCGCGGGTTATCCGGATTGGCAAACTGATCCAGAATCAGACCCTTGCCTTCTTTCTGCATTTGCTCGGCCAGGTCGCGGGCATATTCCATGCCGCCAGATTTTGGTGTCAGGATGATCTGCGCGCCATAAGCGGCCATACTCTGCCGGCGCTCTAGGCTCAGATTCTCGGGCATGAGCAAGATCATTTTGTAGCCGCGCATGGCTGCGGCCATGGCCAGCGCAATGCCCGTATTGCCGCTGGTGGCTTCGATCAGGGTATCGCCGGGCTTGATCTCGCCGCGCTCCTCCGCGTGCCGGATCATGGACAGTGCGGGCCTGTCTTTGACGGAACCCGCGGGATTGTTGCCCTCCATCTTGCCCAGGATGATGTTGTTACGACGCGCAGCATCCTCCCCGGGCAGACGCTTGAGCTGCACCAGGGGCGTATTGCCAACCAGGTCCTCGATCGATGGGAAATGCATGGGAAAGCCAGCCCTTCTACACTAAAAAACGCATTTTAATCGGTGTAGCAAAGACTGGCAGGATTGCTCAGGAAAGCCAGGCGCGACCATGCCCTGAGCCTGGCTGGGGCGCCAGGAACCGGACCAGCATCGCTGGAGAGTGCTATGACCCCATAGCACTCTCCAACCATACTGAATCCATTCACTCGGCGTTTAATCTGCTTTTATTTGTCGGCCTCGCCAGACTGGCGCACCTCTTTGTCATCCTTGGCCACACCTTTTGGCTCCTTGCTGACCTTGACTGCCTTGACGGAAGAGGAAGGCTTGGATGCCGTTGCCTGGGTGCTGTGA
>RFZB01000324.1 GCA_009920915.1 Sphingomonadaceae bacterium | reverse complement strand
GCTCCTTCGCGATCTCGGGTCCGTATTTCTCGGCGAGACGGCGGATGAATTCGAGGCGCTGCTCGGGAGTCAGGGCCTGGATGCGCGCGCGTTCGGCCTTGGCCTCGTCGGAGCTGAGACGCTTGAAATGGTGCGCGAGGGCGCGCGAGCCGAAGCCGCCGCGTTCGCGCATCTCCTTCATGAGCTTATGGCGCTCCTCAGGCGTGGCGGATTCGTAACGGACGAGGCTGGCCGCGAATTCGCGGCGCGACTCCGGCGACATGCGTTCGATCTTCTCGATGGCCGAGCGCATGCGCTGGAGACGCTCCGGCGGGAGCTCGAGGATCTTGCGGATGGTCTGGATCTCCTCGACGGTCGGATCGCCTTCCGGCGGACGCGAGGCGGGCTGCTGGGCGCGGACGGAGGCCGCGCCGAGGAGGAGCAGGCAGCTGAGGACGACGCGGACCATGGTCAGGAGCCGGCGGCGACGAAGGTTTCCACGACGGCCGGACGCTCCGCCACGGGGGCGATCAGCGAGAGCTCGTCGGCGGCGCCGAAGAGGTCGGCGAGCTGCGCCGATTCGTCGCGGGCGACGAGGGCGAAGGTCTGGCGGTTCAGGGCCTCTTCGGACGTACCGGAGAGGGTGAGCAGGGCGACGAAGACGGCGGCCGTGGCGGCGAGGGCCGAGCTGAAGCGGATGATGTTCCGGCGGCGGCGGTCGGCGCGGACGGCCACGACGACGCGGTCGGCGAACCCGGCGACGGACACGGAGCGTCCGCGACGGAGCGTCGAGGCGAGCTCCTGGTCGAAAGGCGTCTGTTCCGGGTTATCCATGGCTGGTTACGCCGATATAACACCGGCCGGGGTGGGAAGTTGCAGGGTTCATTCTTGGGCGTAGAAATCCTTGAGGAGCTCGCGGAGGCGGGCCCGGGCCCGGTGGATCCAGGTCTTCACCGAGGAGACGGGGGCCTCCATGATCACGGCGATCTCCTCGTAGGGGAGCTCCTGCTGGACGACCAGGAGGATGGCCGTCCGCTGCTCCGGGGGCAGCTGGAGGATCTGTCTCTTATACACATCT
>RFZB01000323.1 GCA_009920915.1 Sphingomonadaceae bacterium | reverse complement strand
ATGATGAAGACACCTGCCCACGCCAACTTCTGCCAGTTTTCGTAGGGGCTCATCGCGAACTTGAAGATCGTCACCGGCAGGCTCGCCATGGGCTCACCCAGGTTGCTTGTCCAGAACTGGTTGGAAAGCGCGGTGAACAGCAGAGGGGCTGTCTCGCCAGAGATTCGTGCAACAGCCAATAGGACCCCTGTGATCACCCCGGCACGCGCTGCCTTTAGCGTGATCGCGCTGATCACCTTCCACTTGGGCGTTCCCAGGGCATAGGCCGCCTCCCGCAGTGCGTAGGGAATGAGCGAGAGCATGTTTTCCGTGGTGCGAATGACCACCGGAATCACAATCAGCGCGAGGGCGAGAATGCCTGCAAACCCGGAGAAGCTCTTCATCTTGTCCACAACTACTGCGTAAATGAAGAGCCCAATCACGATAGACGGAGCAGAAAGCAAGATGTCGTTGATGAACTGGGTCACCCTGCCCAGCCAACTCGTCTTGCCGTACTCTGCCAGATACACACCTGCCATCACGCCAATGGGTGTGCCCAGTAGTGTGGCCAGCGCAGCCATGGTCAATGACCCAAAAATGGCATTTGCCAGGCCCCCGGTCTCGGCCATGGGCGGGGGCGTCATTTCAGTGAAGACAGCAAGGTTCAAACCCCCTACACCCAGGCGAATCGTCTCGATCAAGATCCAGATCAACCAAAAAACGCCAAACGCCATGGCAGCGAGTGAGAGAAGCAGCGCGACTTGGTTGATTACCTTGCGACGCCTGTGGTGGGAGAGACGGTCGCTGTCGAATTGAATTGATGTGCTCATGCGCTTGCCCCTTCAGCCCGACGCATGCGAGCCAACAGCACCTTTGAAAGACTGAGCACGACAAACGTGATGAAGAACAGAACCAAGCCGAGATAGATCAGAGAGGCCTGATGCAATCCCTCGCTCGCCTCGGCAAACTCGTTTGCCAAGGCAGATGTGATGGAGTTGGCCGCTTCAAAGAATGACAGGGAATCCAGTTGGTTGAAATTACCAATCACAAACGTGACTGCCATCGTTTCACCAATGGCCCGGCCCAACCCGAGCATGATGC
>RFZB01000322.1 GCA_009920915.1 Sphingomonadaceae bacterium | reverse complement strand
GCGGGCACGGTGACGCGGAACCGGGAATCCAGGCGACGCATGCCGCCGCCGTCGTCGTTGGAGACGAGGTCCGTGCCGGCGGCGTTGGCGACGCGCACCACGGGATCCAGGGGCGAGCCGAGGGACTGCGCGAGGCATTGGCCTTCGAGCACCTGCCCCTTCTTCAGGGTGAGCCGGAAGAAATCCGCGTCGCCCGGCCGCTCGATGACGCCGTTGAGGGCGTAGGCCTCGGCCGGCGGCACGGCGTTGGCCGCGTCGGTCTTGTCGTTCGGCTCCGCCTCGAGGAAGTTGTCGACCGTCGAAAGCCGGAAGACGTTGCCCGAAGGCGCCGAGGCCTGCGTCCGGGCGTAGAGCTGGAAGTCGGCCCGGGGTTCGGTCGGCAGCGTGACCTCCTCGGTGAAGGCGTCCTTGGCGGAGACGAAGCTGACGGGGAGCTTGGACCCGAGCTTGCCGCCCGCGGGGTACACGGCGTCCGGCCGGGGGAAGCTCCCGAGGTGCAGGCGGTAGAAGGAACGGGCGCCGCCGCGGTAGGAGGACTCGCGGACCATGACGTAGTAGTCGCCGTCGTACTCGGCGACGAACGAGCAATAGCCGTCCTGCCGGTGGAGGATCGTGTCGTCGGAGGCGGCCTTCTCGAAACGGTCCTTGTCGAGGATCGCGACGTAGGGGTCGAAGACCTCGTAACCGAGCCGCAGGCCGTCGACCTCGACGCTGAGCCGCTGGCCCTTGCGCATGGCCACCTTGTAGTAGTCGACATCCTCGGCGAGGACGACGCCTTCGATGGTGCGGTCGAGCTCGACGGGCTGGGCGCGGGCGAAATCGTCGTTGGGCTCCTTCTCGTCCACGTTCGCGAACGGGCTGACGAAGAACTGGCGGGCGTGGGAGAGCCCGGACTTCGTGCGCACGCGGACGAGGTGGTTGCCGAGGGGGACCTCCGGGCCGATGGCGAGGGTCAGCTCGACCTTGCCGGCCGCGACGCTCTGCACGCCCTTGACCCGGAAGCCCGGGGTGTAGAACAGCAGGTCCTCGAAGTCGGCGAGGCGCGTCCCGGTGAGCGTCACCTTGACCTCGGCGCCCCGCT
>RFZB01000321.1 GCA_009920915.1 Sphingomonadaceae bacterium | reverse complement strand
TTTCCCATTCAGCTGAGCCAGTTTGGCGGTTAGGCGCCCGCCCCGTCGCACTCCAGCCGGGCCCAGCTATCGTGACCGGATCAAAACTCGAGAGTCGTATTCAGCTGGATCAAAAGCGGGACCATCCCATGTCATCGACGTCGCTGAAGAACCCACCACAGCAGGCCAAGCGACGCCAGAAATAGCACAATTACGATGTTCCATGGCGTCATTGCGGTAGGAGCTTCGGTCGCGGTATCCTTGGCTATGATAGTTGTCGCTGAAGTAACAGTGGCTTTCGTTGACTTTGTAGGCTGCACCTCGGGCTGCGGCTTCGGTGTGGGCGTTTCTTGCGACAAGGCTTTAGGCTGTAATGCGCCCGGTTCGGCAGGCTTACTCAAGCTGAACTCTGACTCGATGGGGTATTTATGCACCAGCTCGTCAAATCGAACCTTGTCCCAAATTGGCATGCATGTTTGCTGCGCCTTTAAGAAGAATGGCTTAGCTTCGAATTCATTGATATATTGGCACGTTACGGAAGTCGCCGTTTCAGGAACTATGGCAACGGCAACATCGCCTGCAGAATTATTTTCCTTAATTTTAGGAACCAAGAAAGCATATACATCACTAAAAGCGAAGGTTCCGGCAGGACATCTAGCGCCATCCTCCATCAGTGAACCGAACTGGAGATGAGCCGAGCCATCCGGTCTTATCCTTAAAATCCATCCACTATCTGCCGTCAAAAGATCTATTTGACGGGTTTGATTCAGGGAAGGTATGGGCTCTGCAGCCATTACAGTCCCCATGTAAACATATATTAAAACGATTACTTTGAATAAAGTTTTCATAGTGACGAGGTGAAGCCGGCCTTGGCCCGGCGAGGCTCATTCAAGGGGGTGGCTGAGTGTTATGATTAACCTGCTACAAGAGTCAACAGGTGAGCCTGCTGTTCGAAAGGCCTCCGTGATTAACATTGAGCTCGAGCACGGGGTCAGGCCGCCCCCTTCTTGGGAGTGTGACTTTAATCACGTGTTGTTATCGAATTTAGTCGCTGTCTGATCGAGCAGCGGACTGACCCCGTTGACTCGGTCGCTTATGACTG
>RFZB01000033.1 GCA_009920915.1 Sphingomonadaceae bacterium | reverse complement strand
AAGCTGCGGCTCGCACCCGAATCGCTGGCAGGTGAACTCATCGCCATGCTCTGACCGCGCCGTGCCAATGATTTGTAAATCTTCCGGCACAAGACCGTCAGCATGGAGCGCACACAAAGATGGCAGCAGCATACGCTGCGAAAGATCACCCGTTGCCCCAAAAAGCACCAATTTGTCGGCGAGAAATGCCATATAATATCTACCAGACTAAGATCCGAATTTGCCCTAAGGGATTTACTCTCATACACAATGATTGTGCATACGGATGCACATAAGTGCCGCCTACGGCCCAGCCCCGCTGCGCCCATCCCGATCCAGCGCCACGCAAGTTCCACAGCCTTTGCTCCCTAGCAAATGGAACAGATTGAAATCCTATGACAGCCTTGTCATGGATGACGAATGATCCACGATCTGGCAATCATTGGCGGCGGCATTAATGGGGCCGCCATCGCGCGCGAAGCGGCCCGCAATGGTCTGTCCACCATTTTGTTTGAGCGCGATGATCTGGCAAGCCACACGTCGTCGGCTTCGACAAAGCTGATCCATGGCGGCTTGCGCTATCTGGAATATTTTGAATTTCGCTTGGTGCGCGAGGCCCTGCAAGAGCGTGAGCAGCTGCTTCGCCAAGCCCCGCATCTTATTTACCCCCTTCACTTTGTTCTGCCGCATGAACACGCCGTGCGCCCTTGGTGGCTAGTACGGCTAGGCCTGTTTTTATACGATCATATTGGCGGGCGGATCAGCCTGCCCCATTCTCGCGGGCTAAGGGCAAGCGACACGATCTTTACGGCCCCTTTATCGCGCACCAAAGCCAAGGGCTTTGTTTATTCCGATTGTTGGGTGGATGATGCGCGGCTGGTTGTGCTGAATGCCATGGATGCCGCCGAGCATGGCGCCACAATTTTAACGCGCACATCCGTTGCGTCCGCCCGCCGCGCTGGAGATGTGTGGCAAATCCAGCTTGCATCGGGCGATTTTGTCGAGGCTCATGCTCTGGTAAATGCGGCAGGCCCTTGGGTGTCTGATATGCTCGCCAAGACAGGGGTGAACGCCAAGGCGTCCATTCGGCTTGTCAAAGGCAGCCATATTATCGTGCCGCGTCTCTTTGAGGGCGATCATGCCTATATGCTGCAACAGCCCGATGGCCGGATTGTCTTTGCCATTGCCTATGAGCGCGGATTGACGCTGGTTGGCACAACTGATGCGCCAGTGGAAAAGCCTGAAGACGCGCGGATTACGCCTGACGAAATTGCGTATTTGTGTGCCGCTGTAAACCGCTATTTCACGCGCCAAACCAAGCCAGAAGATGTGATTTCCACCTTTTCAGGTGTTCGGCCGCTGTATGATGACGGCGCGTCCGATGCGAAGGCCGTAACCCGCGATTATGTGTTGGATCTGGACGACGCAGGCCCACCGCTCCTCTCCGTTTATGGCGGCAAAATCACAACTGCACGCCATTTGGCGCAAGAAGCTGTCCAAAAAATAGGCAAGCCAATGGGGTGGGCCGTCAAGGCGGCCACGCTGGGCGCACAATTCCCCGGTGGGGATTTGCCACAAGGCTTTGAGGCCTTTTTAGCACATGTTCGGACACAATGGCCGTTTCTCGGCGAGGCTCGGTCAGAGCGAATGGCGCGAGCCTATGGTTCGTTGCTGCACAAGATGCTCGCTGATGTGGACAGCCTCGCTGATATGGGCAGAGATTTTGGGGCTGGGCTGACGCAGATTGAAGTTGATTGGCTGCAGCATCAGGAATGGGCACGTTCCGCTGAGGATATCCTTTTGCGGCGGACCAAATTCGGCCTTGCACTGAACGACAGCCAGCAGGCTGAGCTGGAAAACTATTTCCGCGCAACAACCTAACGACCCTCACCAAGAATCTTTTGGACAGACGGACAGCAGCCCGACATAACGTTTCCAAACCTGAAAACAGGCAAAGGGAGGATGTTATGGCCCGGGCCGCCAAGGAGGTGAACGAGGCGAAGTTAAATGCTTCTGCGCCTTCATTGCTTCTCAGCTTAAAGCCAAAGTCGCGTGCCGCTGGCGCCAAGCTCTTTGGCCAGTCATGGCTACCCAAGGGTGCGCCGCGTGCCATCATTCTTCTCGCACATGGCTATGCCGAACATCTTGGCCGGTATGAGCATGTGGCCAAGACATTTACGGACGCAGGCCTTGCCGTCTATGCTTTGGACCATTGGGGCCATGGCCGGTCAGATGGCGCGCGTGGCTTTGTGCCGCATTTTTCGGTCTTTCTAGATGGCATGGCCGCCTTGCTGGATGTCGTGCAGCACCGCCACCCGAAGACACCCCGCATTTTATTAGGGCACAGCATGGGCGGCCTGATTGCAGCCCATCACTTGCTGGAGCATCAATCGGCCTATTGTGCTGCGATATTGTCGGGCCCGGCAGTCCAGCCGGGAACGCCACCTTCGGCTGCAACGCAGATAATTGGCCGCCTGTTATCGGCCATTGCCCCCCATATGGGCCTGATTACATTAGAGGCCGACGCGGTAAGCCGCGATCCGCAAGTTGTTGCTGACTATATGGCAGACCCACTTGTCTATCATGGCAAGATGAGCGCCAGGCTCGCCTCTGAAATGCTGCGCGCGATGATGGAGATACAGGAGAAGGCAGTTGCCATTCACTGCCCCTTGCTTGTTGTCCATGGCAGTCTCGACCGGCTTGCAGCAGCAAGCGGCGGTGCAGCTTTGGTGCAGGCTGTTTCCTCCAGCGATAAAGAATTTCGAGCGTTAAACGGCTTGTACCATGAAGTCTTTAACGAACCCGAACGGGAAGCCGTGCTCGCCGGGGTCCTCAGTTGGATCGACGCCCGCATTTCTTAACCCATCCTCAAAAAACAGGTTCTTGCTATGAACGTCCTTCTTTTCCTGATCGCATTTGCGGTGGCCCTGCCAATTTTGTTGTACGCTTTTGCCCCCGCCGTTCTTTTCCGCCGTGTGCAAGCGGCCCTGCGCCGCAAGGCCAAACTTGTGCGCAAGACTGTTCATGTCGACGGCATTGCTTGGCCCTATCTGGAGGGCGGCCCGGCGCATGGTGAGCCTGTCGTCATGGTGCATGGCTTTGGCGCCGATAAAGACCATTGGACCTATTATGCCCCGTTCATGACGGGGGAATATCGGCTGATTGCGCCTGATCTGCCCGGCTTTGGGGAAAATGATCTGTCTGCCAATCGCAGCTATGCCATCAAAGCGCAGGCCGATCGGCTGATCGGCTTTCTCGACGCTATGGGCATTCAGTCATGCCATCTGGGCGGCAACAGCATGGGCGGATTTATTGCCCTACAAGTTGCGCTAGACCATCCCAACCGAGTTAAGAGCCTTACTTTAGTGAATAATGCAGGGGTTGTTGGCGCAGAAGAAAGTGATCTGCAAAAAGCCGTTGCCCAAGGTGAAAACCCACTGGTGATGCGCGAATTCGCTGATGTGGATAAGCTTATGGCGTTTGTGATGGAGCAGCGCCGGCCCATTCCACGCCAGTTTAAAAAGGTTATTTTTGCAGAGGCCAAACGCCGCGAGGCTCTGTTGGACGTGGTGTTTGAACATATTGCCCGCGACGCCTTGGAGGCCCCAGTCACTGATCGGTTGCCCAAGGTCAAACAGCCGACACTTATCGTCTGGGGCCGGCATGATCGCGTGATTGATGTGAGCTGCGTTGACGTGTTGGCCAAAGGCATCAAAAAATCTGAAACGGTCATCTTTGAGCATTTGGGCCATATTCCCATGATGGAAGACCCTGCAGCCTTTGCGGGTGCACATCGGGCGTTTTTAGCCAAAGTTTAAAGGCTTAAGATAATACAGGACAGGATTGAGATTGGCCCCAACAAGGCCCATGTCTTGGGCCCAGACCTGATCGACACCGCGTTCCACCTTACGCCCGCCGGAGACTTTATCCGGTTGAGCGTGATGACCGAAAACGGTCAAATGTTTAACAAGAAGGAGAGCATACCATGTTTAGTCACATCATGGTCGGCGCGAATGATATCACCGCGTCGAAAACATTTTATGATGCTGTGCTGGGCGCACTGGGCATTGGCCTGGGCACGCAGGACGATAAGGGTCGTGTGTTTTACATGACGCCCAAGGGCATTTTCGCCATTACACAGCCCATTAATGGCGAACCCGCCTGTGGTGCCAATGGCGGCACAATTGGCTTTGCGGTCGACAGCCCGGAACAAGGCGATGCTTGGCATGCCGCAGGCGTCGCCAATGGCGGCACAACCTGTGAAGATCCGCCGGGCGTGCGCACGAGCCCCATGGGTTCCATGTACCTTGCCTATCTGCGTGACCCAGCCGGCAACAAAATCTGCGCCTTGAAGCGCATGTAACTGTGAAATGATAAGCGGGCGGAGCGAAAGCTTCGCCCGTTTTGTTTGTAAAAACCCCCGAGATACCCCCTCGATTGAAACACTGTCCTCACCCCGTTGGCGGGTGGCCAACGGGCCAATCATCTAGAGCCTTTGGGTTACCCTAACCCATTGCGCAGATTGCTGGCAGCGCGGCCTTTCCCCATGCAATCCTCGGCAGTTTGCCACGGGGAGTGAAGTATGAGTTATGTCGCGGGTGTCACCGGGCGTCAGAAAATTGCTGTCATCGGGGCGGGCCTTGCGGGCCTATCCTGTGCCGGCCAACTGGCCAATCACGGCCATGACGTCCGCCTGTTTGATAAGGCGCGCGGCCCCGGTGGCCGTATGTCCACCCGGCGCTTCACCACACCTCAAGGTGATGCCGTGGCCGACCATGGCGCCCAATATTTCACAGCCCGCGACCCCGCTTTTCAAGCAGAAGTGGACGAATGGGCGGCCCGCGACATTGTGACTCAATGGCCTGATATTGCTGACGATGCTTGGATCGGAAAGCCAAGCATGAACGCCATTATCCGGCATTTGGCAGCGCCCTTCGACGTGCAGTGGAATTGCCGCGCCGAGGCGCTTATGCGCAGCGACAAAGGGTGGTTTATTCCCGGCCTTCCGACGGACGAGATTTTTGATGCCGTCATTCTGGCCATTCCGTCGGAACAGGCGCTTACCTTTCTTGCCCAGCATGATTTTGACATGGCGCGTAAAGCCATGCTTGCCCGTTTCCAGCCCTGCTGGACTGTCCTTTTGGCCTTTGATCACCCCCTTGCCACTGATAAGAAATTTATTCGTGATGTTGGTGCCATTGGTTGGGCAGCCAGAGAGGGTGCAAAACCGGGGCGCCTAGCGCCGGCCTCTGGCGTCGACTGTTGGGTCGTGCAGGCCAGTGCTTCATGGTCTGCCGCGCATCTCGAAGACGAGGCAGAGCAAGTTGTTGCGCTGATGCAAACAGCCTTGGGCGAAGCGCTATCGCTGCCCCTTCCCCAACCGATTGCGCAATCAACGCATCGTTGGCGCTATGCCATGTCCTCGGGATTGGGAGAGGCTGCTCTGTGGAACCCCGCGCTTGGGCTGGGCGTTTGTGGAGATTGGCTGTTGGGCCCGCGCATTGAATGCGCGTGGCTGTCAGGCAGGGCCTTGGCGGCCCAAATTGCAACAGAGCAAGCTTTGGCGACAGCTTAAGCCAAGCTACGCCGTCGGCCCTTGTCCAGCCGCCGCCCTTATTTTTGCAGCGTGCGCGCGCACATCGGCATGACCGGGCAGCAACTTTTCCGCGCGCGCCGACATGGACCGGACTTCGGGCGTTGAGCCATATTTTTGGAACAAGATCCAGCTTGCCGTATCCAGCACCACGCCATCTGGGGTGCCTAGCGCCAATGCCCGCCGAATAAGCCGTTCTGCGCCATCCAGATCCCCCAATTGTTGCCGAATAAAGGCTGCGTTGTTCAGCAAGATTCGGTCGCCTGTGGGGGGTGCCCCGCGAAGCAAGTCAGCATAAATCTGATCAGCCCGTTGCCAGTCCCGAGCAGACATCGCCTTTTGCGCCTGCGCAAAGAGCGCCAAGCGCGCCTGCGATGTTTGCGCCCGCTGTTGCCGGGCCTGCCACGCCTTGGCGTCAGGCAAGCCTAGCTGTGTTGTCAATTGCGCGGCCAAGGATATGATCTTGGCATCCGCATCAGTGGCACGGGCTGCTGGCTCAAGATAATGCCACGCCTCTATTGCGTCGCCTGATTGCATCAATGCTCGCGCCAAGGCACCGCGCGCAGCTGCATCGTCAGGATTGCCCGCGATATAGCCTTGGAGCAGGCGAATAGCACGATCATTCTGCCCAGCCTCTGATGCTAAAATTCCGGCCAACCGGGCCGCTGGTGGAAACGCACTGGGATTTCCAATTTCATCCATCCGCTTGCGCGCCTCGGCAGCGTCGCCCTTATCATAGGCAATGCGCGCGCGCAGATATTGGGCAACCAGCCCAGAATTGCCGTTCAATTTCGCGGCCTTTTTCAGATAGGTCTCAGCGCCGGCCAAATCGCCCTTTTCCTGACGCAGGCTCCCCTTGGCCAACAAGGCCGAGGCATGGTCTGGGCGGGCGGTTAGCACCCAGTCTAATCGCTTTTCAGCCCGGTCTGGCTGCCCATCAATTAACGCCATGCGCACCGCCAGCATTTGCGTATCCACCTTGTTTGGGGCCAGGCGCAGCAAGTGCTGCACTTGCGCACGCGCACGATCAATATCGCCAACGCGCAGCGCCTCTTCAGCTTCAATCATGATCAAATCGGGCGAATTTGGGAAAGCCGCTTTGCCGGTTGCAAAGGCTTCACGTGCGCGGTCCAGCTCACCCAAGGCACGAAACGCAACAACAGATACCGCCGCAGACAGGCCATCTGTGGGGGCTCTATCCCCCAAAAGCTGCAGGGCGGCGGCAGGTTGATTGCTCATCACCAATGCCCGGCCAAGCCAAGACCGCGCCCGTGCCCCATAATCCGGGTCGCTTAGCAAAGGGCGCAAGGCAGTCAGGGCATAGTCTGGACTATCGCTTTCAATTGCGATTTGGCTGTTAAGCAAAATGACTCGCGGGTCAGCAGGGTTCGCATTCAAGGCACGCCGCGCCAATTCTCGCGCTTGCACAAAGTCACTGCGGTCATAGGCCGCCTGAATTGCGTCCACCGTTGGGACAGTTTCTTGCGAGCAGGCCGTTTGCAGCAACAAAAGTCCAAGAACTGCGCTGTTAACCTTGTTCATCACTTGTCCCACGCACCTGCACCTTCCCAATATCCGCAAAAGAAACATGAGATGGGCCTGCGCACCGCAGACACCGTCCACGGCGACAAGGACTAGAAGCAATGCTTAAATTTTCGGTGAAGGCTGTTACATCGCTCGCGCTGGCCTTGGCGCCGCAACTCGCAGCAGCGGCAGTCTATACCTACACGCTAGACACACCGAATGACGATAAAGGCTATGCAACATCGGGAACGGTAACGGTCGACAACCAAAGCGGTAAGTTCACCTTAACGGCAACGACAACACCGACCGGTCAGTCCGGCATTACCAACACAATATCCGGATATAATCCAACTTTTAAGCAGTTTACCGGACTGGCGTCTGACGTCTTTAAACTCGACACTGGCGTCACCCTGACAGGTGTCACTGGCGGTGTCACCTATACGGGCCAAACGAAAACCGGCAACGGACAAAAGGGCGTTCTCACGCGCTTTGACACTGTGACACCAGTCTCTGGTCAAAACGTGACGCTATCTTATGAAGATGGGAATAAGTTTAATATTCAGACAACTTGGACCAATGGCCAACGCACAACGGGCACGTCCAAGCCGGGCGGCGGGCAAACATGGGAATATTCTGCGGCCTGCATCAGCCCGGCAAATGCGCCAGAAGCCAATTCTAAGCGATGCGGCCCATCGAACATCGACACAACGTCAAATGGGACCAGCAATGGCGGCGGCGGGAATGGCGGGGGCGGAAACGGCGGTGGCGGCAATGGAGGTGGCGGAAACGGGGGCGGCACAACGGGCCAACCTGTGCCAGAGCCGGGCGTTGCAGGTTTATTCCTGCTGGGATCGCTTGGCCTCCTCTTCTCTCAAAGACGGCGCATCCAATTGGCGCCACACCGCGCCTAAGCCACAGTTTGAAAAGGGAAATGGCAGCTTATGCTTTGGTAGCGGAGGAGGGACTCGAACCCCCGACACGCGGATTATGATTCCGCTGCTCTAACCAGCTGAGCTACTCCGCCCCAAGTCGCCGAAACTCTCGGGAAGCGCGCCTATAGGCAGGCTTTTTCGGCGGGTCAACAGGCCAAAGCAGGGTGATAGGAAATATCACCCTGCCCCGCCCTAAATCTCGACCTGACTGCCCAATTCGACAACGCGGTTGGTGGGCAAACGGAAAAACTCCATCGCGCTTTCCGCATTGCGCAGCATCCACGCAAACAGCTTTTCCCGCCAAATCGCCATCCCGGGACGTGACGATGGCAATAAAGTCTGACGCGCGAGGAAGAAGCTGGTTTCCATCATCTTAATGGGGGGGCCACAGCTTGTAATCTCCGCCAATGCCGCGGGAACGTCCGGCTCTTCCATAAAGCCAAATTTCAAGATCAACCGGTGGAACCCCTGCCCCAGATCATCCATCTGACACCGCTTATCCGGATCCACAAAAGGCACACCGGGAATCTTCACGGTCAGCAAAATCACACGCTCATGCAGCACTTTATTATGTTTCAAATTGTGCAGCAGCGCATGTGGCACGCCTTCAACTGTTGATGTCATAAAGACGGCCGTGCCCGGCACGCGCGAGGCAGAGCTGGCGGCTGAATTGATGAACACTTTTACGGGCATAGCGGCCTCGCGCATCCGCTCCATCATCAATTTGCGGCCGCGCGACCATGTGGTGAGCATCGTGAAGACAATTAAGCCAACCACCAGCGGGAACCACCCGCCAGAGGGCACCTTGGTCAAGTTTGCCGTGAAATAAGCGGTATCTACGACAAAGAAGACTGCCAGCAGAGGCAGGACGAACAAGCGGTTCCATTTCCAAATGTTCAGCAACAATACGGCAAGCAGACAGGTGTCGATGAACATCGCCCCCGTCACGGCAATGCCATAGGCAGACGCCAAGTTGCTAGAACTGCCAAATTGCAGCACCAGCAGAATGACCATCACCATCAGCGCCCAATTGATAACCGGAATATAAATCTGCCCGGCGGCGCTCTCACTTGTATGTTGGATTCGCAAGCGCGGCATAAAGCCCAATTGAATGGCCTGTTGGGTCAACGAAAATGCCCCGGAAATCACGGCTTGGCTGGCAATGATTGTGGCCGCAATCGCCAAAAGCACCAACGGCAGACGCAGGCTTTCAGGTGCCAGCAGGAAGAAGGGGTTGAGAATCGCCTGATTGGCCTCTTGCGGCGTCATGCTCATAATCATGGCGCCCTGCCCCAGATAATTGAGCATCAAACCGGGCAGCACAATCCAGATCCATGAAATGCGGATAGGCCGACGGCCAAAATGTCCCATATCCGCATAGAGCGCCTCAGCGCCTGTGACGGCAAGCACAACCGACCCCAAGGCCAAAAAGCCCCGCAAGGGATCATCCGCAAAGAACGAGACCGCATGGCTGGGCGACAAAGCCCAAATAATCTCAGGGGATTGAACGATGTGATAAATGCCCAAAAGCGCCAAGGTGCAGAAATAGACAATCATGATGGGGCCGAATAAGGCCCCCACCCGCGCCGTTCCGCGTGATTGAAACGCAAAGAGACAAAAGAGAATGGTGACTGAAATAGGCAGTACCAATGGCTCAAAAGCGGGGCTGACAACTGCCAAACCCTCTGACGCGGACAACACCGACATGGCCGGTGTGATCATGGAATCTCCATAAAAGAGCGCGGTTGCAAACACGCCCAGCATAACAATAGGGACCGACCAGCTTTTGCCTTGCGCCTCACGACTGATGAGCGCGAGCAAGGCCAGGCTACCGCCTTCCCCCTTATTGTCGGCCCGCAGGATCACCGTGACATATTTCAATGACACGACGACCATCATCGACCAGAAAATCAGGCTCAACACGCCATAGATATGCAGATGATCTGGCGGGATCGGGTGGTGTCCTGCAAATGTTTCGCGAAAGGCGTAGATGGGACTCGTCCCGATATCGCCATAGACAATGCCAATAGCGGCAATCATCAACTTATGAAGCGGGCCATGATTTTGATGACCGTGTTCTTCAATATCTTGATAACGGGTGGAATTTGCTGCGGACTCACTCATTGCGAGGACCCATTAAATGCGCGACATCGCCAAAGCTGGGATGTGGCGTGATGAAAACGTCGCGCCCGCTAGCACGGTGATGCGCGCCCCGCAAATCATTTGGCAGTGGCAGCAGGCGCCGTGTTACCAGTCTCCAACAAACCTGCCCGGCCCAGATCAGCCAGCAATTTCTGCCGGAAGGGTGCATCTTGTGGAATTGCAGCGATTAACTGGCGGAAGACGGGCTTTGCGTCTTCTACCCGACCATTTTGTGCCAAGGCCATCGCATAAAAATAGAGCGCCCCGGGATAGCCGGGCGCAATCTTCAATGCCCGTTTATAGCAATAGTCTGCCGCAGGAGACAAAACACCCTGCCCCTGCCCGACCATGGCATTGCCAAGGCCCGTCCACAGTGCTGCGCTATTTGGGTTTGATTTAAGCGCACGTTGCAGAACAGCGGCAGCCAAATCAGGCCGATCAATTCGGAAGTAGCTATCAGCTTGGGCCATGGCCTCAGCCTCAGACCCAAATTTTCCAATCAGCTCCCCTCGCGTCCCAGAATCTGCAAGGGGCATAGCGGGGGCTTCAGGCTTGGGTGCAACAGGCGCACCGGCTAAATTCGGGTCCCCCTGCAAAGAATAGCCGACAAGCCCCAAGGCAAGGGCTGCACCGGTTAAGGACAGCGCGCCTTGCGAGACACGTCCAAATCTCCACAGAACGGCAATCGTCAGCAAACCAATAAGGATAACACCAAAGAGCGCCATTACCGGGCCTTTCTGCGAATACGGCTCATCGCAAGCCCAGTGCCGAACATCAACAGAACCAACGGAAGGCCCCATAGCACCAGTGACGATCCGCGGGTTGGTGGCGCGTAGGTGACCCAATCGCCATAGCGCTCAACCAGCCACGCCCGAATGGCCTCTGGCTTTTCCCCCTTCTCGATCCGTTCACGGATCAGAGAACGCATATCGCCCGCCATTTCGGCATCTGAATCCGCAATGGATTGGCCCTGACAAACAAGGCAGCGAATTGTGGCCATCAACTCCTTCGCCTGGCGTTCCTTTGCCGGGTCTTTCAACTGAACATAGGCATAGGGCGCGGCATCCATACGAGAATCGGCCAGCACAGGTGCCGATAGCCCAGCGAGGATCAGCAAAATCAGGCCGCGGATCATCATTCAGCAGCTTTCAAAGCAGCAAGAATCTTCGGCACATCCTCAGCGCGGATGTCACCCAAATGCTGCATCCGCACGATGCCTTTACCATCAATAACAAAGCTTTCTGGCACCCCTGATGAGCCTAAGCTAATCTGCACTTGGCTTGAGACATCAGACCCAATGCGCGCATAAGGATCTCCATGCTGGCGCAGAAAGGCGACCACGTCTTCCGGCTTATCGCGAATGGCAATGGCGTGAATTTCAACGCCTTGCTTTTCCAATTCCAACAGAATTGGGGCTTCAGTGGCGCACGGCAAACACCAGCTTGCAAAGATATTGAGCAAAACGGGCTTGCCTGACTTTAAATCTGCGCTGGAGAGACCCGGATGGCTGGCAATTGCCGCCGGCAAGGTAAAATCTGGTACAGCTTTGCCGACCATCTTTGACGAGATGGTGCCGGATTCCGGCGCGATGAGGCCACGCAACAAGACCCCGGCGAACAGCGCGAACACCATTAAGGGAACCCATAAGAGCAGTTTACGCATGTGTCGCCTCCCCTAAGCCCCGTCGTTCGCGCCACAGCCGACCCAGCAAGGACAGCACCCCGCCCAAGGCAATTAATCCACCGCCCAACCAAATGAGCGTAACCCATGGCTTCCACCACAGACGAAGCTGCCAGCTTCCATCGGCATTTTGCTTGCCAAGCACCGCGTAAAGCTGGCCATCCCAGCGCGTGGAGATTGCCGCCTCACTCGTATCCGTTGGCGGGTTGCTGTAATTGCGTGCCTGCGGTTTCAGCGTGAACGGCCTGCTCGTGCCCCGCTGGGCTTCCATGGTGGCTTCTAGCGCCGTCCAATTTGGCCCAATCACGGGCGCGACCATGACCAAGCGAACGCTGTACGGCCCCACATCCGCCGCCTCGCCTTCACTCACGGCAACCAGCCGCTCCTTCATAAAGGCCGTGTCTGTCGCCATACCCGCAAGCGCCACAGCAACCCCAAGGTGTGAGACGACCATGCCCCATGTAAACAGCGGGGTCCGGCGCAAATTGCGGCCCCATAAAGGCGCAAGGCTGCCTGCTGCAGCCAAGGCCGCGGCTGACAAGCCAAGCCATGATAAAATGCTAATCTCTGGGGCCATCAGGCGGACAAGACCCATCACGACAGCGCCCAAGGCCAGTGGCAGTGCCATCCGGCGCATCAGCGCGCCTGCCCCATCGCGCCGCCAGCGCATCAAGGGCCCAGCTGCCATGGCCACAACCAGCAACAGGGCGACAGACCCTGCTGCCGGGTTAAAATAGGGCGGTCCAATCGAAATCTGCTGCCCCATGGCCTGCGCCACAATGGGATACAGCGTGCCAATCAAGACCACGCCGAGGATAACCGTGAGGAAGAGATTGTTGAGGACAAGAGCCGCCTCACGGCTCACGGGCTCAAAAGTTGCGCCTTCCCGCACAGTTCCGACCCGCAAGGCAAATAGCGTGAGCGCCGCCCCAATGTAGATAAGCAGCAAGGCCAGAATGAACGTCCCTCGCTGCGGATCAACCGCGAACGCGTGCACGCTGGTGAGAATGCCGGACCGGACAAGAAAAGTCCCAATCATCGACATAGAGAAAGCCACCACTGCCAGCATGATTGTCCAAGCGCGCAGAGCATCGCGTGTTGCCAGCACGGTTACTGAATGGAGCAGCGCTGTCGCGGCCAGCCACGGCATGAGTGATGCGTTTTCTACTGGGTCCCAAAACCACCAGCCGCCCCAGCCCAATTCATAATAGGCCCAATAGCTGCCCGCCGTAATGCCAAGCGTCAGGAATACCCAAGCCCCCAGCACCCAAGGCCGCATGGCGCGGGCAAAGGCTGGGCCGACATCTTTGGTCAACAGCGCCCCAACGGCAAAGCTAAACGCCACCGACATCCCAACATAGCCAAGGTATAGCGTTGGCGGATGGAGCGCCAAGCCCGGATCTTGCAGCAAAGGATTAAGCCCATTGCCGTCAGAAGGCGCCGGATTCAGACGCGCAAAGGGATTTGAGGAAAAGAGCAAAAAGGCATAAAACCCCAGCGCGATCAGCCCTTGGGCCATTAATGTTGCGATCAGCGTGTCACGCCGTACCCGACGTTCCAACAGCGCAATACCACCCCCCGAAAGGGCAAGGATCGTCACCCAGAGCAGCATTGACCCTTCGTGATTTCCCCATGACCCGGAAAATTTGTACAGCCACGGCTTTTCAGAATGGCTGTTATCCGCCACCAGTTTGACTGACATATCTGAGATCATGAACAGATAAACCAGCACAACAAAGGCACATGTGGCCAGAACACCTTGCGCTATTGCGACTGGCTTAATTGCACCTCCCAAATCAGGGCGATGCGTTAATTTTAGCGCCAAACCGCCCAGCACGGATTGAAGAACCGCAAGGCCAGCTGCAAGCCACAAAAGCCCCAGCCCAATTTCAGCAATCATTGTGTCAGGCTACCTGTTTTGTGCATTTTGCCTTCCAATTCTGGAGGCATATAGCGTTCATCATGTTTCGCGAGCAGGTTCGTTGCAACAAAGCTGCCATCCCGCTGAAAATGTCCCTCAGCCACCACACCTGATTTTTCCTTGAACAAATCAGGCGCAATGCCTTTGAAACTCACCGGCACGGTCGCTTTGCCATCCTCCACGATGAAGTGGATGGTGACCCCATCTGGATCATGGCGAATAGACTTTTCCTTGACCATGCCGCCCAAGCGGACAGCGCGATCAAGCGGAAGTTGAGAGTGGTCAACATCGCCCGGCGCATAAAAGAACGAAGCTTCTTGCTTCAGCCCCGAGGCTGCCAGCAACCCAGCGCCAATGACAGCGGCAAGCGCCAAGAGAGCAAGAATAAGCCGTTGCTTCTTCGCTTTCACTGACCCTGATCCTTATTCTCAAGCTCTGCTTCTGCGCGGCGCATGGCCAAATAGCTCCACAGAGTAACGGCGATTGTCGCCAAACCCGTCAGCCCATAAGCGGCGATGATGAAGGGCCAGTGGTTCATGCGGCCGCCAATCGGCGCAACCGCGCCTCGCGCTTGGCCTCGGCCAAATTGGCCCGCATCCGCATCAACACGATAGCCCCGAAAAGCAATGAAAAGCCAAGCAATGTTGGGCCCAATGGCCACAGCAGCTCTGGCGCGATTGTTGAGCCTTTCAGCGTGATAGACGGGCCTTGATGCAGGCTATTCCACCAAACGACTGATCGGTTGATGATCGGAATGTTTACCGCGCCCACAATCCCGAAAATGGCAGTTGCCCGGCTGACACTGGTCCGTTCCTCGCTGGCATTGGCAAGGGCAATATATGCAAAATACAAGAAGAGGAGGACGAGCATAGAGGTCATCCGGCCATCCCATTCCCACCATGTGCCCCAAGTGGGCCGCCCCCAAATGGAACCAGTTATCAGACAAAGCGCCGTGAACAGCGCCCCAGGAACAGCAATGGCACGGGCCGCAACCCCTGCAAGTGGGTGACGCCAAACAAGCTGGACAATGCTGGCAATCGCAAGGGCAGACCAGCCCCCCATGCCAAGCCACGCCGCAGGCACGTGAATATAGAGAATCCGGACGCTATCCCCCTGAAGATAATCTTTTGGAGTCAGCACAAGACCCGCATAGCTGCCTGCAAGGATCAGCATGAGTCCAGCAAATAGGAACACGGGCGTCAGCGGACGCGCGAGCTTTAGGAATCGAGCCGGATTGGCGTAGGCGTGCATTTCGGGACGCGCTTTAGGCGACAAGATGTCTTTGCGAAAGGGGATTTCTTGCCCCACCCCCCTCAACTTTAGGTCTTGCAACCCGCAAACTCTTCTGGCCTTGAGAAAATGGCCGGAGGGACTCACGCCAATCAATGGCGGACCAAGCCGGGAATGAAAAACACAGGAGCGGAATGACCAATGGGCATGCTCGACGGCAAAGTAGTTGCAGTAACGGGCGCCGGCCGCGGCGTTGGAAGAGAAATTGCTTTGCTGTGCGCCAAAGAAGGCGCGGCAGTTGTGGTCAATGATTTGGGCACATCAGGCGAAGGCGAAGGCACAGACCTATCCCCGGCTGAAGAAACCGTGGCAGATATTCAGCGCGCTGGCGGCAAAGCTTTGGTGAATGGCGCCAGCGTGGCAGACCCCAAGGGGGCGGCATCAATCATTGAAGACGCTGTGAAGGCCTTTGGCCGTATTGACGCGGTTGTGAACAATGCAGGCATTTTGCGCGACCGCATCTGGCACAAAATGAGCCATGAAGATTGGCAGGCCGTTGTTGATGTCCATCTCAACGGCTGTTTCAATGTTTCCAAAGCCGCAACGCCCTATTTTAAGGATCAGGGATCGGGCAGCTTCATTCACTTCACCTCGACATCGGGGCTGATTGGCAATTTCGGGCAAGCCAATTATTCGGCCGCAAAATTGGGCATTGTTGGCCTCTCGCAATCTATTGCGCTGGATATGGCGCGGGCGGGCGTCCGGTCTAACTGTATTGCACCCTTCGCCTGGAGCCGGATGACGGCATCCATCCCGGCAACAACAGAGGAAGAAAAAGCCCGCGTCGAGCGTCTGAAAACCATGAGTGCGGATAAAATTGCGCCTTTGGTTGTCTTCCTCGCCTCAGATGCCTCAGCCGAAGTGACAAACCAGATTTTCGCCGTGCGCAAGAATGAGATTTTTCTGTTTTCCAAGCCGCGCCCCATTCGCTCCCTGCATCGCAGCGAGGGGTGGACTGCTGACACAATTGCAAGCGAGCTTTTGCCTGCCTTCCGCCCAAGTTTTGCCGACCCAGCAGAGCGCTCGGGCGATGTTTTCCCTTATGATCCGGTGTGATGGAGCCTTTTATGTCTGGCATGGACCCCGAAATTTTTGACGCCTTCATCGATCAACTGCGCCGCTATGTGCGCGAACGGCTGATCCCTGCTGAAGCCGATGTGATTGCGAATGACCGCATCCCGGACGACATTCTTCAGGAAATGCGCGACATGGGGCTGTTTGGCATCACCATTCCCGAAGAATTTGGCGGGGCGGGCATGAATGTCAGCCAATATATCGAAACAGTGAAGCAACTCGCTTATGCAGCCCCCGCTTATCGCTCCACGGTATCCATCAACATTGGGATGACAGGCAGCGCGATCAAGAATTTCGGCACGCCTGAGCAAAAAGCCCATTGGCTGCCGCGCATTGCCTCGGGCGAAATTGCCTGTTTTGGCCTGACAGAGCCGGGCAGCGGATCTGACTCAGCGGCGATGGCGACAACGGCGGTGCAGGAAGGCAATGGCTATCGCCTCAATGGCACCAAACGCTACATCACCAACAGCCCACACGCCAAAATCGGCCTGATCATGGCGCGGACCCATAAGGAAGCGCTGCCCAAAAATGCCCATGTCTCCGCCTTCATTGTTGATATGACATCGCCGGGCATCAGCATTGGCAGCCCGGATAAAAAAATGGGCCAAGCAGGCGCCCATATTGCGGATATCAATTTGGATGATGTGAAGATCCCGGGGGATGCTCTGGTGGGCGGCGTGGAAGGGCGCGGCTTCCAAATTGCGATGCAAAGCCTTGATAATGGGCGTCTTTCTGTCGCTGGTATGGCCGTTGGCATGGGCCGCCGCGCATTGGATACGGCCGTGCGCTACGCAACCGAACGCAAGGCCTTTGGAGAATCCATCAGCAATTTCCAGCTGATCCAAGCCATGCTCGCCGATAGCGATGCTGAGCTTTACGCCGCCGAATGTATGATTGCGGACGCCTGCGCCCGCGCTGATCGCGGCGAAAACATCGTCCGCAAGGCCGCTGCCGCCAAGATGTTTGCAACCGAAGCGTGCGGCCGCGTGGTGGATCGCTGTGTGCAGGTTTATGGCGGCGCGGGGTATCTCGCAGAATATGAGGCAGAGCGCTTCTTCCGGGATGCGCGTATCTTGCGAATTTACGAAGGCACAACGCAAATCATGCAGTTGCAAATTGCCAAACATATGCTGCGGGACTTTGCCACCAATGGTCATGTCTGGTCGTAAGAACGATGTATAAGTTATTGCCGAGCCTTACTATTGTGGAAGCTTCATCCTTCGTCGCTTCTCCCACGGCTGGGCTATATTTGGCGCAAATGGGCGCGGAGGTGATCCGTGTTGACCAAATTGGCGGCGGGCCAGATTTCAATCGCTGGCCAAAGGCAGATAATGGCCGCAGCCTGTATTGGGAAAATCTGAACCGCGCCAAAAAGTCCGTCGCGCTGGACCTTGGCCGCGCAGAGGGCCGCGAATTATTGGCAGAACTGGTTCAAAAGACTGGCCAATTCATCACCAACTTCCCGGTCAATGGCTTTTTGGCGCATGACACGCTGACGCAGGGCCGAGCAGACCTCGTCACGGTCCGCATCATGGGCATGGCCGATGGCGGTCCGGCGCTGGATTACACAGTAAACAGTGCCGTTGGTTATCCCGACCTGACAGGCCCGGGGCCAGAGCCCGTCAATCACGTCCTGCCCGCATGGGATTTGCTGACCGGCGCCTATGCCGCTTTTGCGATGCTCGCGGCGCTCCATCACCGCGATGCCACGGGCCAGGGTCAGGAAGTCCGCGTGCCATTATCGGATGTCGCCATTGGCACAGTCGCCAATCTTGGCTCCTTAGCGGAAGTGCTGACCTTTGGGGCCAACCGGGAAAGACTTGGCAACGCCGTCTATGGTGCTTTTGGGCGCGATTTTGTGACACAAGATGGCGTCCGCCTGATGATTATGGCGATCACGCCCCGCCAATGGTCAGGCTTGGTTGCAGTCTTGGGCATTGGCAATGAGATTGCGGCTATCGAGGCTGATCGCGGCGTTTCTTTCGCCAAGGATGAAGGCGTGCGCTTTGAGCACCGCGATGTGCTGTTTCCACTCGTCGCGCAAAAAGTGTCCGGTTGGCCCTATGCACAGCTAAAGGCTGCTCTTGACGATGTGGGGGGCTGTTATGGGCCTTATCAGACCATGCTCGATGCTGCGCGCGACCCAGAATTGGTCGGTAACAACCCGATATTTGGCACAGCAAATAACCCCAGCGGAGCGGCCTATCCCGCGGCAGGCAGCTTTGCGACCTTGCCCGGGCAGGAACGGCAGCCCCCTGCCCCAGCGCCATATCTTGGCGCACATAGCGAGGAGATCCTCGCCTCGCGCTTGGGGCTCGGCAGCGGCGCGATTGCCAAGCTGATTGATACAGGGATTGTGGGCGTTCATGGCTGAATTGGCCATCCTTGATCAGGCGAAAGCCGCATTGGCAGCGGCCGAAGGCTATGCCGCCGCGGCCCAATCCTGCCTGCGCACGCGCCTTTCATCCTCCAGTCTCGAGGCGGAACAACACGCCGCACATGGCTATGCATGGGTGGAAACCAGCATTGCAGCGCTTCGCGCCGTTTCCCTATGGCTTGAGGCACTCGAGGCCCAAAGCCGGGCAACACAAGCTGACCGATTGGCTGTCCGCATTGGATTTGGCGAGACGCTGTCCCAATTGCTTGGTGGTCTGCCCATGGGGCAGAATGAATTTATCCGCCCGGCTGGGCTGGGCGCTGAGGATGCTGCACGCAAGCTGAGGGAAGACCCCGCCGTCCAGGTCTTCGTAAAACAGGGAAATACCCCTGCCACCCGGCTAGCCCTGATCCAGCATCTGCGCTCTGGCCAGACGATTACCGACCAGACCGGCGATCCCCTGATCGATAGCATTCGAGACCAATATCGACGCTTTACAGACGATCGCATCCTTCCTTTTGCGCATGGCTGGCATCTTGAAAATGCGCTGATCCCAGAGGCCACAATTGCGGAAATGGCCGCCCTTGGCACGTTTGGCGTGTGCATTCCTGAAAGCTATGGCGGGCTGGGCCTTGGCAAGTTGGTGATGTGCGTCATCACCGAGGAGTTATCTCGCGGCTGGATTGGCGCAGGATCATTGGGCACCCGGTCTGAAATTGCGGGCGAATTGATCGTTCTGGGCGGTACAGAGGCCCAAAAGGAGCACTGGCTGCCGCGCATTGCCACTGGCGACATTCTGCCGACCGCTGTCTTTACCGAACCGGATACGGGCTCTGACATGGCAAGCCTTGCCACCCGCGCCGCGCGCACGCCACAGGGCTGGGAAATCCATGGCGCGAAGACCTGGATCACGCATGCCGCGCGGTCGGACATGATGACCATGCTTGCCCGCAGCCTGCCGGATGAAAAAGGCTATGCGGGCCTATCCATGTTCCTTATCCCCAAGCCGAGAGGAACCGATGAAGTCCCCTTCCCGGCACCGGGCATGGCGGGCAGCGAGATTGAAGTGCTTGGGTATCGCGGAATGCGCGAATATGCGCTGCAATTTGATGGGCTGAGCGCCCCAGAAGATGCTCTTTTGGGCGGCGTCGAAGGCCAAGGCTTTAAGCAGCTCATGCAGACCTTTGAAGGCGCACGTATCCAGACTGCCGCGCGAGCCGTAGGCGTGGCCCGACGCGCCTTTGAACTGGGCTTTGACTATGCCGTAACGCGCAAGCAATTTGGCAAGCCATTAATTGATTTTCCGCGTGTGAGTGACAAGCTGGCGATGATGGCCGTCGATACGCTGTTCGCACGCGAAATGACCTATTTTGCCGCGCGCGAAAAGGATCAGGGCAAACGCTGCGATATTGAGGCGGGCATGGCCAAATTGCACGCTGCCCGCGTGGCTTGGGCCAATGCTGATGCTGCGCTGCAAGTTCATGGCGGCAATGGCTATGCGCTGGAATATGACATCAGCCGCATTTTGTGCGATGCGCGCATCTTGAACATTTTTGAGGGCGCAGCCGAAATACAGGCGCAAGTGATTGCGCGTGGCAAGCTGCAAGACAGGAATTAAAATGAACAATTACAATCATATCCGGGAAGAAGTTGCGAAATTATGTCAGCAATTTCCGGGTGACTATTGGCGTGCCAAAGATAAAGACCGCGCCTATCCGACTGAGTTTGTTCAAGCTTTGGGCGATGCAGGCTATTTGGCCGCATTGATCCCTGAGGAATTTGGCGGCGCAGGCCTGCCCTTGTCGGGCGCGGCAGCCATTTTGGAGGAAATCCAGCGCCAAGGCTGCAATGGCGGGGCGTGTCATGCGCAAATGTACATCATGGGCACCTTGTTGCGGCATGGCTCAGACGCGCAAAAGGCGCAGT
>RFZB01000320.1 GCA_009920915.1 Sphingomonadaceae bacterium | reverse complement strand
TGATGCCTCGGGGCTCGAGCGCGCGGGATTCAGTGCGCAGCAGGTGCGAGAGGTGATCCCAGAGGCCGTGATCGAAATCAACGGCATTGTGGCGCTGGACCTCGGTGTGATCAGGCAACTGGTCGAGGAGGCGCGGAAAGAAATGGCGCAGATTGGTTCCTAGAATCGAAAGATAGAACCGCGCCGTTCAGTAGACGTCGATGACTCTGTATATCGAGGAACCTGGTAGCGGGCTGCTCTTGCCAGGCGGTGTTCGACAACCGCGATCGACGGAGAGTAACAGGCCATTGGATGCCGCCGCCGCGGCGCTCAATGGAGCGGATCTATGGGCCAGAAAAGCCGGCGACAAGCTTTTGGGTTTGATCGGAAAGCCGAATGCGTCGGGCGGCTGGAGCCCCCGCTATGGGCGATTGGCAGGTCTTGGCACGTTGATGGCCCTGGCCTCCGCTGCAAGTGAACTGAATGACCCGACAGAGTCGGCGGGCCGCAACGTGGCCCAGGCTGTGGGCACTGGCGGAGGGAGCCTGGCCGGCGGGGCACTGGGTGGCGCTGCTGCGGGCGCGATGCTGTCTGGCCCCTTGGCGCCAGTGGGCGCGTTGGTCGGCGCCGGCCTCGGTGCGGCACTGGGCGGAACGGCTGGTCGCGGCCTCATGGACGCACTAGCTGGTGTCGTGGAGGGCAGTCCCGAGGAGCAAGCCTTGCGCTTGGCGCAGAAGCAGGCAGATGCACAGCTTGCGATGGATCTCAAGCGCGCGCAGACCATGCTGCCAGTGCAGAACATGGCATCAGAGCTGGCGCTGCAGAACGACCGTCAACGCGCGGAAATTGCGGCTCAGCTTCAGTCCAGGCAGATGATGCAGCAGACGCTGGCCAATGCTTTATTGGCGCAGCAGCAAGCTGGCGCGAATCAGAACGCTCTCCTCACGCAATCGATCCTTAGCTAGTCATGGCATTCGACGGCGGCATCGCGGCCTCTTATCTGGCGAGTTTCCGTCCGGTCACGCCGGTCGAAGGCTTTGGCAACGTGCTGAGCAATACGGCGACGAGCACCTTTGGCTTGATCCCGTTCAAGAACATGGAG
>RFZB01000319.1 GCA_009920915.1 Sphingomonadaceae bacterium | reverse complement strand
TGACAGTCCTCGACGAAGGCCCCGGTTTTTCGCCCAATATTCTGCAGCGCGCCTTCGAACCTTACGTCACCACCAAGGCCAAAGGCACCGGTTTGGGGCTGGCGGTGGTGAAGAAAATTGCCGATGAGCACGGGGCCCGATTGGATATTGCCAACCGAGTTGAAGATGGGGTGGTCAAAGGTGCCCAAGTGTCGTTATCATTCACGGTCGAGAAGCTGGCGCAGATTTAAAGCTTGCGTCAGTTTTGAGAAGGACTTCAAGTGTCCAATGAAGCAGCACAGTCGATGCATATTAGAGGCAACTAAGCGCAACATGGCAAATATATTGGTGGTCGATGACGAGTTGGGCATTCGCGATTTGCTCTCCGAAATCCTCAACGATGAAGGACACAACGTAGAGCTGGCCGAGAACGCAGCGCAAGCGCGAGAGATACGTCTTCGCATGCGGCCCGATTTGGTGTTGCTCGACATTTGGATGCCCGACACCGATGGTGTGACCTTGCTCAAAGAATGGTCTACCGGTGGTCTTTTGAACATGCCGGTCATCATGATGAGTGGCCACGCCACCATCGACACGGCCGTCGAAGCCGTGCGCATCGGCGCCCTGGCCTTTCTCGAGAAACCCATCACCCTGCAAAAGCTGCTCAAGGCGGTGGAGCAGGGGCTGGCGCATCCCGGTCATGGCAAGGCCGCGGTTCAGGCGAGCACCACGCCGCCCGCACTGGGTGCATTGCCCGCTGTGCTGCAGCCCGATGTTGCGCCAGGTGTGCAGGAACCAGAGGTCCTTGTGCAGCAGCAGTTCGATCTGGACAAGCCCCTGCGCGAAGCCCGTGACGCTTTTGAAAAAGCCTACTTCGAGTTCCACTTGGCGCAGGAAGGCGGCTCCATGACCCGTGTGGCCGAAAAGACCGGCCTGGAGCGCACCCACCTCTACCGCAAGCTCAAGCAGCTCGGGGTGGACCTGTCCCGCAGCAAAAAAGCCGGCTGACTCCCCGGGCCCGGGGTCCGTATGCTGCTATAATTGCAGCCTCACGGCCCGGTAGCTCAGTTGGTAGAGCAGCGGATTGAAAATCCGCGTGTCGG
>RFZB01000318.1 GCA_009920915.1 Sphingomonadaceae bacterium | reverse complement strand
CGGGCTTCTTGGCAGCAGCTTTTTTGGCCGGTGCAGCTTTCTTGGCTGCGGGCTTCTTGGCTACGGCTTTTTTGGCCACGGGCTTCTTGGCGACAGCCTTTTTGGCTGCGGGCTTCTTGGCAGCAGCTTTTTTGGCCGGTGCAGCTTTTTTGGCTGCGGGCTTCTTCGCTACGGCTTTCTTAGCTGCAGGCTTCTTGGCTGCGGCTTTCTTGGGGGCCGCTTTTTTTGCGGCTGCTTTTTTTGCAGTTGCCATGGTTTTCTCCTAGTTCAAATGGAAGAATCATCGGACACAAAACACTCGATGCGTGTTGGCCGCACCAAGCGATTCAGGGTGCTGAGGCCGGCCTCAACACCCTGAACACGGGAAAGCCCCGCCGCAAACGTCCTGCGGACGCTGGCGGATCGGGGCTTGAACTGGTTCATCATCAAGAGGGGGTCAATCCCAGGAGAGCGCGCCACCGGACTGGTATTCGATGACGCGGGTCTCGAAGAAATTGCGTTCCTTCTTCAGGTCGATCATTTCACTCATCCACGGGAACGGGTTTTCCTCGTTCGGGAAGAGGGCTTCGAGGCCGATCTGCGTGGCGCGGCGGTTGGCGATGTAGCGCAGGTAGCCTTTGAACATGGACGCGTTCAGGCCGAGCACACCACGCGGCATGGTGTCTTCGGCGTAGCGGTATTCGAGTTCGACGGCCTTGAGGAACAGGGCCTTGATCTCGGCCTTGAACTCGGCGGTCCAGAGGTGCGGGTTCTCGAGCTTGATCTGGTTGATCAGGTCGATGCCGAAGTTGCAGTGCATGGACTCGTCGCGCAGGATGTACTGGTACTGCTCGGCGGCACCGGTCATCTTGTTCTGGCGGCCCAGCGCCAGGATCTGGGTGAAGCCCACGTAGAAGAACAGGCCTTCCATCAGGCAGGCAAAGACGATCAGGCTCTTGAGCAGGGTCTGGTCGGCTTCGGGTGTTCCGGTCTTGAAGTGCGGGTCCATGATCGCGTCGATGAACGGGATCAGGAATTCGTCCTTGTCACGGATCGAGGAGACCTCGTGGTAGGCGTTGAAGATTTCGGACTCGTCCAGACCCAGCGACTCCAC
>RFZB01000317.1 GCA_009920915.1 Sphingomonadaceae bacterium | reverse complement strand
CAATTCCCTATGGAAGCCCAACGCTTTCAGTGGGCGGCGTAAGCTATATCAGTGAATCCTTTGACGTTCAAAGGCCGACTCAAAAAATTCCCCGGCGCAACGGCGACAACGAGCCAAGCGGGCAAGTTGTCATTGCCGATTTTGTAACTGGCACGGCGACGCTGCAAAAGATTACCGGCGGGACCAAGCTTCCACTTAATGGCGTTACATTCACCTACACGGATGACGCCACAATCGGAGCCGAGACATTTTACATTGACGAAGTGTCGCAGCCCCGTGGGCAGGCTGATGCCACCAAGTTTCAAATCGCCTTTACAAAGCTCTACAACTAAGCCGGACGCGGGCTAGTCCCGTGCGGCTCCTAACGCCGTGAATCCGCGCTTTGCTCATCTTCCCGAGTATGTCGAGGCTTGCCAAAAGCAAGACCGGCTTCGGGACTTTGCCTTCCTAGAATTGGAAGCTGTCTTGTGCGGACACGTTGTCAAGCCCATGACAGCCCGTCACCTTGCATTGCTGACGCACTGCGGCAACGGATTTGTGACGGGCGGGGACGTGTTGCCAGAGCATATTCCGCAATTCATCTACGTGCTACAGGGCGGCAGCTTGGCGGATGACAAAGCAATGCGCCGGTTCGCCGTTGACTTTGGCTGGCGCAATTTTAAGACGTGTTGCGATGAGATTGAGGCATTTGTCAACGCCACATTCCTTGACTCGCCAGAGGGCGGCGGCAGGCGGGGCGAGACGTTCAATTCTTGGCTAGCCTCTTTGGTTGACGTGCTTGCGCGTGAATACGGCTGGCAGCAACGCGAAGTCTTGGACTTGCCCATAGCGTGCGTCTTTCAATACCTGCGCGTTATACGCCAACGTAGCAGCGACAAAGAGCCGATGGTGAACAAGTTGAGCGATGAAGCTAGGGCCAAGGCGATTGCGCGGGAATTGACTAAGAACTAATGAGCGAGGACATCAAATTTCGGCTTGGCCTAGACGGCACCGCATTTAAGCGCGGCGTCACGTCTGCCAAGGCTGACATGAAACGCTTTGCGGCTGAAACTGCCTCAAAGTGGAGACAAGCATTTACCGTAGGGGCGGCAGTTGCCGGGTTAAAAGAA
>RFZB01000316.1 GCA_009920915.1 Sphingomonadaceae bacterium | reverse complement strand
AGCAAAGCGTGATGCCAGCGCCCAACCGTTGCCCGGCGGCGCAAAGTCAGCCGTCAAGGCATCGGCCAACAGTGCCAGGCCGGCCTCGTGATAGTCAAAGCGGCCATGGGAACCTTTTTCCAACAGAAACTCAGCCAAGACTTGGCGTGAAATAGCGCTGACTTCGACAGCGGTATAGCCCTTCGCCGCATGTTGAATGGTTGGCGCGACCAGCGTGCTCATCCGCTTGTCAAACGCCTGCATCACCTTCTGGCGGTCATCGGCGTCGTTTCGCAAGACGCTCTTGTTCATGACCTGGTTGATGGGACTGTCCGCTTGTGCGGAGGCTATGGCCCAGTAGTCAGCGGGGTGGCGATCGGGTTGGCCTGCGCCTGAGCCTTGCTCCAGGCGGTCACTGGGGATCAGAACCTGATCCACCTCGGGGTTGCGACTGTTGATCAGGTGTTTGGCCGCCCGTGCAATCTCGTCGACGTCGTGATAAGCCGTGCTGATCTTTGCCCTCAGTTCGGCCGCGTCGGCCAGGTCAGACAAGGGCCGAGAAGAGGCCCGCAGGGCATCACGGTGCAACTCGGGCAGAGCCCGCAATTCCGGCACGCGGCTGAGCAGTTGGCGCCAACCCCAGGTGCCATGCTTTCGGATCACGCTGGACTTGAGCTGTTCCTGCGCCATCATCAAGGCGTAATCAGCAGGCACGGCGGTCTCTCGGATCGACTTGAACCGGGCAAAAACGCCGGTGGGCCGCTCAGCCGAGGGTATGGCAACCGACTTGCCTGTACGTTGCGCCGAGGCGATACGCTCATAGAACTCCAACGACTTGGCAATGTCGCGGTTGGATGCGGGCGCTGCTTCGGTTCTGTTGCCACCAGGCATGGGTCGTCTCCTCGTTTGAAATAGCTCTTTACATCTACGACTTTAGGCAAACCCGTTTCCGGTGAACAACGTAAATCGATTCGTAAATGCACGGAGGCGCCAGGGCTGGTGTTTCACAACATCGGAAGTGGCTTCAATATGCTCTGGGCTGGAGCAGGCAGCCTGACCTTCCAGCACGCCCCTTCCCCCTATGACCCTCAAACTCGGCATTTCCCTCATCCTGGCCTCGGCTCTGCCCT
>RFZB01000315.1 GCA_009920915.1 Sphingomonadaceae bacterium | reverse complement strand
TATTGCAAGGGCAAGGCCGGGCTCATCAGCGTCCTATTCTGGGATTGGTGGACGCCTTGAGAGTCTTGGGAGCTCGTATTCATTATTTGGAAAGGGAGGGTTACCCGCCCTTGCGCTTGGAACCTTCGTCTCTCCATGGAGGCCGTGTTGTATTACCGTCCAACGTGAGCTCGCAATTTGCCTCCGCCCTTCTTTTGGGCGCGGTTTGCCGCGGTGTAGATTTGGAATTGTATTGGGGCCCCGAAGAGCTCCTGTCCAGGCCATACTTGGACATGACCCTGGCCATGCTCCAAGCCTCCGGTTGGTCAACGAGCGCGGGGCCCTACCACGCCCGCTTGGAATCTTACCGTGCGGTAGAGTCCCCCGTCTTGACACCCGAAGGGGACTGGAGCGCAGCGACCTTTTGGATTCTACGCCAGGCGGTCAATCCATTGGCCTCTACGCTGATTCTCTCCAACCTCAACCCATGCTCTCTCCAAGGGGATGCGGCCCTTCTTGGCTGGCTGGCTTGGCTGGCTCCTCGTTTGGAATGGGCGATGACGCCTATCGGCTCTGGGGATCGCGTGGATTTGACACTGCGCGTCCGCGATGGTAACAAGGACCGCAGCCCTTCACAGGAAAACCCTGATTCCCCTCCTCCAGCCGGATGGGAACAACAAGGAGACCGGTGGATTTGTCACGCCGCAGGCATCCCGGATATGGTGCCCGCTTTGGCCGTCTGGGCCGTCCTGCGCGGGCTTCGGTTGGAGATACGAGGGGTGGGCCATTTGGCTTACAAGGAAAGCAACCGACTGCAAGCGCTTTGCGATAATTTGCAAGGCATCGGTATTCAATGCCGGGTGATTCATGGCGACGAAATCGTTTTGTTGGTCGAGCCCGACCGGCCTTGGGCCCAGCAGCTGCAGGGTGATCACCTGCCTTCCATGGGTTCGTTTATGAGTTTCGGTGACCACCGCATGGTGATGGCGATGAGCATGCTTGCCATGCCCGGTTGGGACATCGCTGTGGATGATGCTCGTGTGGTTGCAAAATCCTACCCAACTTTTTGGGAGCATTGGCGGGCTTTGGGTTACGAATTGGAAGATTAACTTAGCAGAAAATGGCAGGCA
>RFZB01000314.1 GCA_009920915.1 Sphingomonadaceae bacterium | reverse complement strand
TGCAGTCAACGCTGTCGGTCGGCGGCCAAAAAGACGGCGTTGTGCTCTGCCACCAGGCCGCCAAATTGCACCGCCATTTCCCAGCCGGCAAAGGGCACCATGCGGCCACCGGCGGCCTTGGCAGCGGCAAACAGCGGCGTGCGTTGCAAGGGGGCGGCTGCGAAGGCGGGGCCTGTCTCAGCTGCTCCGGTATTGGGCTCCAAAGCGTGATCAGCCAAGGCACAGCGCAGCTGGAATGGCCGAATCCTATGGAGGATCGCTTGTTGCCAACCTGAAAACCCTGTCTACGTTGATAGACCCACCCTCCGAGCTGGATGGGTCAACGCCCTTGCTGCCGTAGTTGCCGTCACTGTTCCCCTCCCGTGGGAGCGGAACTGGTACCGCGCCCCTTCCGGCCAATATAATTACCGCCAGCCGCATTGTCGGAGTAATTGGTTGAGAAGATATTCGCACTAACGTTGCTGACAACCTCAAACGTAGAAGCAGGGCTGCTGGTGCCGATCCCGACGTTGCCGCTGCTGTCGATGCGCATGCGCTCGCCAGCACCGTTACGGGCGAAGGCCATAGCGTCGTTGAAGTACAGGTAGTTCAACGTGGCTTTGTTCAGCGTTACGTCGTTGTCGAACTGCGTAAGGCCGGTGAAATGCCCTGTACCGGAAACGTCAAGACGGAAACCGGGGGTGCTCGTCCCAATCCCAATGTCGCCGCCGCTGGTGATGCGCATGCGTTCGGCGGAATTGGTAAAAAATGTAACTGGTAGGGTGCTGTTGGCCTGAACACGCAGGTCAGTGCTGCGCCCTTGGATTTGGGCGTAAGTTGTGGCCGCGTCGTTAGATTTGAATGAGAAATCGGATACGTTGTCCGAGGGCCTACCCCGCAGCGAGATACCAGCAGCGCTACTATTGGTGGCGACATCGAGTGGCGCTCCGGGCGCGGTGGTGCCGATCCCGACGTTTGTGCCATCAAACACAAAGTTCGCGGAACCAGCCAGCGCACCGCTGTTATTATACTGGACTTGCGTGTTGCTGCCACCAATAGCCGGTGTCGCGCCCGTAGGGCCGGTAGCGCCAGTAGGACCAGTCGGGCCAGCTACAGTCGAAGCCGCACCAG
>RFZB01000313.1 GCA_009920915.1 Sphingomonadaceae bacterium | reverse complement strand
GCTCTCCCGCTCACACTCCCGCGCCTGCGGCACAACCGGCGGCAACGCCTCCATCGACCGGGTCCACCCCTGTCGCCGCACCCGCAACGGCTGACGACGACTTCGGTTAATGGACAAGAGGGTGGGCAGGATGCTAAGTCCTGCCCACTCTTTTGGGACTATCACTATGCGATTTCAGATTACGATGAACATGCCCTCGCGTAGCGGAAACTCCGTTCACCAAGTAATCGGAGAACACCCCGCGAAGACCCTTGAAGAACTGGTGAACATCCTGTCTCAATCTGATTTCATCATCGTCGATGAAATCTATAAGGACAACGATGCAGCCCGTGGCATGGGCAACTTCTACAGCGTAGGCAAGCTGGCTATCAACCCGCTCTTCATCGGCAAGATTAAGGTGTTTTCTCAATGAGCAGACTGGCCGATACCTTCCGCAAGATTGTCGAAGAGGAACAGGCCGAGGCAGCCAAGCCTGCCGTCGATGAAATTCTGGACGAGAGGCATGGACGCTACGGCACGTTTGCTGAGCAGGCCTTGATCGCCCAGAACCTTAAAGCCGCTATGCGGCACAGCCGCAATTGGCAGAAGCTACCAGCGGACATGAAAGAGGCCCTTCAGATGACGGCCAGTAAGATGGCGCGCATCCTCAACGGGGATTTCACATACGACGATAGCTGGGCAGATATCGCAGGATACGCCCAGCTAGTCGTAGATCGCCTTAACGGTAAGGCGCGCTAGTCGCGAGTCTGGCTGCCGATCAGGCCGCCACCAACGATTAGGCCAACAGCTTGGCCGATCTGATCGATCTGCATCCCAAGCTTGTCAGCGCCCAGCACTGTGGCGACAATGGCCACACCGGCATAGGTCGAACGTTCTTTGGCGCGCTTGCCTGCCCATTTGGCAATCTTCTTGAGCATGGTCAGTCTCCTTGCGTATAGGGCATACTTACTGTATGCATCCTATATGGACTTAACAGACTATAGCACGGAAATCTGGAAACCCATAGATGCTGCGCCGAGCTACGCAGTAAGCAATTTTGGCCGAGTATCACGCATAAGCGGCGGACAAGGCGCGAGGCCAATGCTGAGGCAACCAGACCTAGAACGCACA
>RFZB01000312.1 GCA_009920915.1 Sphingomonadaceae bacterium | reverse complement strand
GGCGCGTTCCGGGCAGCTGTCGAAATTGAAAGCCATGGGATGAGGAAAACCTTGGATTGAACCCCCGCACGGGCAAACGCATTTTGTGCGCATGCGTCCGGCCTGGTCCCTCCGCTCCGCCCGCGCCCTCGGTCCGGTGCGGGTCGGCCGGCGGGGCGGACTGACGGAAGCCGTGACGCCGGACGGCGAACTCGTCCATCGCTCACCCCACCCCGCCGCCGCGGTCCGTCGGTGGTTGCGCGCCCACGGCGGCGAGCCCATCGCGGGAGAGCTGCCGACCGTCCGGAGCGCGCGGGCCTACGGCACCACCTTCCAACTCACGGTCTGGCAGGCGACCCTCCGCATCCCCTCCGGCCAAACGCAGACCTACGGTCAATTGGCGAAGTCCATCGGTTGCGGGTCAGCCCGGGCGGTCGGGGTCGCCCTGGGGGCCAACCCCCTGGCCGGACTCATCCCCTGCCACCGGGTGGTCGCCGCCGCCGGTCTCGGCGGGTTCGCCTGGGGCTCGGACCGGAAGCGCGCCTGGTTGCGGGCGGAAACCGATGGCGCTGCTCGATGACCTCGACCGCGGCCTGCTCGACCTGATCTTCCCCCGGGATTGCGTGGTCACGCGGGAACCGATGGAGCTCGGACCACGCCGGCATCTCTCGGCGGCGGGCGCCTTGGAACTGGCCCGGGTCGACGACCCTCGGTGCCTGCGTTGCGGCCACCCCTTCGACGGGACGTTGGCGGACGACCGTTCCTGCCCGCATTGCCTTGGCCTCAATCCGGCCTTCGGGCGGGCGGTCTGTCCCTTCCGGGCGCGCGGACCCGTCCGGGAAATCATCCACCGCATCAAATACGGGGGGAGCCCCTGGCTGGCCGACGACCTGGCGGACGCCGCGCTCGAGGACGCGCTCTTCCGGCGTCACCTCATGGGGGCGGTGCTCGTCCCGGTCCCGCTGCACGCGGCGCGCCGACGGGAACGGGGCTACAACCAGGCGGAGCGCATCGCGGCCTGCCTGGCCCGGCGACTGCCGGGGTGTACCACCGCCGCGCTGCTCGATAAACAGACCGAGACCCGCTCCCAGACGCGGCTCGACCGGTCAGAACGCCGGGCGAACGTCCGCC
>RFZB01000311.1 GCA_009920915.1 Sphingomonadaceae bacterium | reverse complement strand
GGCCCGACCACGCCGGCCGCCCCGACCGGGGCCGCGCCGGTCCGCGCCGGCGAGACGGGCTACATCCGGCATTGGCCGGGCGAGTTGCCGATCGTGCTCTCCGTGCCCCACGACGGCGCGATCGCGCCCGCGGACATCCCGGACCGGACCACGGGGGTGACCGTGCGCGACAGCCATGCGCGCGCCCTGGCGGAGGCGATCCGCGACGCGCTGCGGGAACGGTTCGGCCGCGCGCCGCACCTGATCGTCTGCGAGCTCTCGCGGCGGAAGGTCGACTGCAACCGCGCGCTGGCCGAGGGCGCGACGGACCCGGTCGCCATCCGGACCTGGCGCGAGTACCACGGCGCCATCGACGCCGCGGAACGGGCGGTGCTGGCGCGGTCGCCGCACGGGCTCTACCTCGACATCCATTCCCACGGGCACCCGAAGAAGCGGCTCGAGATCGGCTACCTCCTCCCGGCCGACGACCTGCGCCTGCCCGACGCGCGCCTCGACGCCGATGGCACGGTGGCGGCCCGCTCGTCGATCCGCGCGCTGAGCCGCCGGACGCCCGCGAAGTTCTCCGAACTGCTGCGCGGCGAAACCAGCCTCGGTGGCCTGCTCGCCGCGCGCGGCGTGCCCGCCGTGCCCTCGCCCGCGGAGCTCCCGGCGAAGGCGGACCCTTACTTCAACGGGGCGTTCGACATCGCGGCGCACGGCTCGCGGGACGGCGGCCGGCTCGATGCCGCGCAGTTCGAGGTGCCGGGGCCGCAGCGCGACACCCCGGAACACCGGGCCGCGACGGCCAAGGCCGTCGCCGAGGCGCTCGAGGTCTATTTCGAGCGGCACTTCGGGACGAAGCTGCGCTGACCCTACGGCTTCGGGCCGACGGCCGGCTTGACCGCGCGCCAGTCGCCGTCGCGCAGGCGCCGGTCGTTGCGCTCGTTGGCCGCGCGGATCCGGTCCTCCAGCGTGCCCTCGGCCGGGGCCTCGCCGGCGAGCGCCGCGGCGGCCGGGGATTTCTCCGTGCGGAAGGACGGGTCGTTGGCGGGGACCGCGCAGCCGACCAGCGCGAGGCAAGGGAGCAGCCAGAGGGGACGCATGGCGATCAACGGGCGCGGCGCTGGGCGT
>RFZB01000032.1 GCA_009920915.1 Sphingomonadaceae bacterium | reverse complement strand
GCATCCCCAATTGCAGTCAGCCGATCCTGCGTGCTGGGCGTGCCAATAACGGGCGCGTCATCCAGCTTCCAATCGCCCGTATGGAAAATCCGGCCAAAAGGCGTGTGAATCAACACCGCGCTCATTTCTGGGATGGAATGCGCCAGCGGCACAAGTTCACAGCCAAAGGGGCCAATATCAACTTGGCCCGCCATTGGCAGAACGCGCAGGTCCACCTCTTCGCCCAAGCCTTCTTCTTCCAGCTTGCGGCGCACAAGGCCCGCCGTGAAGGGCGTGGCATAAAGCGGCACGCCAAGATCAGCCGCCAGATAGGGCACAGCGCCAATATGATCTTCATGACCATGCGTCAGGACGATGCCGAGCAGATCTTTCTTGCGATCTTCAATAAATTCGAGATCAGGCAAGATGATTTCCACGCCAGGATAATCATTGCCCGCAAAGGTAATGCCAAGGTCAACCATCAGCCATTTGCCTTGGCAACCATAGAGATTGACGTTCATGCCAATCTCGTCGGACCCGCCTAAGGCGAGGAAGAGAAGTTCATCTTTAGGGTGAGTCATATCCTGCCATCGCGGCGTGCGTAGAGAATGGCAAGGCCCCGCAGAGTCAAATCGCCATCTACAGCATCAAAAAGATGCGCGTGCTGTTGAAACAGCACAGCCAAACCGCCTGTGGCAATGACTTTGACGTCGCCGCCAATTTGGGCCTTCATCCGCGCAATTAGGCCTTCAATCATCGCGACATAGCCCCAATAAATGCCAATCAGCATCTGGCTTTCGGTGGTGCGGCCAATCACGGAGTCGCTTGCGGGTGCTTCAATCGCAATGCGCGGCAATTTCGCGGCCGCCGCGACGAGCGCATCAAGCGACAAGTTGATGCCCGGCGCAATAATCCCCCCGCGATAGGCGCCTGTCGCACTCACATGGTCCACGGTGGTCGCGGTGCCAAAGCTAATGACAATCTTTTCTCCCGGATGGCCGGCATGGGCGGCGGTGGCATTACACGCCCGGTCTGCGCCAACATTTTGCGGCTCATCCACATCCAGCTCGATGCCCCAGCTGACGGGCCCACGCCCGGCAACGAGCGCCTCTAGCCCGAAATATTTGGACGAAAGCACCTGCAAATTATGGAGCGCGCGCGGAACAACGGTGGAGATGATGACATCGGTCACATCGCTTTTCTGATAGCCTTCAATCGCCAGCAATTGCAGCAGCCAGACGGCATATTCATCGCCCGTGCGCCGGGCATCCGTTGCAATCCGCCAGCGGGCCTTAATCTCCAGCCCGTCAAACAGCGCAAATTTGATATTGGTGTTCCCAGCGTCAATCGCGAGCAGCATCTGCCCATCCTTTTTCATCAAACCAGAAATACATCGCCTGCATGAATGGCACGAACCTGCCCATCCGCCAAGCGCAGCTGCAACGCGCCATCAGCGGCAAGACCATCAAATGCCCCCGGCAGCACCTGTCCATCCGCCTGTGTGACGGATAACGGCGTGCCAATGGGGTGCGCGCGCGCCAGCCATTCGGTGCAAATCGCCCCAAGACCATCTGCGCGCCACATGGCAAGCCATGCGGCAAAGCGATCTGCCAGTTCTTGCTGAAAGACAGGCACGGGCACGTCCGCGCCCAGTGCGGCAAGGCTGGTGACGGGACGCGGCACATCAAGGGGGTGAAACGCCAGGTTCACGCCTATGCCCACCACCACGGCGCCCTCGCCTGATCGTTCGAGCAAAATGCCTGACAATTTGGCATCCCCCACCATCACATCATTGGGCCATTTAAGGGTAGCGGACAGACTTGGCACAAGGCGTAAAAGCGTGTCGTGCAGGGCAATTGCCGCGACAAACGCCAGCGAGGCCGGCGGCGGATCACCCGCGAGCGGGCGAACAAGCGTACTGCCGTAAAAATTGCCACTGGGAGACGCCCAGGCCCGGCCCATGCGGCCCCGGCCTGCGCTTTGCCGGTCTGCCCGCAGCCAAAGCCCCTCTTCCGCGCCAGCAGCGGCCAGCGCGAGAAGATCGGCATTGGTCGACCCGGTTTCGGCGACCGCGCGGAACCGATTGGTCAGAAGAGCGCCTTTGCAGCGACGGCCGTGGCGGCACCCAGCATCGGAATCGCCAGATACCCAATGGGCGAAACCGCAACTGCCGTCAGCGCGATCACGCTGCTTTCGACATAGCTGGAGACAGGCGCGAATTCGGTCGTCGGCTCATCAAAATACATGATCTTGACGATCTTCAGATAATAAAACGCGCCAATCGTCGACGCCGCGATACCAATGGCGGCCAGCGGCATCAGCCCCGCAGCGACAGCGGCATCAAAGACCACAAACTTGGCCCAAAAGCCCAACAGCGGCGGAATACCAGCGAGCGAGAACATGAAGATGGCAAAGGCGGCCGCCAAGGCCGGCTGACGGCGCGAGAGGCCAGCAAGGCTTTGAATATCTTCCACATGGACGCCATTGGCCCCGCGCATTTGCAGGACACAGGCAAAGCTGCCCAGCGTCATCAGCACATAAATGACCATATAGGTCAGCGTGGCGGAGACGCCGGCCTCGGTGCCCGCGGCCAAACCGACGAGCACGAAGCCGATATTGTTAATCGACGAATAGGCCAGCAGCCGCTTGATATTGACCTGCCCAATGGCGCCGACAGCGCCCAAAATGATCGAGGCGAGCGAGGTGAAGATCAAAATCTGCTGCCAGCTGGCAACTGCGCTGCCCATTGCCTCAATCGTCACGCGGACCAGCAAGGCCACAGCCGCGACCTTCGGCGCCGTGCCGAAATAGGTGGTGACGGGGGTTGGTGCGCCTTCATACACATCGGGCGTCCACATATGGAACGGCACGGCCGCGATTTTGAAGGACAAGCCGGCGAGCACAAAGACAATGCCGAACAATTCCCCCATATTCACGCCATCGGCCAGCGACCGGGCAATGGCATGATAATCGGTTGTCCCCGAAAAGCCGTAGAGCAGCGAAATGCCATAGAGCAAAATGCCCGACGCCAGCGCCCCCAGCACGAAATATTTAAGGCCCGCCTCGGCAGAGCGCACATCCTTGCGCATGAAGCTGGCCAGCACATAGGCCGCCAAGCTCTGCATTTCGAGACCAACATACAGCGTGAGCAGGTTCGTCGCCGACACCATCATGCCCATGCCCACAGTCGCCAGCAGCACCAGCACGGGATATTCAGCGCGAAGCCGATCTTCCGCCGCGAAAAAGCGGGTGGACAACAGCAAAGAGACACCCGCCGCCAGATAAATCAGCAACTTGGTAAAATCAGAAAAGGCATCTGCACTGTACAGGCCATCAAAGCCCACACCGCGCCCGCCCAGCGAAACGGCGGCCCCAATTAGCGCGCCAATCGCCGCCAAAGTAACAAAGCGCGTCGCCTTATCACCCACAAAGGCAGCAACCAGCATCAGCGCCAGCGCAGCGCCGGTCAGCACCAATTCTGGCAGCGTCAAAAGCAGAGAGTCGACAATAGACATTAGTGCGCCTCCCCATGCGCGGCAGAATGAGCTTGGGCGGGCTTGGCCGCACCCATTTTTAACTGGGCATCGCCCGCAGGCGCTGTGCGTTCAATCCGCGCCAGCAGCGCCGTCACATCATTGCGCATCGGCGCCATAAAGCTTTCCGGATAGACACCCATCCACAGCGTGGCCGCTGCAATGGGGGCCAAGGTCAGCCATTCACGCGGCGTCATATCGCGCATAGAGGCCGTGTCCTCGCCAGCCGCCGTGCCAAAGGCAACGCGGCGATAGAGGTAGAGCATATAGGCCGCGCCCAAAATGATGCCCGTGGTGGCAACGGCGGCGACCCAGCTATTGGCCTTATACGCGCCGACCAGCGCCAAAAATTCACCCACAAAGTTCGCCAGACCGGGCAAGCCAATGCTCGCCATGGTGAAGAACAGGAAGAACAGCGCATAATACGGCATATTGTTCGACAAGCCGCCATAGCGCGCAATCTCGCGCGTGTGGAGGCGATCATAGATGACGCCCACGCATAGGAAGAGCGCACCCGAGACAAGGCCGTGCGCCAGCATGACCAGCAATGCGCCCTCAATACCTTGGCGGTTAAAGGCGAACAGGCCAATCGTCACAAACGCCATGTGCGCGACCGAGGAATAGGCAATCAGCTTCTTCATATCTTGCTGCACCAGCGCGACGAGCGACGTGTAGACCACGGCAATCATCGACATGCCAAAGACCAGCCAAACCAGCTGCGCCGACGCCTCTGGGAACATCGGCAGCGAGAAGCGGATAAAGCCATAGCCACCCATTTTCAGCAGCACGCCGGCCAGAATGACTGAGCCTGCCGTTGGGGCCTGCACGTGCGCATCCGGCAGCCAGGTGTGGACGGGCCACATTGGCATTTTGACTGCGAAGGAGGCGAAGAACGCCAGCCAGAGCCATGTCTGCGCGTCCACCGGGAAGTTATATTGCATCAGTGACGGAATATCGGTGGTGCCCGCTTCGCGCGACATCCACAGCATCGCGACCAGCATCAAGAGCGAGCCGAGCAGCGTGTAGAGGAAGAACTTATAGCTTGCCTTGATCCGGTCTGCCCCGCCCCAAATGCCAATGATGAGATACATTGGGATGAGGCCAGCCTCGAAGAAGATGTAGAACAGGAACATATCCTGCGCTGCAAAGACGCCAATCATCAGCGCCTCCATCAGCAGGAAGGCCGCCATATATTCCGGCACGCGCTTTTCGATCGAGTCCCAGCTGGCGAGAATGCAAATCGGCATGAGGAAAACCGACAGGACGATCAGCATCAAGGCGATGCCATCAATCCCCAAGGCCCAAGCAAAGCGGCCGAAAATCGGCGCGTTTTCAACAAACTGCCATTGCGGGCCGCCAATATCAAAGCCATCCCACAGCAAAATGCCAAGGCCCAGCAGCACCAAAGTGGTGCCCAGCGCCACCACCCGGGCGGCCTGCGCGCTGAGGAAAATCGTCAGCAAAGCTGCCGCAATGGGCAGCAGGATCATGGTCGAGAGAATGGGAAAGCTCATCGCGTCATCGCCCAAGTTGCAAGGCCCACGAGCCCAAGGAGCATCACGAAGGCATAGGAATAGAGATAGCCGGTCTGGAACCGGACAGCGAGGCGGCTGCCCTGCAGCACAACTTCTGCCGCGCCATGCGGCCCGAAGCGATCAATTGTCCCTTCATCGCCCTTCTTCCAGAAGAGGCGGCCAAACCAGAAAGACGGTTTGACGAAGAGCAGAGTGTACAGCTCATCCCAATACCATTTGTTCAGCAAGAAGTTGTAAATGGCCGGGAATGTCGCCGTGAAGCGCGCCGGGACGCTCGTGTCCTTAATATAGGCCCACCACGCCAGCGCGAGGCCCAGAATCATGACAATCGTGGCCGACAGCTTCACCAGCAGTGGCACCTCATGCATGGCGTGCATCAAATGCGCATCAAAAACGAGGCTGCCCTGCCAGAATTCAACACCCAATTCCGCATCGAGGAAGTGGCTGTGCCAGACATAGCCCGCAAAGACCGCGCCGAGCGTCAGGACAATCAGCGGCACGAGCATCGGCAAGGGGCTTTCATGCGGATGATAGCCCAAAGTGCCATCGTCCTGATCCCCATGCGCGTGATGCGCCTCATGATCATGGCCATGGCCGTGATGATCATGCGCGGCGTGCTGAATATGTTCTGACTGCGCCCAACGCGGCTTTCCAAAGAAAGTCAGGAAAATCAGGCGCCAGCTGTAGAAGCTGGTGAGCAAGGCGGCGAACACGGCAACCGCAAAGGCAATGCCGCCAGCCTGTGTGCCCGTGGCAAAGGCCGCTTCGATAATCGCATCCTTGGAATAGAAGCCCGCAAAGCCAAAGACGCCAATAACCCCAACGCCGGTAATCGCCAGCGTCCCTGCCATCATCGCCCAGAAGGTCAGCGGAATGTGCTTCCGAAGGCCACCATAATAGCGCATATCCTGCTCATGATGCATGGCATGGATGACCGAGCCTGCACCCAAGAACAACAGCGCCTTAAAAAAGGCGTGCGTGAACAGGTGGAACATCGCCGCACCATAGGCGCCAATGCCTGCTGCAAAGAACATATAGCCCAATTGCGAACAGGTTGAGTAGGCAATGACGCGCTTGATATCCGTCTGCGTCGTGCCCACCGTTGCGGCAAACAGCGCAGTGGCTGCCCCCACATAAGTGACAAGATTTGTTGCCGTTTCCGACAATTCAAACAGAGGCGACAAGCGGCAGACCATGAACACGCCTGCTGTCACCATCGTCGCGGCGTGGATCAGCGCGGAGACCGGCGTTGGCCCTTCCATCGCGTCCGGCAACCATGTGTGCAGGCCCAGCTGAGCAGATTTGCCCATCGCGCCAATGAACAACAGGATGCAGAGCAGCGTAATCGTATCAATGCGATAGCCAAGGAAGCCAATGGTCGAGCCAGCATAAGCAGGCGCCGCTTCCAAGATTGCGGGGATTGAGACGGTGCCGAACACGAGGAACACACCAAAAATCCCCAGCGAGAAGCCAAAATCGCCCACGCGGTTGACGACAAAAGCCTTGATCGCTGCCGCATTGGCGCTGGGCTTATGATACCAGAAACCAATGAGCAGATAGGAGGCAAGGCCGACGCCTTCCCAGCCAAAGAACATCTGGACCAGGCTGTCCGCCGTCACCAGCATCAACATCGCAAAGGTGAAGAGCGAGAGATAGGCAAAGAAGCGCGGCTGGCTGGGGTCTTCCGACATATAGCCCCAGCTATAAAGGTGGACGAGGCTGGAGACGCTGGTCACCACCACAAGCATGACCGCCGTCAGCGTATCAACGCGCAGCGACCATTGGACATTCAAATCGCCTGAGCGAATGAAATCCAGCACGGGCACGACATGGGCTTCGGCACTGCCACCCATAAAGGCGAGGAAAATCGGCCAGCTCAGCGCGCAAGAGGCGAACAGCGCGGCGGTCGTCACCAGCTTGGCCGCGACATTGCCAATCATCCGATTGCCAAGTCCGGCAATGATCGCCGCCAACAGCGGCAGGAAAACAATAAGCTTGATGGTGTCCATTAGAGCCCCCGGCTCGTCATTGCGAGGCGCGGAGCACCGCGGCAATCCAGCAACTGGATTGCTTCGCTTCGCTCGCAATGACGGAGAGAATTGCGCCGCATATTAACCTTTCATCCGGTTGACATCGTCAACCGCAATCGACCCGCGTCCGCGGAAGTAAATGACCAGAATAGCCAAACCAATGGCGGCTTCACCCGCCGCCACAGTCAGCACGAACATGGCAAAGACTTGGCCCACCAAATCACCCAGATAGGCGCTGAAGGCGACCAAATTGATGTTCACCGACAAGAGGATGAGTTCAATCGCCATCAAAATGATGATGATGTTCTTGCGGTTGATGAAGATGCCCAGCACCCCCATCACGAAGAGGATCGCCGAGACGACCAAATAATGCTGGAGCCCGATCATAGCTCTACCCCCTGCCCAACTGGCTGGTCGATATTGCGCACCGCATCTTGCGGACGGCGCTTCACCTGATCCGAGATGTTCTGCGGGCGGACATCCTTGCGTTCACGATGCGTCAGCACAATCGCGCCAATCATCGCCACCAACAGGACCAAGCCAGCTGCTTCAAACACATACAGATATTTGGAATAGATGAGCGCACCCATCGCTTCGATATTGCTGAGATCTGTCGAAACGGGCGCTGTGCGGTTGGCAATATCAATCGCCCCTGCCGACCATGCGCCACCGGCAATGATCAATTCCCCAGCAAGTACCAGCGCAATTAACAGCCCGAAAAAGCCGTACCGCACAAAGCCACTGCGCAATTCTGCAAAATCAATGTCGAGCATCATGACGACAAAGAGGAACAGCACCGCAACCGCGCCGACATAGACAATGACGAGCAGCATCGCGATAAATTCTGCCCCCACCAGCACCATCAGGCCTGCAGCGTTGAAAAAGGCAAGGATCAGCCACAGCACGCTGTGCACCGGATTGCGCGACAAAACCGTCAGCGCCCCCGACAGAATGACGATGGCCGCAAACAGGTAAAAGGCGAATGCCTGGATCATGGTCTCCCCCTCTTACCGATCAACGATAGGGCGCATCGGCTGCGATATTCGCAGCGATGGCACGTTCCCAGCGGTCGCCATTGGCAAGCAGCTTGGCCTTGTCATAGAGAAGCTCTTCACGCGTCTCCGTCGAAAATTCGAGGTTCGGCCCCTCAACAATGGCATCCACCGGGCAGGCTTCCTGACAAAAGCCGCAGTAAATGCACTTCGTCATATCAATGTCATAGCGCGTGGTGCGGCGGCTGCCGTCATCGCGCGGCTCAGCCTCAATGGTGATCGCAAGCGCCGGGCACACGGCTTCGCACAGCTTGCACGCAATGCAGCGTTCTTCGCCATTGGGGTAGCGACGCAAGGCATGCTCCCCCCGGAAACGGGGCGAGAGCGGATTGCGCTCATAGGGATAGTTGATCGTCGCCTTGGGCTTGAAGAAATACTTCAAGGTCAACCAATGCGCCTTCACAAACTCCCAGAGCGTGAAGGTTTTGATATAGTGAGCAATCACACTCATGCGCCGTACCTTGTCAGCATCAGATAGCCCGAAACGAGGAAAACCCAGATCAGGGAAAGCGGCAGGAAGACCTTCCAGCCCAGCCGCATCAGCTGGTCATAGCGGAAGCGCGGCACCGTTGCCTTGATCCAAGAGAAGATGAAGAAGAAGATCAGGATCTTGGAGAAGAACCAGATGATCCCCGGCACGGCATAAAGCGGTGCCCAATCCACGGGCGGCAACCAGCCGCCCCAGAAGAGAATGGCGTTAAGGCCGCACATCAGGATGACGTTGGCATATTCCCCCAGCCAGAACAGCGCGAACGACATCGACGAATATTCCGTCTGATAGCCGGCGACGAGTTCCGATTCCGCTTCGGTCAAGTCAAAGGGCGCGCGTGCCGTTTCGGCCAAGGCCGAAATCAGGAACACCACCGCCATTGGGAAGAGCAAAGGGTTAAAGCCAAAGCCGTTGAAAAAGCCCAGAACATGGCCCTGTTGCTCCAGCACGATCTTCGACAGGTTGAATGAGTCTGCCCAAAGCACGACGGAAATCAGCACGAAGCCAATGGAGACTTCGTAGCTCACCATCTGCGCGGCTGCACGAAGGGCGGAATAAAAAGGGTATTTGGAGTTGGAGGCCCAACCCGAGATAATCACGCCGTAAACGCCCAGCGACGAGGCCGCGAGCAGATAGAGCAGGCCGACATTGATATCCGCCAGCACCATACCGGGGCCAAAGGGAATGACCGCCCAGACGATCAAAGCCACCGTGAAGGTGATGATCGGCGCAAGCAGAAAGAGCCCGCGATTGGCGGCCGATGGGATGATCGTTTCTTGCAGCATGACCTTCAGGCCGTCTGCGAAGGACTGAAGCAGACCCAGCGGACCGACCACGTTGGGGCCACGGCGCAGGGCCATTGCCGCCCAGATTTTACGATCGGCATAAATGATCATGGCAACCGCCAGCATCAGCGGCAGTGCAATCATCAGAATGAGAACGGTCGTGGCCAAGAACCAGCCAAACGCCTCTCCGCCCCAGGATTGGAACCATTGGGTAAAGGTCATTCCGCTGCCTCCAGCCATTCTTCGCCTTTGACCAATTCGCTGGAGCAACGCTGCATCGTTTCAGATGCGCGGCAAATGGCGTTGGTCAGGTAGAAATCCTTGATTGGATAATCAGCAATATCAGCCGATGCTTTTTCGGGCAGCGCGGGGACATCCCAGCCATAATCGGCCAAGCCTTCCCGGCCAAGTGCTGGAACGGCCTTTGCCATTTCGACACGCAGCGCGTCAAAGCTGTCAAACGGCAATGTCTTGCCCGTCAGGTCAGACAAGGCGCGGAAAATCGACCAATCTTCACGCGCGTCACCGGGCGCGAACACGGCGCGATCGCCGCGCTGAACACGGCCTTCCAGATTGACGTAGGTGCCAGGCTTTTCACTGTAAGCAGCGCCTGGCAGAATGACATCCGCCGCATGTGCGCCGGCATCGCCATGATGGCCGACATAGACCTTAAACGTATCGGCAAAGAGGCTGTAATCCACCTCATCAGCGCCCAAGAAGAAGGCCAGCTTTGGCTTTTTCGCCGCCAGCGCCTTGATGCCGCCGTCATAGGCATAGCCCAGCATCAGGCCACCCATGCGGGCCGCCGCAAAATGCAGGACGTTAAAGCCATTCCAGTCCTTGCGGACGAGCTTAAACTTCTTGGCAAAGGCCAGAGCCGCGCCATGCGCGCCTTCATAGCGAAGAGCGCCGCCACCCACGATGATGACGGGGCGTTCAGCCGCCTTGAAAGCATCGCTGACAGCCTTGGGCAGCTTGCCCAGAATGCCGAGGTTGGTGCCGAGGAATTCTGCCTTATAGGTCAGGTCCGTCTCTGGCCCGATGGCGAAAACTTTCGCGCCTTTCTTGCGGACCGCCTTTTGAACACGCGTGTTCACCAGCGGCGCTTCACGACGCAAGTCTGACCCGACGAGCAGAATGACATCCGCATTTTCAACATTGGCAATGCCGGTGTTGAAATTGACGGCCGACAGGCTCGATGTGTCATAGGCCAAGCCCGTCTGGCGGCCTTCAAACATCGTGCCGCCCAGCGACTTCACCAATTGCCGTGCGGCAAACATGGTTTCGCAATCGACCATATCGCCTGCAATGGCCGCTACCGATTTGCCAGCCTTACCAGCGGCATCGGCAACGACCTTGAGCGCCTCTGCCCAATCAACCGCGACCAGCTTGCCGCCCTTGCGGACATAGGGCCGGTCCAAGCGACGATGGATCAGACCATCAACGGCGTGGCGCGTTTTATCGCTGGCCCATTCCTCATTCACATCTTCATTGATGCGCGGCAACGCGCGCAGCACCTGACGCCCCCGGCTATCAAGACGGATATTGGTGCCCACGGCATCCATCACGTCAATCGCAGGGGTTTTCTTCAACTCCCACGGGCGGGCGATGAAGGCATAGGGCTTGGACGTCAGCGCGCCGACCGGGCAGAGATCAACCACATTGCCCGACAGCTCACTGGACACAGCACGTTCCAGATAGCTGGTGATCTGCATATTTTCGCCGCGATAAATCGCGCCGATTTCCTCAACCCCGGCCACTTCTTCGGCAAAGCGGACGCAGCGTGTGCACTGAATGCAGCGCGTCATCGCCGTTTTGACGATGGGGCCCATATATTTCTCGGTCACGGCACGCTTATTTTCATCGTACCGGCTCGCGCCTTTGCCATAGGCAACGGACTGATCCTGAAGGTCACACTCGCCGCCCTGATCGCAAATCGGGCAATCCAGCGGGTGGTTGATGAGGAGGAACTCCATCACCCCTTCGCGCGCCTTTTTGACCATGGGGCTGTCAGTCTTGATGACTTGGCCTTCGGTTGCGGGCAGCGCACAGCTGGCCTGCGGCTTGGGCGGTCCGGGTGACACTTCCACCAGGCACATCCGGCAATTGCCCGCGATGGACAGCCGCTCATGATAGCAGAAACGCGGGATTTCCTTGCCCGCAAGCTCACACGCCTGAAGGACAGTCGCGCCCGCCGGGACTTCGATTTCGGTGCCGTCTACAGTGACTTTAGGCATTGGCAATTTCCCCAATCGTCATTGCGAGGCGCGCAGCGGCGCGGCAATCCAGAATAAAGCTTGAGACTGCCCCACTGGATTGCGTCGCTTCGCTCGCAATGACGGTAAATGGTGCACGGCTCATTCCGCCGCCTCCAGCATCTGGCCGCCCTTGTTTTCGGCAATACGGCGCTCAATTTCTGGGCGGAAATGGCGGATCAGGCCCTGAATAGGCCAAGCCGCTGCATCGCCCAAGGCACAGATGGTATGGCCTTCCACCTGCTTGGTGACTTCAAACAAGGTGTCGATTTCCGACACATCCGCCTTGCCTTCGCGCAGGCGCTCCATCACGCGCCACATCCAGCCGGTGCCTTCGCGGCACGGCGTGCACTGGCCACAGCTTTCATGCTTGTAGAAATAGCTGAGGCGCGAAATCGCCCGGACAATATCGGTGGATTTGTCCATCACAATGACTGCCGCCGTACCAAGGCCGGAACCAAGCGCGCGCAGGCCATCAAAATCCATGGGCGCGTCCATAATCTCCTTGGCGGGAACCAAGGGTACGGACGACCCACCGGGGATGACCGCCAGAAGATTATCCCAACCGCCGCGAATGCCGCCTGCATGCTTTTCAATCAGTTCACGGAACGGAATGCTCATCGCTTCCTCAACCGTGCACGGCTTGTTCACATGGCCCGAAATCTGGAACAGCTTGGTGCCCGCGTTATTTTCACGACCAAAGCTCTTGAACCAATCTGCGCCGCGACGCAGGATCGTCGGGGTGACCGCAATGGATTCCACATTGTTGACCGTGGTCGGGCAGCCATAAAGGCCAGCGCCAGCGGGGAAAGGCGGCTTCAGGCGCGGCTGGCCCTTTTTGCCTTCCAGGCTTTCGATCATCGCGGTTTCTTCACCGCAGATATAGGCGCCCGCGCCGCGATGGACGAAGACGTCAAAGTCATAGCCGGACTTAGCGGCATTCTTGCCGAGCAAGCCGGCGGCATAAGCCTCTTCAACAGCGGCCTGCAGCACCTTGGCTTCGTAAATAAACTCGCCGCGAATATAGATATAGGCGGCGCGTGCGCGCATCGCGAAGCCCGCAATCAACGCACCTTCCAGCAATCGATGCGGATCATGGCGAATAATTTCACGATCCTTGCACGATCCCGGCTCGGACTCGTCGGCATTGATGACGAGGAAGTTCGGACGCTCCGGCGTTGGCGTCTTGGGCATGAAGCTCCACTTCATTCCCGTGGGGAAGCCCGCGCCGCCACGGCCGCGCAGACCAGAGGCCTTGATCGTTTCAATGATCTCGTCCGCGCCAATTTGCAGCAGTTTCTTGGTATTGTCCCAGCAGCCGCGCTTTTTCGCAGCATCGAGGGTCCATGGCTGGAAGCCATAGAGGTTGGTGAAAATGCGATCCTTGTCTTGCAGGCTCATGCCAGGCTCTCCCCTGCGTCATCGCGAGCCGCGCAAGCGGCGTGGCGATCCAGCACCTTCGGCGCGCGCGCAAAGATGGATTGCGTCGCTTCGCTCGCAATGACAGAAACGGTGCGCAGGCTCACTTCCATTCCCCCCGATAATCGTGGTTTTCGGTGACCATAGCCTTCAGCGTCGATGGGCCGCCTTCGGGGCAGCTTGTTTGCCGCTTGATCTGCGGGCCGACTTTCACGGGCTTGCCCGCGGCCAGCGCCTCAAGCAGCGCCACCGTGCTGTCAAAGGTCAGGTCTTCAAAATTGTCATCGTTAATCTGGACCATCGGCGCATTGGCGCAGGCACCCAGACATTCCACTTCATTCAGCGTGAACAGGCCATCCGGCGTCGTGCCGCCCTTGACCAACCCCTTGGATTTGCAGGCGGCCAGAACATCGTCCGACCCGCGCAACATGCACGGCGTGGTGCCACAGACCTGAACATGGAATTTGCCCACCGGGGCAAGGTTGTACATGGTGTAGAAGGTCGCGACTTCATAGGCGCGCATATAGGGCATGCCCAATTGCGCCGCGACATATTCAATCACCGGAACCGGCAGCCAACCTTGCGTGTTGGTTTCTGCCCCGACCTGACGCTGGGCGAGATCCAGCAAGCCCATCACCGCAGATGCCTGACGCCCTTCAGGATAACGGCCGATAATCGTCCGCGCTTTTTCCATATTTTCGGGCGTGAAGGCAAAACTGCCCCAGCGCGCGCGCACGTCCGCCTCGTCGGGAATTTGCACTGCATCAGCCATTAGCGGTCACACTCCCCAAACACGATGTCGAGCGCACCCAAAATGGCCGTGGTGTCGGCAAGCATATGGCCGCGCGACATGAAATCCATGGCTTGCAGGTGCGAAAAGGCCGTTGGCCGGATTTTACAGCGATAAGGCCGGTTGGTGCCATCCGCGACCAGATAGACGCCAAATTCCCCCTTGGGGCTCTCCGTCGCCACATAGACGCTGCCTTCGGGAACCTTAAAGCCTTCAGTATAGAGCTTGAAGTGATGGATAAGCGCTTCCATCGATTGCTTCATGTCAGCACGCTTGGGCGGCGCGACTTTGCGATCTTCGGTCAGCACCGGGCCTTCGGGCATATCGCGCAGGCACTGCTTCATGATGCGGATCGATTGGCGCACTTCTTCCACGCGGACCATGAAGCGATCATAGCAATCGCCCTTGGTGCCAACGGGCACGTCAAACTCAACGCGGTCATACACATCATAAGGCTGCGACTTGCGGATATCCCATGGAATGCCAGCCGCGCGGATCATCGGCCCCGAAAAGCCCCAGCGAATGGCTTCGTCTTTCGAGACAACGGCAATATCTACGTTGCGCTGCTTGAAGATGCGGTTATCAGCGACAAGGCTGATCGCGTCTTCAAACAATTGCAGCACGCGATTATCGAGCCAATCGGCAATATCGGTCAGCAGCTTCAGCGGCACATCCTGATGGACACCGCCGGGGCGGAACCAAGCGGCGTGCATGCGCGCGCCCGATGCGCGTTCAAAAAAGTTGAGGCAATCCTCACGAATTTCGAACATCCACAGATTGGGCGTCATCGCGCCCACATCCATCACGTGCGACCCCAGGTTCAGCATGTGATTGCAGATGCGCGTCAGCTCCGCAAACAGCACGCGCAGATATTGGGCACGCAGCGGAACTTCGACATTGAGCAGCTTTTCGACGGCCAGCACATAGCTGTGCTCCATGCAGAGCGGCGAGCAGTAATCGAGCCGATCAAAATAGGGCAATGCCTGCAAATAGGTCTTATACTCGATCAGCTTTTCAGTGCCGCGGTGCAGCAGGCCAACGTGCGGATCAAGCCGCTCAATAATTTCGCCATCCAGCTCCATCACCAGACGCAAAACGCCGTGTGCGGCCGGGTGCTGCGGGCCGAAGTTGATTGTGTAATTCTGAATGTCTTCGCCCGTTGTGGTGGGCGCCAGATCAGGGGACAGGCTCATTTCTGTTCTCCCTTTTCATCGCCGGGCAGCACATAATCTGCGCCTTCCCAAGGCGACATAAAGTCAAACTTGCGGAAATCCTGCGGCAAGCTGACTGGTTCATACATCACGCGCTTATGCTCTTCGGAATAGCGCAGTTCGGTATAGCCCGTCAGCGGGAAGTCTTTCCGCTGGGGATGGCCGGAAAAGCCATAGTCGGTCAAAATGCGGCGCAGGTCCGAATTGCCTTCAAACAGCACGCCATACATGTCGAACACTTCACGCTCGAGCCAACCCGCGACGGGCCAGATGCTGGTGACAGACGGCACAGCCACATCTTCGTTAGTGCGCACGTGCACGCGGATGCGGTGGTTCTTCGTCAGCGACAACAGGCAATAGACAACTTCAAAGCGCGGGTCCTGATCGGGCCAATCAACCCCGGCAATTTCCATGAGTTGCTGATAGGCCAGCTCATCACGCAGCAAGGTCATTGCATCGACCAGCTTGGCCGTCACAACCTCAACAGCAATTTCGCCATTGGCCTCACTAATCTGGACAACATGCTTGCCCAGCACCTTGGCGATTGTCTCAGCAACGCCGTCGTTGCTTGCATAACGGGGTGCAGAATGCATTAGCGCGTCACCGTTCCCGAGCGGCGGATTTTCCGCTGCAATTGCATGATACCGTAGAGCAGCGCCTCCGCTGTCGGCGGACAGCCGGGCACATAAATGTCCACGGGGACAATCCGGTCACACCCGCGCACAACGCTGTAGCTATAGTGATAATAGCCGCCGCCATTGGCGCAACTGCCCATCGAAATCACATATTTCGGATCGGACATCTGATCGTACACACGACGCAGCGCCGGGGCCATTTTGTTGCACAAGGTGCCCGCCACAATCATCACGTCTGACTGGCGCGGGGACGCGCGCGGGGCAGCGCCAAAGCGTTCCAGATCATAGCGCGGCATGTTGACGTGGATCATTTCCACCGCACAGCAGGCAAGACCAAAGGTCATCCACCACAGCGAGCCGGTGCGCGCCCATTGAAATAATTCTTCGGCAGAGACGACAAGAAAGCCCTTATTGGCGAGCTCATCATTCAGACCATTAAAGAAGCTGGCGTCCGGCGCTGTTCCGGGAGGCGGAGCCGCCGTCAGATCTACTCCCATTCCAGAGCTCCCTTCTTCCACGCATAGACAAGGCCAAGAACCAGTTCGCCCAAGAAGATCATCATGCCGGTCCAGCCAGCCCAGCCTGTCCATTCAAGGCTAACTGCCCAGGGGAAGAGAAAGGCGGCTTCCAAATCGAAAATGATGAACAAAATGGCGACCAGATAAAAGCGCACGTCAAATTGCGCGCGGCTGCCTTCAAAAGCGGGGAACCCGCATTCATATTCGGTCAGCTTTTCTGGCGTTGGGTTGTGCGTGCCCGTCAGGCGCGACACAAGCATCGGCAGGAAGACGAAGGCGCTCGATAAGATCAGCGCAATCGCCAGAAAAAGCAAAATCGGCAAATATCCGGCTGCAACCGAAGACATGATACGACTTACCCCTAGCACCGGCAGGACGCCGGAATCGTGGCGGCTTTAGGCCAGCCTTCCCGCCTTCGCAAGCACTGGCGGGGTGGCATTTTGTAGGTGTTGGGGAATAAGTGCCACAAAGCAGGTCTAAGCCCGGAGAAATCCGAAGCTTTTAAGCTATTTAAACCCGAAAATTATTACCGCAGTGCGCCTGCCACCAGCTTGTGAAGCTTTGAATGGAGCACATCATTGGCGGCCAGAAATTCACTGCGTTCAATGCAACGCTCGCCCCCGCGGAAATCGGTGACAAAGCCGCCTGCTTCGCGGACCAGCAGCATACCCGCGGCCACATCCCACGGCTGAAGCTTGCTTTCCCAATAGCCATCATAGCGCCCAGCGGCGACCCAAGCGAGATCAAGCGACGCCGCGCCAAAGCGACGAATGCCCGCAACATTGGGCGCAATAGCCCCAAAAATCCGCACCCATTCTGCCATATCGCCATGGCCCATGAAGGGAATGCCCGTGGCAATCAGCGCATCGGCCAGATCGCGCCGCGCAGAAACGCGCAGCCGCTGATCTTGCAGCCAAGCGCCCCGGCCCTTTTCTGCCCAAAAGCTTTCATCAGTAATCGGGTTATAGACAAGCGCGGTTGTGACTTCGCGGCGGTCCCCCGTCAGCAGTTCTTCCACCGCGATGGAAATCGCAAAATGGGGAATGCCGTGGAGAAAGTTGCTTGTGCCATCCAGCGGATCAATAATGAACCGTGGCTTGCCCGGCGCGCCTTCAATTTCGCCTGCTTCTTCAAACAGGAAGCCCCAATCAGGACGGGCCTTCAACAACTCATCATAAATCGTGCGCTCCGCCGCCAAATCGGCTTTGGACACGAAATCGGCTGGGCCCTTGCGGCTGACCTGCAAATGCTGCACCTCGTTAAAGTCACGGCGCAGCTTTGCACCGGCCTTGCGGGCAGCACGTTCAATAACGGTCAAAATTCCGGAATGGGCGGGCACTGTTTAATTCCGTTCAAAAGAAAATTGGATCAATTGTCATTGCGAGCAAAGCGACGCAATCCGGCAAGGGTCATGTCGCTGGATTGCCACGTCGCTTCGCGCCTCGCAATGACGCATCTCTGTGTTAGCGCTTAGTCTGCGCGCTTCACATATTCCTGCGAATAAACGTCCACCACAACGCGCGTGCCCGCACCGATATGCGGCGGCACCATGATGCGCACGCCATTATCCAGCAGCGCCGGCTTGTAGGATGAGGACGCCGTCTGGCCCTTCACCACAGCATCTGCCTCAACAATCGTGGCTTCGACCTGATCGGGCAGCTGCACCGAAATCGGGCGTTCTTCATGCAGTTCGAGGATCACGTCCATGCCATCCTGCAAAAAGGCAGCTGCATCGCCCAGCATATCGCGCTGAAGCGTGATCTGCTCATAGCTGTCCTTATCCATGAACACGAGCATATCGCCATCGGTGTAGAGATAGGTGAAATCCTTGGTGTCGAGACGCACACGCTCCACCTTCTCATCCGAGCGGAAGCGGTTGTTGGTCTTGCGGCCATCCATCAGGTTTTTCATTTCAACCTGCATATAGGCGCCGCCCTTGCCGGGTTGCGTGTGCTGGATCTTCACGGCGCGCCACAGGCCGCCTTCAAATTCAAGAATGTTGCCGGGACGAATGTCCACGCCGCTGATCTTCATGGGATGCACCTATAGGATTTGGAAAGAGCAGCGCGGCCCCTAGCCTAAGCCAAGGCTGCGGGCAAGGGGCGCTTCAGCGACCAAGTGCCGCCAGAAAGGCTTTTACCGCTGCAGCTTCCCCTGCCGGATCATTCCACACCGCACCCGAAACCGCGATAAAATCCGCGCCCGCCTGTGCGACAATAGGGGCAGTCGCAGGCGTAATCCCGCCAATCGCCACGCACGGGATGGGCGAAACAACAGTCCACCAGCTGAGGATCGCAGGGTCCGCTTGATGCGACACTTCTTTCGTGGTGGTTGGGAAAAACGCCCCAAAGGCAACATAATCCGCGCCAGCCTCTCCCGCCTCCATCGCGAGGTGACGGCTATTATGGCAGGTAACGCCAATTTGCGCCTCACGGCCCAAAATCTCGCGCGCCTCACGCGGATCGCCATCATCTTGGCCCAGATGCACGCCATCCGCACCCAAACGCTTGGCGAGCGCAATGCTGTCATTGATGATGAAGGCAACGTCGCGCTCGGCACAAATCACCTGCAAAGGCTCTGCCGCGCGCGCAATGGCGTGATCGTCCAGCCCCTTCAGCCGCAACTGAAAGGCCGCAATAGGCCCCGCATCCAGCGCGGCTTTCAGCCGATCCGCGAAACGATCGTCAAGCTTTGGGGGGGACAGCAGATAGAGTTCCGCTGGCTCCCGGTCTTCCGCGGCAAATCGTTCGGCAAAGCCTTGCGGCACTTCTGGCAGGTCAAGATCATCCATGCCGGGGGTATAGGCGGGGCGGGCGTGAAGCGGTAGCCCTTAAACGGGGGCGGCAGCTGCTAAGGCCACCGCCCTCCTCTCCCAAAGTCAGGCCGTCTTTTGGGTGGACGCTGTGTAAATCGCGTCAATGGCCTGACCCAAAGAGGCGTCAAATTCTGCATCTGACATTTGGTGGCGCAAATCTTCCAGCAGGGCACGGCTAAAGCTGGCGATAATGCCACGGTTTTTGGCCAGTTCTAGACAGGCATCAGGCCGGTTATACCCGCCCGACAGCGCGACCACGCGCAAGACGCGCGGATGATCCACCAGCGCATCAAAATGCCCCGGGGTCACAGGCAGGCTGAGTTTCAGCATTACCTTGGCATCGCCCGGCATATCATCCAGCGCCTTTACCATTTCCTCGACCAAAATGGCATCGCACTGCGCGCGTTCGGCGCTCTTAATGTTGATTTCCGGCTCCAGCATCGGGACAAGCCCGGCGGCGAGGACTTGCTGGCCCACCTCGACTTGCTGGCGAACAATATCGGCAATGCCCGCGCGATTGGCCAAGTTGATGACGGACCGTTCTTTGGTGCCAAAAACGCCCAGCCCCTTGGCACGCGCCAACAGGGTGTTGAGATCCGGCATCGCCTTCATCATCTGAACGCCCTGGGCTTCATCTTCCAAGCCCTTGTCAATCTTGATGAAGGGAACCACGCCCTTATCCCACAAAGCGGTCGGCGTGGGCTTGCCGCCAACTTCGCCATCCATTGTCTTTTCAAACAAAATCGCGCCAATCACCTTGTCGCCCGTAAAGGACGCCGAAGAAATGATCCGGCTGCGCATCTGGTGGATCAGACCAAACATCTCGGCATCGCCCGAATAAGCGTCTTCGGAAATGCCATACCCCTTCAACGCCTTAGGCGTGGACCCGCCGCTCTGATCCAGCGCTGCAATAAAGCCTTTGCCGCTGGCAATCTTGTCGAGCATCTTCGGGTCGGTCATGTCATCCTCGCTTTCAATAGGCTGCATACGTATGCAGCGTTAGTCAGAAAAAACCCCGACGGGCAAGACCGCCGGGGAGAAAATCTACTTATGTCGTCAATAGGGCGGAGACGCCGGGCAGGTCCCGCCCTTCCATCCATTCCAGAAACGCGCCGCCTGCGGTCGAGATAAAGCTGAAATCATCCGCCACGCCCGCATGGTTCAAGGCCGCCACTGTATCACCGCCGCCTGCGACAGAGACCAAAGACCCCTCTTTGGTCAGAGCTGCCGCTGTCCGCGCCAGCGCCACCGTCGCTTTATCAAATGGCACCGTTTCAAATGCGCCCATCGGACCATTCCAGACAAGCGTTCGGCACGTTTTCAAGACATCGCCCAGCGCCTCCACAGCGGCTGGCCCAACGTCCAAAATCATTTCATCCGCCGCCACTTCATGTACATTGCACGTCCGCAGCGAGGCCGGATTGGCCCCAAATTCTTTTGCGACAACAACATCATAAGGCAGGTGGACCGTGCAGCCCGCTTCGTCAGCCGCGTCCATGATGGCATCGGCCGTATCGGTTAAGTCATGCTCGCACAGCGACTTGCCAACATCCACGCCGCGTGCCGCAAGGAATGTATTCGCCATGCCGCCGCCAATGATCAGATGATCCACGCGCGACACAAGATGCTTCAGCACATCAAGTTTGGTCGACACCTTGGCTCCGCCAACAACGGCGGCAACAGGCTTTTCGGGCGCACCCAATGCCTTTTCGAGCGCGACGAGCTCTGCCTCCATCGACCGGCCCGCAAAAGCCGGGAGCGTGTGCGCCAAGCCTTCGGTAGAGACGTGCGCCCGATGCGCAGCAGAAAAGGCGTCGTTCACATAAAGATCGCCCAGCGCCGCCATCTCA
>RFZB01000310.1 GCA_009920915.1 Sphingomonadaceae bacterium | reverse complement strand
TCGTAGGCCCGTAAATTGTTAAGCGCTACATCCGCAGTACGCTCGTTGACTTGCTGAATTAGTTGCTCAAGCATTCGCCGACGCGGCTCAAATGCTTCGTTGACCTGACTTTGGATAGCATCCCGCAGCTCATAGTCACGCATCTGCGCGAGATGCTCGTCAGCCAGTTGCCGGTTGATCCCGAGGATCTTAGCCCGATCGCTGGCATCAGCAAGCGATTGCTGCTCGGCGGTATCGGCGGTTTGTTGCGCCGCCGCGCGCTGGATTAATTGACGGTCGGCGGCCGCGTCTGATTCCGTGATCCGGCTTTCACGCGCCTGTGGGGTGTAGTACTGCCACAGTTCGCGGTCTTTGGCCGGCAGATCAGCGGGCATCACCGGCAGGTTCATCAGATCAGTCGCCTCGCGTCGAGCGCGGGTCGCCTCTAGCATGGCATTGTTGCTGGGCCGCGCGGGCCGGTCGTCAGCCCGCACGGTCGTGTAGGTCTGTGTGCGCCCGCTCTTGGGGTCGCGCCAGCGGAAGGTCGTCTCGCCCCGCGCTCGCGCGTCTGCAAATGCTTGATTAAAGCTAATCTCGCCACGCTCGGCAAGGATATTTGCTAGCGGATCAGCCATACTAACGCCCGCCCATCAAAGCATTGCGAATGTCGCGCACTTCGCCAGCTTGTTCAGCCATCAACGCATTGCGAGCGGCGATGTCACTTAAAAGGCGTTCGGCGGCGGTATCATATTGCGGCCTAGCGGCGCGTTGAGCGCCTTGCGTCATAAGATACCGACGCATGGCGCCGGGTATGGCTTGCGAAAGAAGCCCCGTCTGTGAGCCCACCACCGCCCCCGGCACGCCACCTGTGAGCGCACCCATCGCTGCACCTAGCGCGTTGGCCGTGCCAAGCATGGCGCCAGAACTAGGCGTGCCAATCTGCGACGGCAATTGTGATACTCGGGGAAAGTTTTGCCCAAAGCGAGCCAACAAATCTAAATCGCCCGTCAGATACCGCCCGCGCTGAAGCTGCCCCGCCAAATACGGCACACTAATGTTCCCGGTGCCCTCTCGGATAGCGTCTTCGACGGCGTAACTGATCGCCATGCGCTGCCGCGAATCACGAAACTG
>RFZB01000309.1 GCA_009920915.1 Sphingomonadaceae bacterium | reverse complement strand
TTCAACTGATTTCTTGTACTATAGACCCGCCCCGCACTCATGTATCGAAGTTTTGCGGCGGCCTTGTAAAAGCTGGCGCATTGGTTCTGCGTGCGGGTGTCGCCGATACGGCTGAGATCTCAGGGCAGCGCGCTGCTGACGAAACTAGTATAAATAGTCTATGGTCTGCTGCGCGCGAAGCAAGTGCTAAGCTGGATTTCGACACAGCACTAGTGCATTTGGATTCCGCGCTTGAAACGCAAGTTCGATTGTATGGTGAAACCGATTTCACCACTGCTGCGCTGCTGCTCGATCTGGCTATGATTTCGGCTTATCGGGAAGACTTTGAAGCGGCCCAAGCTATCATCCGCCGCGCCGGAGTGATCATTGATGCGTCGCCGCGTCCGAGCGACCGCGCCCGGCTTGCTGGCTATCAGGCTAGTATTGCAGCGCTTCAGGGCAATTTCGACTCCGCCGGAAGGTATGCCGCTGACGCTACCTTGCAATGGCGGAATATTGTGGGCAGCGATGATAGTCAGGCCGTTGTTTCGCTTTTTCAGTCGAACGAAAATGACACGATCAATGTGCAACCGGAATTGGCCCTCTCGTTGGCGAGAGAGGCGGCCATACTTCTGAAGTTGGACGATCCCGTTTCTGCTTACGCAAAGGCTAGTGAAGCGCTCTTTACTCTGACCTCCGCAAAGCAAAAGGCGCCCATCTGGAGGGCGGAAATCCTTGCGGTGCTAGGTGAGGTATCGTCCGCTCTTGGCCGGCTGTCGGCTGCGGAAACGTTTTTTGAGAAGGCGATCGCAATCCGCCAATCGCTGCACGGTGATGGCCCGGGCATGGTCCGTCTGCTTCTCGCGCAAGGCCGCATGTATCAACGCGAAGCAATGAATGTGAACGCGATTATTGCCTATCGTCGCGCCATTCAGATCGCCAAGGTAATGCCGCGGGGATCAGTTGCGGTGCGGGTCGACGATCTGATCCCGTTTGCGCAAGCTGTTGTGGCTGAAGCTGATGCGTCGGCGACTGAAGACGAAAAGCTCGGCTTGATCTTCCTGCCGACCGGCAATGCCACGCCGGATTACTACGGCGGCCACCGCAAGCCGTTCATGGACAAATATGCCGC
>RFZB01000308.1 GCA_009920915.1 Sphingomonadaceae bacterium | reverse complement strand
GGCGATGTTCGCCGGGTTGGTCAGCGTCAGCTTGCCGTTCGAGGAGGTCGCCGCGACGTCGAGGCTGTCCTGGAAGGCCGCCGAGGTCGTCACCACGTTGCCCACCGACACGTTGGTCAGCGTGCCCGTGCGGACGTTGTTCAGGGTCAGGCTCGAGGCCACCGTGGCGGTCGCCAGGTCGTAGGCCGCGCCGGTCACCGCGACGGTGCCGTTGGCCAGGACCGCGTCGGCCAGGCCGGAGCCGGCGAGCGCCTTGGACGTGAAGCCGAGGGTCAGGTTGCCGGCCAGCGAACCGGCGGTGATCGCGCGGACGGTCACGTCGCCCGTGGCGGTCGCGGCGATGCCGGTGGCGGCGCCGGTGACGGACAGGCGGGCGTTCGAGGAGGTGGCGGACAGGTCCAGCGCGTCCTGGTAGGCGGCGGAGCCGTTGGCCGCGAGGGCGTTGGTCACCGTCAGGGCGCCCGTGCCGGTCGTCACGCGGACGTTGCCCAGCGCGAGGGTGGCCGCGTGGGTGGCGGTGGCGAAGTCGTAGGCCGTGCCGGTGACGGCGACGGACTGCGTGGTGGTCGCGCCGTCGGCCAGGCCGGAGGCCGCCAGGGCCTTGGAGGCCAGCGACACCGTCAGCGTGTCGGTCAGGAGGCCCGCCTTGGCGGCGGTCACCACCACGTTGCGGGTGGCGCCGGCGGAGATCAGGGCCGGGTTGGCGATGCCGAGCTGCGTCGTGCCGGCGACCGCCGTCACGCCCAGGTCATCCTGGTAGGCCGCCGCGGTGATCACCGTGTTGGTCACGGCGAGGTTGGAGGTCGCGCCCACGCGCACGCCGCCGAAGGCCACCGTCGAGTTGAGCGAGGCGTTGGCCAGGTCGTAGGCCGCGCCGGTCACCGCGATCGTCTGGGCCGTCAGGTCGACGTTGTTCAGGCCGTTCACGCCGTTGGCGTTGGAGGTCAGGCCCAGCGTCAGGGTCGCGGCGAGGTCGCCCGCGGTGGCCGCGTTCACGACGAGGTTGCGCGCGGCGCCCGCGGCGATGTTCGCCGGGTTGGTCAGCGTCAGCTTGCCGTTCGAGGAGGTCGCCGCGACGTCGAGGCTGTCCTGGAAGGCCGCCGAGGTCGTCACCACGTT
>RFZB01000307.1 GCA_009920915.1 Sphingomonadaceae bacterium | reverse complement strand
TCGACGCGTGCGGCTCGGGCATCAACTTCAAGTACCCGGGCTGTCCCGTCGAGGGCGCCCCCGGCGGGGAGGTAACCCGGGCGCCACTCGGTGCCACCGGCCGCGTCGGGGGCGGAGTTATATTCGGAAAGCGTGGTCTGCCCGGTCGGCGAACCGCCGATGAGGTTGACGGAGGCGGCCTGGCGGAGGGCGAGGCCGTTGGGGTCGTTGAGGACGAGGTCGCCGCCGGCGATGAACACGTCGCCCGTGAGTCGGCTGCTGTTGAGGATGGTCAGCTGACCGGTGCCCGACTTGTAGAGGCGACCGGCGCCGTCGATGCGGCCGATGGAGCCGACCATGCCGGCGTCGAAATGCGCGTTCAGGGCGTAGTCGGCGTCCTTGCCGACGTCCAGGACCGTGTTGACGTCCGTGCCCTCGTTGCCGTTCACGAAGTCGAGCAAGGTGCCGGCGTAGAGGTTATGGACGAAGTTCAGGCGGTAAAGCAGGGGCGCGGAGGGATTGCCCAACTGGCTGTCGCCGAGCTGCGGGCCTTGGGCGACCACGTTGTACGGGGTGTTCTGGAAACTGAGCGTGGAGTTGCCCTGGACGATGACGGCCTTGGCGCCGACCATGCGCGACGTGAAGCCGGCGGGGGCGTTGGTCCCGTACTCGGCCCAATGGTTGAGGTAACCGCTGACCACCAGCGAGCCCTGGTTGACGATCGCGATGCCCGAGAACGCGCCCTGGGAGCGCAGGTCGTTCGGGAGGTTGGAATTGTTGGTGAAGGTATTGTTGCCGAAATAGTTGATGTCCTTGAACGCGTCGTACTGGAGGGTGCCGCCGCCGGTCTTGATGAAGAGAGGCACCACGTCGGCGATCGTGACGTCGGTCACGGGGAACAGGACGGTGGACGTGAAGTCGTTGCTGAGCAGCTTGATCTGGGTGGTCGCGGCGACCTGCTGGTTGAGGATCAGCTGCGTCCGGACGGCCCCGACCGGCTGGCTGAGGTTCAGCGAGGTGACGGTGCGGGTGAGCTCCTGGATCTGCGTCGGGGTCGGCAGGCTGCCGGGGGCGCTGAGGTTGGAGAGGTTGACGATGCCCGTGACGGGGGCGCCGACGAGCACCTGCGCCGGATTGGACAGGGGCGCGGCGTAGTTGAC
>RFZB01000306.1 GCA_009920915.1 Sphingomonadaceae bacterium | reverse complement strand
GACGATGTCGCCGGTCCACCAGAGGATGAGCCCATTGCCGAGCAGGTGCCAGAAGCCATCGTGCAGCAGGCCGTGCGTGAGCCACTGCCAGAGCATCGGGGAGTTTTCGCCCAGCATGGCCCAGCCGAGGAAGTCCGCGCCAGCCGATGTCTGGATCAGCCCGAGGATGTAGAAGGCGACCAGCACGCCGAGCGTCCACACCGTCGCCGAGAGGCGCGGTCCGGCGGGGCGTCGCCCCCGCATGTAGGACCGGTCGGCGATGCCCATCGCGCGCGGGGGCTCAGAGCTTCGTCACGATCGCGTCGGCGAGGCCATACTCGATGGCTTCTTCGGCGGTCATGTAGAAGTCGCGGTCGGTATCCTTGATGACCTTCTCCAGCTTCTGCTTGGAGGCCTTGGCCAGGATCTCGTTGAGCTCGGTGCGGAGGCGTTCCATCTCCAGCGCCTGGATGTGGATGTCCACGGCCGGGGCCTGGATGCGGCCCATGATCAGGGGCTGGTGGATCATCACCCGGGCGTGCGGGAAGACGAGGCGGCCGCCCTTCTGCTTGGGGGCCTGGAGGAGGATGGAGCCCATCGACGCGGCCATGCCGGTGACGATGACCTTCACCGGCGAGGTGATCAGGCGGATGGTGTCGTACACGGCCATGCCGGCGGTGATGGAGCCGCCCGGGGTGTTGATGTAGAAGAAGATGTCCTTACCCGGCTCGGTGGTCTCGAGGTAGAGGAGCTTCTCGACGATGTCCTTGGCGGACGCGTCGTCCACGGCGCCCCAGAGGAAGATCTTCCGCTGTTCGAGGAACTTCTTCTGGATGAGCATCGCGCTCGGGGTCGCCTCCTTCGGGGCTTCCGGGGTCTTCTCGTCCTCGTCTTCGTCGTCGTGGGCCATGGGAGGACGAAACTTGCCCGAAACCTCGTCCGAAGCAAGCGTGGCGACGGTTCGCGGCGGGGAAATATTCACAAAACGCCGCGGCTGGCCGCCCGTCCTTGCGCCCGCCCCGCCGTTCTTCCTAAGTGAGGCGTGCCCACGCTCTCCGTCACCGGTCTTCGCCGTCGCTTCGGTTCCGCCGAGGTGCTGGCGGGCGCGGACCTCGAGGTGCCGGCCGGCACGCTGACTTGCCTCGTCGGTCCGTCCGGCA
>RFZB01000305.1 GCA_009920915.1 Sphingomonadaceae bacterium | reverse complement strand
TCGGTTTGCCAATAGTTGTCGATGATGGGGCGCTTGAGGGCGTCCGCAATCCACTGCGCCGTGGGTTCGTCCAAGGGCTCGCCGGCCAAGAACAGGGCCCGCAAGGAACCCAGGTCGTAGCGGCTGAGATAGGCCGGATCCTGCTTCTTGAGCACCCGCACCGCCGTGGGCGCACTGAACATCGCCGTGACCTTGTACTTCTCAACAAGGCTCCACCAGATGCCCGCATCCGGCCGAATGGGCAAGCCCTCATACATGATGGTGGCCATGCCATGCAGAAGCGGCCCATAGATGATGTAGCTGTGCCCCACCACCCAGCCGATGTCGCTGGTGGAGAAGTACGTTTCCCCAGGGTTGCACATGAAGATGTTCTTCATCGAGGCGGCCAGGTTCACCATGTAGCCGCCGGTGTCCCGCTGCACGCCCTTCGGACGACCGGTGGTTCCGCTCGTGTAGAGCGTGTAGCTCGGATGGGATGCTTCCACCCACTCGCAGGGCACCTGCGTGCCCACATGGGCAGCCGCCAGGCTGGTGCCATCCAGCAACGTGAGATCGAGAGTTGCCGTGTCGTAACTGTTGTCGCCCAAATAGGAAGTGGAAGCGATCTCCACACCGGGTGCCCCTAGGTGAACATTGTTGGTTCCGAAATTGGAGTAACGAGCAAGGCCGTCCCGACGGTCCAATGCAGCCACCGTCAGGATGTTGTCCAGATTGAAAGTAAACCCGGCATAGCCAGCGGGGAACACCGCCAACTGTGGATTGTCGATGTTGGAACTGAAGTTTCCCGCCGAGGTGATCACCAGCAAGCCACTCTTCTGAGCCCGCTGAAACGCCTGAAAAAGCTGCGGGTCATGGGAGGTCTCAAAGCTACAGTTCAAGATTTTGGCACCATTCTTGATCGCATAGTCAATGCACTGCACAATGGCGCTGTTGCGCGGGTTCCCCTGCGCATCCGTGGCCTTCAACGCCATCAGGCGGACGTTCCAAGCGACGCCGACATGCGAGCGGCCATTGTTGGGAGCGGCGGCGATCACGCCCGCCACCCGGGTGCCATGCCCATTATCATCCATCGGATCCCCGGAGTTCGTGACGGCGTTGATTCCGAAGACATCGTCCACATAGGAATTGCCGTCATTATC
>RFZB01000304.1 GCA_009920915.1 Sphingomonadaceae bacterium | reverse complement strand
TTGAAGGGGCGCCAGGCGCCAGCATCCAGGCGACTGAAGATCTCCGCCGCGGTCATGGCATTGACCGCGCGGGCCGCCATCAGGGGCAATTCCCCACGCGAACGCTTGCCCGGCGCCGGTCCCAGGCTGCCGGGGCGGTTCAGCGCTGCGGCCACCACCCCACCGGGGCCCATGGCCATCCAGCTTCCCCCGGCGCTGCGATCACGCCCGCCAATCACCCCTGGATAATCAGGCCACCATGCCGCTGGCGGATCCCAGGCGCGGTCGGCCCGTTCATCACGATTGGCGGCCATCAGCATCGGGTAATTCCATGGCGCGATGGAACCCACGACGCCCACCGGATCGCGTCGGATCATGCTGGTATGGCCAGCCAGATACTCGCCTGCTGCAGTGCCGCTCATGCAGCGCGCAGCGCCCGCAAAGTAGCGAAAGCAATCAACGATCGCAGGAATCTCATCGTTCAGAGCCCTATCGTAAGGTTTACCGCAATTGAGCGACTCCAGACGTGCGAAGGTTTCGGCATGGTTCTCGATGGCGGATGCAAGCGCGAGAAGCAAACCAGAACGCTCGCCTGGCGTGGTTTGAGACCAGCTTGCAAACGCGCGCTCAGCGGCAGCCACTGCACGCGACACTTGCTCGGGCGATGCTTCCGGCACGTTACACAGCGCCGCGCCTGTCGCGGGATTTATGACGACTTCGATCGCTCCCTCGCCTGGCTCTGCATGATTGTCAATCAACAGCGCAGTAGGAAAACTAGTTGGATTTTCAGCAGGATGTCCCATGGGTTTATCTCCTTGTGTCAGCGTTATCTTCGGGCGTTGTCGTCGCCTGCCTGGGTGAGCCAGTAGGCGGCAATAATCGGTACAAATGTCAGGCCAATGATGAAGACTGCAACAACATTGGTCACGGGTCGCTGCCGTGGCCGTATCAACTCCTGCAACATCCAGATCGGCAAGGTTGTTTGCTGTCCCGCCGTGAAGGTGGTGACAATCACTTCGTCGAAACTTAACGCGAAAGCGAGTAATGCTCCGGCCAGCAAAGCAGAGCCCAGCTGAGGCAATACGACATAGAAAAAAGTTTGGAACGCGTTGGCCCCCAGATCCATGGAGGCCTCGATCAGCGATGGGCTTAGACGCCGCA
>RFZB01000303.1 GCA_009920915.1 Sphingomonadaceae bacterium | reverse complement strand
CCAGGGCAGCTGTGGTGTTAAGGATGGCAGCGCGGTCGTAGCGGGTTAGGCGGCTTTGGTAGCCATGCGCCCACGCGTAGGCATGGCGCACTTCTTCCAAGGTAGCCTTGGGCACCTGGCCTAGGCGCTCTTGGGTATAGGGGTTGAATACGGCAATATGTCGTTCGCGCCCGGCGCCTACGTTTTGCCCGCCCACGCGCATGGCGTCAAGTTCGTTTTCGCGGATGAAGTCTGCAATATCGGTCATAGCACTTTCCGGGTTCAGGCGGCCAAATTCAGGGCCAGTTCGAGAGCGTCGAAGTTGCGCCAACGCCGGCTGCGATCCAGGCCGGGTATGGGGCGGTTCAAAATCAAGGGGACCCGCTGCTCGCTGATGCCTCCATGCGAGCGCAGTGGTGCATCTAGCCCTGAAAGGTCATGGCGCGAATGGGAGGTTCCCAGTACGGTAAATCGTTCGGAGACTACAACCAGATCGCCGATCCGGTCGGCGGGTAATTCAAATTGCTGCGCCGCTTGTTCGCGCGTTAGCACCACTTCGATGCCGCGCACCGCGCTCAGCCGTGTTGCCAATTGCGCGCAATCGCTTGCGGGGGGCAAATAAACCGTCGCATACGAGCCTAGCGCGCCATGGTGCACAACATAGGGGTCGGTAATCGGCAGGATAACGCGCGCCTGGGCTGTACCCAGCCATGCATCTAAGGTGTCTTGCAAGTACAGCACATCAGGGCTGCCATCCATTTGGGTTTTGGCGTTCATGCCATGATCGGCAGTCAGCGCGATGATGCAGCCCATGGTGTCCAATTGCTGCAAATAGCCGTCCATCATGGCGTAGAACGCGTTGGCGCCCTCGGTGCCAGGCGCAAACTTATGCTGGATGTAATCGGTGGTGGACAAGTACATCAGGTCCGGTTTTTCGTGGGCCGTTAGCCACACGCCAGCGGCAAACACGAACTCGGACAGATCGGCGCTGTAAACACTGGGCAGCGGCCGTCCGATTTTTTCTAATACATTCTCGATTGCATTGTCAGCCATCGTTGCCTTGTCCGCCTTTTCGGCTGAGAAGCAGATTCCGCGCATTTGGTGGCCTAGCAGTCCGCGTAATTTGTCTTTGGCAGTTACCACTGCTACTTTCTTGCCGGCA
>RFZB01000302.1 GCA_009920915.1 Sphingomonadaceae bacterium | reverse complement strand
GCGCATGAACCCGAATGACATTTTTGTGGTTTGGGCCGAGGACATTGATGGTCCTTGGAGCGATCCAATCGCTCTGGGCCTGCCCAACCATATCGACCCGTGCCATGCCGTTGCCGAAGATGGCACGCGCTGGCTGTTTTTGTCGGGTGGAGATCGTGTTCGCTTGTCGGAAGATGGCCTTCGTGTTGCAGGGGCCGTCGAGCATGTTTATGATCCTTGGCGTTACCCAGATCATTGGGATGTTGAAGGCTTTTCTCCGGAAGGGCCAAAAATCTATTTTCACAACGGTTATCACTATATGCTGACCGCTGTCGGCGGCACGGCTGGCCCCCCCACCGGACATATGGTGATTGCGGCCCGATCGAGTTCGCTTAACGGCCCGTGGGAACATCATCCACATAATCCGCTGGTGCGCACAAAATCTGCGCATGAGGCGTGGTGGTCTCGCGGGCATGCGTCGTTGGTCGAGGCACCTGATGGCAGCTGGTGGTCGCTCTATCATGGGTATGAGGCGAGCTTCTGGACGCTGGGGCGGCAATGCCTGCTTGACCCTATTGAATGGACTGCCGATGGCTGGTTTGAGATGACGGGGGGCGATTTGTCGCAGCCGATCCGCAAACCAAAGGGCGGGGAGGCAGTTCCCCATGGCATGGCGCTTTCGGATGACTTTTCTGGTCCCTTAGCGCTTGGCGCGAAATGGACATTCTTCAAGCCCCTGCCGGATGAAGCGACGCGGATTAGCATGGCTGACGGGGCATTGCATTTAAGGGGGCGGGGCGTTGCGCCGTCGTCCGGATCGCCATTGCTGCTGACGGCAGGCGATCGATCTTATCAGTTCGAATGCGATATTGAGCTGGGGGTAGGCTGCACGGCAGGGCTGATCCTCTTTTATGATGATAAACTCTATGCCGGCTTAGGCTTTGACGAGGCACGCTTTGTCACGCACCAATATGGGATAGAAAGAGGCCGTCCCGCCAATCCCCATGGTCGCCACATGCGCCTGCGCGTGACCAACCATGAGCACATTATTTCCTATCACAGCAGCGGCGATGGCGGGGCGACGTGGCAGCGCTTTGACCGGGGTATGGAAGTCTCTGGCTATCATCACAATGTCCGGGGCGGCTTTCTCGCGCTTAGACCC
>RFZB01000301.1 GCA_009920915.1 Sphingomonadaceae bacterium | reverse complement strand
CCCCCACGCAGCCGCTGGGCCAGATGCGCTTCATCGACAAAGGCGCCAAGCCCGGCGCGAAGTATGAGATCGTCGCGGTGAACTCCGTCGGCCTCGAGTCGAAGCAAGTCAGATAGCAGAGTGGAAACAGCTGACATGGTGAACGGCTGCGAAGCGGCTACCCTCTGTAACCGCGACGAGAGCTAACCGCCTCATTGGCATCCCTCAGCCTGCCCCGGCCATGATCGGTAAAGCTTAGGCCTGCCCATCCGAGCCTGATTCAACCTGCTTTTTGTCGGGCCTTCGCCTCTGCCAGTAACGGTGCCAATAAGCCGCCACCAGCGTAGGGACTAAAACCGACGCAACAATAAGGACCGCCCTCTCACCGCCTTCCTTTGTCAGGGCGAAAAGAAAGATCTTCAGGAAAAATCCCGCCGCGTTTACCCAAATGATGGCGAAGACGATTTTCGCCACCAACGCCGGCTGACTGCTTCGAAAAACGTAAGCTAAAACAACGCTCAAGAGAGTCGCCAAGCCCACGATTATTTCGGCAGTTTTCATGAATGGCTGGCTTGTTGACGCAGACGTATTAAATGGAGCGAGACCAGCGGCGGTTAGTTTGATTCAATATAAACAAGTTAGTCTTGAGCATGTCTCATGTCAACGACCCCAGCCGACGATCAACCAAGGCAGACGGGCGCACTCCGCCGACACGGACAACAAAAAGGGCCGCCCGACGGGCGGCCCTTCGCTTTGACTGCGACCAGGGCTTACTGGCCCCAGGTGCAGGTGTTGCCGGCGTAGATGGCGCGGTTGCCGAGTTCCTGCTCGATGCGGAGGAGCTGGTTGTACTTGGCGACGCGGTCGGAGCGGCAGAGGGAGCCGGTCTTGATCTGGCCGGCGTTGAGGCCGCGGAGTAGCCGGCGCGCTGGGCCATGGACACCGCGTCGAAGGTCTCGGTGAGGGAACCGATCTGGTTCACCTTCACGAGGATCGAGTTGGCGGTCTTGGTCTTGATGCCGCGGGAGAGGAACTCGGTGTTGGTGACGAAGAGGTCGTCGCCGACGAGCTGGGTGTTGGCGCCCATGGCGTCGGTGGCCTTCTTCCAGCCGGTCCAGTCGGCCTCGGAGAAGCCGTCCTCGATCGAGACGATCGGGTAGCGCTTCTGGAGGTCCTGGTAGAACTTGATC
>RFZB01000031.1 GCA_009920915.1 Sphingomonadaceae bacterium | reverse complement strand
CCTCCCCGGCCCCCTCAAGACCGTGACCCCCGTCACACCAAGGAGTTTCCATCATGGGTATTTTTTCCCGCACCCGCGACATCATTGCTGCCAATGTGACTGACCTGCTGGATAAGGCCGAAGACCCAGCAAAAATGATCCGCATGATCATTATGGAAATGGAAGAAACGCTGATTGAGGTTCGCGCCTCGGCCGCGCGCACCATTGCCGATCAAAAGGAACTGCGCCGCCACATCGCCAAGCTGGAAACACTCCAAGAAAATTGGCGTGAAAAGGCCGAGCTGGCATTGTCGAAAGACAGAGAAGATCTGGCCAAGGCAGCCTTAGTCGAACGCCAAAAGGCTGTTGATATGGCTGAACAATTACAGGCGGAAATTGCCGTGTTGGACGATGCTTTGAAAGCCAATGAGGAAGATATTGCCAAGCTGCAGGCCAAGCTGCGCGAGGCGCGCACCCGCCAAAACAGCGTGGTGACGCGGCTGGAAGCAGCAAACAACCGCATCCGGGTGCGCGAGGCCTATGCCGGCACCAAAGTGGATGAAGCCTTTGCCCGCTTTGATACGCTGGAACGCCGCGTGGATCTGGCTGAGGGCCGGGCCGATGCGCTGGGCTTGGGTGCGCAACCCAAGAGCCTTGAAGAAGAAATTGCTGAACTTCGCACCTCCGAAAAGGTGGAAGCGGAACTGGAAGCCTTAAAGGCTGCAGTCAAGAAAGGCTGACCCGATGGAAGAGGTACTTGTCCCCATCGTCGTTATCCCGACCATATTCATTGGTCTGCCCTGGCTGATCCTCCATTATATGACCAAATGGAAGACAGCGGCGACACTGACCCGCGAAGACGAAAACCTTCTCGACGAGCTGCACGATATCGCTCGGCGCCTTGAAGACCGGATGACCACCATCGAACGGATCATCGCTGCCGACGACCCCAATTGGAAAAAGGGCGCTTAAGCGCTCAATTCCCCGCCAAGACGGAGTAAGAACCATGGCTGCAAGCCGCACCAAATTCTATCTGGATAAACAGAACCGCAAATGGCTGGGCGTCTGCTCAGGCATTGCCGATTACACAGGCGTTGACGTCACTTGGGTGCGCGTTGGCACGGTCATCTTGACCCTGCTGGGCGGCTTTCCTTGGACGCTCATTGCCTATTGGGCCACGGCCTGGATTGCCGATGACAAGCCCAATGGCCTGTATGAAGACAAGGAAGCCGCAAAATTCTGGCAGGGTGTTCGGCAATCGCCCGCGCGCACCACGCGTGATGTGCGGTCTAAGCTGCGTGATATTGATCGCCGCCTTGCGGATGCCGAAGCGCACTACACTGCGCGCAACAGCCGCCTTGCCGATGAAATCGACAATCTGAAATAGCTCTAAAGGCCTAAGGAGCCATTTGCCATGTCATTTAGTCTGTCAACATTCATCGTTGCTCTTGTTGCCATCAGCACATTCGGCTGGATCATTACAACTTGGATCCGCGCCCGCCATGGTTATCCTCTTGAGGGAGAATGGGGCGGCACGGTTGGCAAGTCAGATATGGCGGCAAACCGAAAAATTGCTCTGCTTTCATCGGAAAATGACCGCCTTGCTGGCCAGATAACTCGGCTCGAAGAGCGCGTAGCGGTATTAGAACGGATCGCAACCGATGCCCCATCGCGTTTGACCGCCGAAATTGAACGTTTGAAATAAGGAGGCACAAATGATTGAGACAGAACTGGCCCCTTATGTGCCTGCCATTGCCCTAATGGGCGTGTCCATTGGGCTGTTGGGTGTCATCGGCTGGATCTTTACAACCTGGCTCCGGATCAAAAATGGCTATCCGCTTGAGAATAGCTGGGGCAAAGCCATTTACCCCAAGACCGATCAGGAAAGTGTCGAACGCATCAAGCTGTTGAGCCAAGAAAATGCCCAATTGCGCGCCGAAATCAGCGCCATGAAAGACAGGCTGGCCAATGTGGAGCGCATTGTGATTGATGAAAACCATGCGCTCACGCGCGACATTGAGCAGCTGCGCGGCAAGAGCAACTAAGGCCCAAACAGGGAGAGAGACTATGAACCCCTTTGAAATGGTTGTGATGATTGTGGCCATCGTAACGCTGGGCAGCATCATCCGCGGCAAGACCAACGGCAAATTTGGCAAGCGCTATCAGGCCAACATGGCCGACCAGATTGAGAATAAGCAATTACGGTCTGAGATTAATGATCTGAAAGACCGGATTGCCGTTTTGGAGCGACTGGCAACGGACACCCACAGCGCGGCCGCGCTGGACCGGGAAATTGATAAGCTTCGTTGAGCCGCCATTAGGAGATTTGCGATGAGTGATATGTCCACGCTTATCTACGCGCTGACCAGCTTGGCCGGGATTGCCTTTACCTCAGTCATTGGACTTGTGGCCTTTGGCAAATGGATTGAGCTGAAGCGCGCCGAAATTGACGCCCTGCGCATGGCGACAGGCCATATGGACGAAGGCACGCCCCATGCGGCCAACCGCATTGAGCTGGCAGACCTGAAAGAGCGGCTTCGCAAACTAGAGGCCATTGCTGCAGGCGTTGATTTGTAAGCCACATCAATCACACCCAAACGGGCAGTCCGGAAATGGGCTGCCCCGTATTTTTTCCCTCGCATCCCCGTGCGTTCGCTGGCAAGTACAGCGAGAGAGTCAAAAATGGCTCCATGGGTGAAGGATGCGCGCCGATCATAAGGCGCTGATGTGAGGGGTAAATTCTCAGATGAAATCACGTTCCTTTTTGCTGGGCAGTGCAGTTGCACTTGCGACTCTAATGGTGGTGAGTTGTGCACCCAAGGGCGGCAATAGCGCGCAAGTCGATGATGCCCGTCTGGTGGCGGGCAGCCCGGATGGTGCCGACTGGCTGTCTTATGGCCGGACCATGGATGAGCAGCGCTTTTCCCCGCTGACGCAGGTGAGTGACCAAAATGTCAGCCAATTGGGGCTGGACTGGTTTTCAGACCTAGAGACAGCCCGTGGGCAAGAAGCAACGCCCATTGTGGTGGATGGCGTGATGTATGTCTCTACCGCATGGTCAATGGTGAAAGCCTTTGACGCGGCAACTGGCAAAAAACTGTGGGAATATGATCCGCAAGTGCCGCGGTCGAAACTGGTGGATGTGTGCTGTGATGCCGTCAATCGCGGTGTCGCTGTGTATAAAGGCCGGGTCTATGTGGCGACGCTGGATGGCCGCTTGGTCGCGCTCAATGCCGATACTGGCAAGGTGCTGTGGGACAAGCTGACCATTCCCAAAGGCAGCCCAATGTCGATCACAGGCGCGCCCCGCATTGTAAAGGGCAAGGTGCTGATTGGCGCGGCGGGTGCTGAATATATTGTGCGGGGCTATTTGGCGGCTTTTGACGCGGAAAGCGGCAAAGAGGCTTGGCGCTTTTACACTGTCCCCGGTGATCCCTCGAAACCCTTTGAAGGCAAGCATTTAGAAGCTGCGGCCAAAACTTGGGCCCCAGGCGCTTGGAAAAATGGCGGTGGCGGGACGGTGTGGGATTCCATCACCTATGATCCCAAGACTGACCTTGTGTATTTTGGCACCGCCAATGCCGAACCTTGGAACCCCAATGCCCGTGGCGGCAAGGCCGGAGACAGCCTCTATACCGCCTCTATCGTAGCGATTAAGCCCGATACCGGGGAATATGTCTGGCATTTCCAGCAGACACCCGAAGATCGTTGGGATTATGATTCCACTCAGCAGATCATTGCGACCGATTTGCCCATTAATGGCAAGCCAACACGCGTTGTGATGCACGCGCCCAAGAACGGCTTTTTCTATGTGCTCGATGCCAAGACTGGCAAATTCCTGTCGGGCAAGCCTTTTGCCAAAACAATCACATGGGCCTCTGGCCTAGACCCCGTGACGGGCAAGCCGAACATCAACCCCGAAGCACGCTATGAGCTGACGGGTAAGCCCTTTATTGGCCTGCCAGGGGCCATTGGCGCACATAGCTGGCAACCCATGTCTTACAGCCCGAAAACGGGGCTTGTATATATTCCCACCAACGAAGTGGCACAGCCCTATTTCGCGGCCCCAAAGGATTGGAAGCCGGGTAAAGTTGGGTTCCAGCTCGGTCTGGATCAGGGCAAATTGGGTATGCCGGCGGACCCTGTGGTGCGGGCAGCCGCCGCTGCGGGCACAACGGGCGCTCTGGTGGCGTGGGACCCTGTGGCGGGCAAAGCCCGCTGGACGGTGGAACATCGTGGCCCGTCAAATGGCGGCACGCTGGCAACGGCTGGCAACCTTGTTTTCCAAGGCACGGCTGGAGGCGAATTCCGGGCCTATACAGCGGATAGCGGCAAGCAATTATGGAGCTTTGCAACGCAAACAGGCGTGATTGCAGCCCCCATGACCTATGCCGTGAAAGGCCAGCAATATGTGGCCATTCTGGTCGGCTGGGGCGGCGTGCTGGATGTGTCTGCTGGCATTTTGGCAGGCAAGTCTGGCTCGGTACGTAACATCAGCCGCCTGCTGGTCTTTAAGCTCGGCAGCAAGGGGCAATTGCCACCGCCGCCGCCGGATGCACAGCGCGTGCTGGATCCGCCGCCCTTTGTCGCCAGCAATGCGGCAAAGGCCGATGCTGGGGCCAGCCCCTATCAAAATAGCTGCAGTGTCTGCCATGGCGATTCCGCCATTGCCGGCGGCCTCAACCCCGACCTGCGCCATTCCGCAGCGCTCGGCAATGCGAAGCTATGGCAACAAATTGTCCATGATGGTTTGTTAAGCGCGAACGGCATGGTCGCTTGGAAGGATCAGTATAATGCGGCGCAGATTGAAAATATCCGCCAATTTGTGATCCGTCGCGCCAATGAAGATAAGGCGCTGGAGACCAAGGGTAAGAAGATCGCCAGCCGCTAAGGCACGCGATGCACCCACAAAAAAGGCGGGAGAGGCACAACACCCCTCCCGCCCTTTTTTTGCTTATGCTCCAGCGCCTTAGCGCTTCACCCAATCCGCCGCGTCTGCCGCCACTTGGTTCGCCGCGCGGTTCAAGGCTTGGCTGGCATTTGCCGCATCAATCTGGCCCATGGCCATGCGCGCTTCAAAGCGGCGCGTGCGCACTGGCTGATTGGCTTCTCCTGACAGCGTGGCTTCATAAATCACAACAGCAGTCGCGCCGCGTTCATCCACGTCAAAACGCAATAAATGGCCTGACAAAGTCGCCCCGGGGTCCATGCTGAATTGACGCGGGTCGAGCACAACCCGGCCACTGCGCGCACGAATAGTTTCGGCCAATAGGCGCTGGAACAGCCGGGCCGGCGGCTCGACCCAAACCGCATCTTTCACATAAGCCAGCGCCGTCTGGCCTTGGGCAACAGGCAGGCGTGTTGTGGCAATGGCTTGGGGCACAAGCGGCGTCATGACCGTCAGCACGGCCCCTGTCTCTACGGCGCCGCCATCGCTGGCGACCGGGCGTTGATCAGGCGTCAGCGTCATCAAAAAGGCAGGCGCCTTGGCCGTCAGCCCCAAGGTGCATCCACTAAGCGCAAAGGCTGCACTGGCAAGAAACAAAGCGCGCATTATTGGCCTGCCTTTCCGCCCTTATAATCGGGCAATTTGGGTCCCCCAATCAAGGCGCCAGCACCTTGCTGGTCAATCTTGCTGGCAACTGAATTGAGCGATTCAGACATCGCTCGCAAATCACGCACCAGCTGGCCCATTTCGGGAAGTGTTTGCGTGGAAAATGTGTGCAGACCCGGCTTGGCCTCTGCCAAGGCCGCATCCAGAGCCGCCATGCTCCGTTCCGCTGAATTGACGGTGCGGCGCAAGTCTTGCACCAAGGGGCGGCCATCTTCCGTCAATATCTGGTTAGTTGTGCCCGCAATTTGGGCAATTTGCTGGGCCGCGACCCCTGCTTCACGAATGGTGATCCGCGCTTCTGAAATGCTGGCCTCTAACTCAGGCCCACTGCGCGCCAAATGGCCCGAGACTTTATCGACATTCTTCAGAATATGCGTGATCGACTTTTGGTTTTCATCTGACATCAGCTCACTCAACCGCTCAGTCAGTGTGGACAGCCGCTCAACCAATTGCGGCGCATTGTTGAGGAGCGCACCTAGGCCTGCGGATTTGGCGGGAATTGTGGGCGCACCTGCGGGCCCCAATTCTGCAATGGGCGGTGCGCCTTTGACGGCGCCAGTCAGTTGAATTTGCGACACGCCCGTAAAGCCAACCCCCTGAATGGAGGCCGTGGTGCCAATCAGCACGGGCAATTCTTCATCCACGGCAATCCGCACGCGGACAAATTCTGGGTTGGGCTGCCACAGCTCAATATCCCGGACTTGGCCAGATGGGACGCCAGCAAAGGTGACGCTGGACCCTTTGGCCAAGCCTTCAACGGATTGGCGGAAGAAAATATCATATTCCTTGGTGTTGCCGCGCGACATGCCCGCAATCCAAATGGCAAAGCCAAGCAGAGCGGCCAGCAAGGCGAGCACCACAGTGCCAACAAGAAGCTGATTAGACCGGGTTTCCATAACGCCTTATGCCTTCCTGACCGGCTGTGACGCAACTGCCGCTGATGCCGCCCGCCCGCGCGGACCATTAAAATAGGCCTGAATCCATGGATGGTCCGAGGCCAAAAGTTCCGAGATCGTGCCCACTGCCACAACCTTATGATCCGCCAGAACGGCCACACGATCACACACGGCATGAAGCGTATCCAGATCATGCGTGATGAGGAAAACAGTAAGCCCTAAGGTGCGTGAAAGATTGCGTGTCAGCGTATCAAACGCCGCAGCGGCAATGGGGTCAAGCCCAGCCGTTGGCTCATCCAAAAACAAAAGCTGCGGGTCCAGCGCCAGCGCCCGCGCTAGGCCCGCCCGCTTCTTCATACCGCCTGACAATTCAGACGGATATTTGGGGCCTGCATTGGCCGGCAGCCCTGCCATGATGACTTTATAGGCTGCAATTTCATCCAACAGCGTCTGGCCCAGCTGGGGGTAAAATTCACGCAAGGGAACTTGGATATTCTCCGCCACTGTCAGCGTGGAAAACAACGCCCCCCCTTGAAACATCACGCCCCAGCGCCGGCGCAGATCAAGCTGCTGTTCAGGATCACCCCCAATCATGGGGTCGCCAAAAATTTCAATTTCACCCGCACTGGGCTGCTGCAAGCCAATGATCGTGCGCATCAGCACCGATTTGCCCGTGCCCGATCCGCCAACCACGCCCAAAATTTCACCATTGCGCACATCCAGATCAAGCTCTTGGTGCACCACTTGATCGCCAAAGGCGTTGGTGATGCCACGAATCCGGATGGCAATGGGGTTATTGAGATCCATCAGATCCACCCAATCTGCGTGAAGAACACGGCAAAAAAGGCATCCAGCACAATCACCAAGAAAATCGCCTGCACAACAGCCGCCGTTGTTTTCAGGCCGACTTCCTCGGCATTGCCCGACACTTGCATCCCCTGAAAACAGCCCGTCATCGCAATGATGGCGCCAAAGACGGGCGCCTTTAAAAGCCCCACCCACAAGTCAGTAATGGGGATCACTTCTTGCAACCGTTGGACAAAGGTAATCGGTGGAATTTCCAACGACACCCAGCAGAAAATGCCGCCCCCAATGATGGAAATCAGCGTTGCGTAAAAGCCCAGCAGGGGCATCATGATGATTGCCGCGAGCATACGCGGCAGCACCAAGGCCTCAATGGGCGACACGCCGATGGTGCGCATCGCGTCAATTTCTTCGGTTAGCTTCATGGTGCCAATTTGCGCCGCAAAGGCCGAGCCTGACCGGCCTGCAACCATGATGGCGGTCATCAACACGCCCAATTCCCGCGTGGTGATGCGGCCAATTAAGTTGACGGTCAGCACCTCAGCCCCAAATTGTTCCAGCTGCACGGCGCCTTGTTGCGCAATAACAATGCCGATGAGAAAGCTCATCAATCCAATAATGCCAAGCGCTTTCACGCCCACCAATTCAAATCGGTGGACCACCGCATCTATCCGAATGCGGCGAGGGCTGCGGATCAGATCCCATGTGGCGATGAGCACGCTGCCAAAAAAGGCAATAAGGCCCAGCAATGTCTGCCACGCCAGCAGTGTGGCCTCGCCAATTTCACTGACCACACGGACAACGGCAGGCGCAGGCTCGGGCCGGACGCGCACGTCCCGTTCGGTCGCATGGACCAAAGACATAAGGCGGACAGCATCTTCACTGGCCCCCACAACCTTGGCACCGGTGCGCTCAACAAAGCGCTGGATGATCCACGCCCCCACCGTATCCATGCGCTCGACGCCCGACAGATTCACTTCATGGACAGGCGCATGGAGCGCATCGAGCCGATCAGGCAGCACCCCAAGGCCGGACAAGGTGAGCCGTCCAGTAAAGCGCAGCTGCGCCTCTGGCCCGGTCTGTTCGATGATAAAGTCCGCCATATCCGTCATCTTTGGGTACAGTGCTGCATAACTGCTGGATCGGCAAGCCGGATTGGTCCAAAGGCCCGCTCATGCAGCAGCTTTCTATCTTTGATATGGATAAAACGATTACACGGGCGGCCACCTTTGGGCCGTTCTTGGCCTATGCCGTGCCGCGGCATCGGCCTTGGCGCGTAATCTTTGTGCCGCTGATGCTGATCACAAGCCTTGGCTTTGCCTTACGATTGATCAGCCGGGGCCAGTTGAAGGAGCTTAACCTCGCGCTCATGCTGGGGCGGCGCATTCCTGCTGATCAACTGACGCGCATTGCCCGTGGCTTTGCCGGATTTACGCTGGCCCGCAACAGCCTTGCAGAGGCCCTAGCGCGAATTGAGCAAGAACGAGCCCAAGGCCGCCGGGTGGTGCTGGCGACCGCATCCTATGCCTTTTACGTGCGGGAAATTGCCAATTTGCTGGGCGTGAAAGACGTCATCGCCACCCAGACCACCAAGCTGGAGGACGTGGTTTCCCCCCGGATTAATGGCGAAAACTGCTATGGCGCGGCCAAGCTGCGGATGGTGCAAAGCTGGATGGCACAAAAAGGGCTAGACCGTGCGCAAAGCCATATTCGCTTCTTTTCCGACCATGTGTCAGATGCGCCCTGCCTAATCTGGGCGGATGAAGGCTTTGCAACCAATGCCCATGCGCCGTTGCGGGCGCTGGCTGCGAAAAATGGCTGGGCAATTCTTGACTGGGCTTAGGCCAAAACTGTCCCCACAGCCCATAAAACACCCACAATCAGCGGAATGCCCGCAAGATCAAGCAAGACGCCCGCCGTTAGCATACGTGGCAAGGCAATATGGCCTGTTGCCCACGCAATGGCATTTGGCCCCGTGCCAGATGGCAGCATGAACCCCCAGCTAGAGGCCATGGCGGCACTGACGGCCAGCAAGGCCGGGTCCGCCCCGGTTGCCGCAATCAGCCCGCCCACAACGGGAATAATGCCCGAGGCGGTGGCAACATTGGACGCAAATTCTGTGACAATGATCACAATTGCCACCAGCACCAGCGCAATCAGAATGGGGTTAACGCTGGCCAAGGGGCGCAGCGCATCCCCCAGCCACAGGGCAAGGCCCGACGCGCTAATCCCAGCGGCCAAGGCAAGCCCGCCGCCAAACATCATGATGACGCCCCAAGGCGCACGATCTGCCTCTTTCCAGACCAAAATGGGCCGGCCCGTGCCATCAGGCACAATGAACAACAGCAATGCGATCAAAATGGCGATCGTGCCATCTTCCACCATGCCATCGGGCAGCCGTTCCGCCAGCAGGGGCAGCAATACCCACCCCAAGACCACAGCGATGATCAACGGCACCAGCCGTTTTTCGGCAGTTGTCCAAGCGCCAACATCACCAATGCTGGCATGGGTGGCCGTGGTATCAAAACTGCCTTGGGCCACATGCTGCACGCGCATCAAAATAAACCAACAAATCGGCAACGCCACAGCGACCAGCGGCAGGCCATAAAGCGACCAAGTGACAAAGCTGATGTGAAAGCCGGTGCTCCTTTCAATCAGCCCGGCCGCAATTGCATTGGTCGGAGAGCCAACCAGCGTGCCAAGGCCGCCAATAGAGGCAGCAAAGGCAATGCCCATGGGCAGCGCGCCGGCCAAGCCATTTGTCTCACCCTCTGGCGTGCGATTGGCGCGCAGCACAGCAACCGCAATCGGCATCATGATCAGCGCCGTTGCCGTGTTCGACACAATCATTGAAATCAGCGCCGTCGCCAGCATGAAGGCCATTAACAGGCCACCCGCAGACCGCCCCCCACGCGCCAAAATGGCCAGCGCAAACCGACGATGCAGGCCCGTGCGCTCAATTGCCAGCGCGATAAAGGCCCCGCCCAACACAAGGAAGAGAATGGGCGAATAATAGGCTGCCGCCACCTTGTCCGCGGGCATAACGCCCATGAAAGGCAAGGCAACAAAGGGCAAAAGCGCGGTGACAGTCAGCGGCAGAGCCTCGGTCATCCAGAGAATGGCCATCAGCACAACCAAGGCCGAGGTGCGCCACGCCAAAACTGACATACCCGCAGGCGGCGCCAAGGCGAGCATGGCCGCAAACAGGATCAGCCCAGCGAGTAAGCCCCATTTCTGTGCGCGATCCACATCTGCCCCCTTGTCTCTTTGGCAGCGGTGCTAGGCCGTCAGCCCGAAATGGGCAAGCCGATCAACGAAATCTGCCGGCCATAGCCTGGCTCGCCTTGATGGGTGGCGCGGCGAAAACTGTAAAAGCCTGCAGCATCTGCATAAGTATCCAGCCCCAAGGCCGTCACCGTGGCAAGGCCCGCCGCTGCCAGCCGCTGGGTGACATAGCCTTCCAGATCAAACTGATAATGCCCTGCCCGCCCCGGCGAGAAGAAACGCTCATTGGCAGGGTCATCCGTTTCAAAGCGCTGGGCAAAGCCTTCATCCACCTCATAAGAGGCACGCGCAATGCATGGGCCAATCGCGGCGCGAATGCGGCGCCGGTCTGCGCCCAGAGCGCACATGGCCTCAATTGTATGATCGGTCACGCCGCCAAGCGCGCCTTTCCACCCCGCATGGGCCGCGCCAATCACACCGGCGTCCAAATCAGCAAAGAGCACGGGCGCGCAATCTGCCGTTAAAATGCCCAGCAACAGCCCCGGCGTCTTGGTGACAAGCGCATCGGCAGCTGGACGCTGGTCCAGCGGCACGGCGCGATCAACGGTCACCACATCGGCACTATGCACCTGAAAAACCGTCGCAAGCTCTGCCCCCGGCAAGACTGCCTCTGCCGCGCGCCGCCGGTTTTCGGCAACCGCTTCCGGATCATCTTCTGACCCAACGCCAACATTTAGGCCGGAGTGAATGCCCGTTGAGACGCCGCCGCGGCGCCCCAAAAAGCCATGGGGTACGCCCGATAAGCCCTTGGCCTGAAACACATCAATTTTGCTCATCCGCTGGCCTCTAGCCCAAGGCGGCCGGCTGGGGCCAGCCTGTGCCAAGTAGCGCCAGTGCCTTGAACAGCGCGCCCATTTCAGTTGGATGCGTTAGCCGCCGATGCGCCTCGGCCAGATCTGGCCCGCGGTCGGGGTGCGCACGGGCCAAGGCTGTTGTCCGCTCTGCAATGCCCAGCAGGCCCAAAAAATCCCCCTGCGCGACGGGGCCATAGACCTGAGCGCCACTCATTTCCGCCATGCCTGCCAAAGTCGCAAAATCGACATGGGCTGTCAGATCTTGGTCGCCCGGCGCGTCAAAAGGATTGGCAAAGCCATGCGCTTTTATGGCCTGCAGCGTTTCCCCCAAGGCCGGGCCTTCATAGCCATAATCCACAATCAATGCAGCGCCACCTTGGGCCGCCAAACGCTTTGCCAAAGCACGGACAATGGCAACGGAGGCGGGCGAACTTTCAATGATGCTGCCCGCAGGGGCATCGCGCAGTGCCGCAGGCACAATCTCATCCGGCACAGGCTTGCCCGCAATTGGCAGAAAAATCGTGTCCTGACAGGCCACCAGACGCTCGTGCCACGCACCCGCCCGGCGGACGAGTTGATAGACAGGCAGAGCGTCAAAAAATTCATTGGCAACAATCAGCAGCGGCGCATCATCGGGCAGCGTGGTGACATTCTCATGCCAGATGGCATTGGGCACGGCCTTTGCTTGGGCTGTCCGCAGGGCAGAGCTGGTTTCAACAAAATGCACATCAGGGCCGAGCCCCGCCTTGGCCATGGCGCGCAACGCATCTTTTGCCAATGTGCCCCGCCCCGGGCCAAGCTCAACATAATGCGCTTTTGGTCGCCCCGCGCGGTCCCAAAGGTCTGCCAGCCACAGGCCAATAAGCTCACCAAATACTTGGCTGATTTCAGGCGCGGTAATAAAATCGCCCGCCACCCCCAATGGATCGCGCGTGCCATAATAATGGGCATTGGCGGCCGCCATAAACTGCGCAACGGGGATCGGCCCGCCCAGCGTAATGGCGCGGGCAAGCCGTTCGGGCAGCAGCGGATCCGTGGCTGTTGGCTCAGGCGCTGGGGCTGTGTCCGGCACTGCTTTCCACCCGCTGGCGACGACCCTTGGCCGAAAAGATAAGATAAAGGCCAAGCAAAATCATGGGCACACACAAAGTCTGCCCCATCGTCATGCCAAACAAGCCATAGACGCCTACATCCGGCTCCCGCACTGTTTCTGCGACCACGCGGAAGACGCCCATCCACAGGACGAAATGCCCAGCAAGATAGCCCGGCTTATAGCGCGCGTCGGTCCTCCAGAAGAGCAGCGAGAGAATGATGCCAAGCAACAGGCCTTCGAGCCCAGCCTGATAGAGCTGGCTGGGATGGCGCACGACTTCGCCCCCGCCCGGAAAGATCATGCCCCATGGCACTGTGGTTTCGCGGCCCCACAATTCCCCATTCACAAAATTGGCAAGGCGGCCAAGGAAATGGCCAATTGGATAGACGACCACCACATAATCCATGATGCGCAACCAACTGAGCTTTTCACGCCACGCAAACCAGAGCGTACCCAATACGACGCCAATCACCCCACCATGGAAGGACATACCGCCTTCCCATAGCTTTAAGACGCTTAATGGCTGGCCGAACATGTCTGGGCTGTAAAACAGGACATAGCCCAACCGTCCCCCCAAAATAATGCCCAGGGTGGCGTAAAAGACGAAGTCATCCACATGGCGTTGCGCCATGGGAGATCCGGGCCGGGCACATAATTTTCCTAAATACCACCAGCCCAGCAAAATGCCGAAAATATAGGCCAGGCTGTACCAACGGATTTTGAAAAAGCCGAGGTCGACCGCCACAGGATCAAGGCCCAGACTTTCCCAGCGCACGGCAGACGTAACGTCAATAAGGCTTGCAAGGATCAACTCTTTTCCCCTCAAGATTTGTCCCTACATAGAGGGGGACGACAAGAAGACAAAGGGAGAGATTCGCCATGCCGTCTGAATTGGACCTGCGCATTGCAAAGGCCACCGAGATGCTTACCGCGCCCGGCGCGCCAATGGCGCTGACTAGCTTCAAGGCCTATGGCGTTGATTTGCCAATGGTTGCTGCGGCTCCGCCAGCGCTGTCGCATTATTTTGCCTATTTCTGCGCGCAGCATGGCGATACCGAATTCATTGTCGATGGCGATCAACGCCTGTCTTTCAAAGAAACCTATGCCTTAGCGGACCGCGTGGCCCGCGCGCTGGTCGCGCATCATGGCGTCCAAAAAGGGGATCGGGTGGGTATTGCGATGCGCAATACGCCGTCCTGGATTATCCTTTACATGGGCATTCTGATGGCAGGCGGCTGTGCCACGCTGCTCAATGGCTGGTGGCAAGGCAGCGAGCTGGCAGCCGGGATTGACGATGTAGGGGCAACCCTGGTTTTTGCCGATGCCCCCCGTGCAGAGCGCCTGAAAGAAGCTGGATATGCGGGCGTCGCCAAGATTGTGACATTGGATATTCATGCGCCTATCGCCACAACGCTCAGCCCCATATTGGGCGATGCCAGTGCGTTGGATGCCGTTGCGCTGCCTGAAATTACGGGCGATGATTTGGCAACCATCCTCTTCACCTCTGGCTCAACAGGGCAGTCTAAGGGCGCCTATTCCACCCATCGCGCGGTGGTGCAGGGCACGTTCAACTATATCGTCCAAGCGCTGATGATGCTGCAATTGGCAACCGAAGACGGGACTGTTTCTGAAAATCGGCCGCAACACGCCACGCTGCTGACTGTGCCCTTGTTCCACGTCACGGGCGAAGTGCCTGTCATGCTGGTCAGCTTTGCCATTGGCCGCAAGATTGTGATGATGCCCAAATGGAATGTCGTTGATGCGATGCGCCTGATTGAAAAGGAAAAGATCACCAATTTCACGGGCGTGCCGTTGATGAGCTTTGAGCTGATGACGCACCCGGATCGGCACAAATATGATTTGTCGACGCTGCAAGGCTTGGCAGGTGGCGGCGCACCGCGCCCAGTGGAGCATGTGAAGCGCATTGCCGATGAATTTCCAACTGCGCCGCCTGCTTTGGGCTATGGCCTGACCGAAACCAACGGCATTGGGGCTGGCAATTTTTCAACCAACTATTTGGAAAAGCCCAACTCCACCGGCCTGCCGTCCAAACCATTGGTGGATATGGCGATCCTCGATGATGCCGGCAAACCCGTGCCGCAGGGCGAGCGGGGGGAAGTTTCCATTCGCTCTGTTGCCCTGTTCTCAGGCTATTGGAATCGCCCAGATGCAACAGCGGAGTGCATGACATCTGACGGCTATTTCCGCACAGGCGATATTGGGTATTTCGACGCGGATGGCTATTTGTTCATTGTCGATCGCAAGAAAGACATCATCATCCGTGGCGGCGAAAATATCAGCTGTCAGGAAGTTGAAGCGGCAATTTATGAACATCCCGCCATTGCCGAAGCCTGTGTTTTTGGCCTGCCTGATGAGCGCTTTGGGGAATTGCCCGGTGCCGTTGTCTATTGCCATCCCGGCACAAGCGTGAGTGAAGCCGAGCTGGCGGATTTCTTAAAAGAACGCATTGCCGCCTTCAAAGTGCCTGCCAAAATCTGGTTTGAGGCAGACAGCCTGCCACGCCTTGGCACGGAAAAGATTGATAAGGTCAGCCTGCGGACCAAATATCGTGCGGCGTGGCAGCAGGCATCCGCGGCATGACGCTTGCCAATACGCTGCGTCTGCCCTGCGGGGCGGTGCTGAAGAACCGACTGGCCAAAGGGGCAATGACCGAAGGGCTGGCAACGCCCGATGGCGTGCCTACGCCGGCACTTGCCCGCCTGTATCACTGCTGGGCCGAAGGCGGGGCAGGGATGCTCCTCACGGGCAATGTCATTATTGATCGGGACCATTTGGAACGCCCCGGCAATGTGGTGATCGATAAAAAGCCGTCAGCCGAAATGATGGCCGCGCTTAAGGCTTGGGCCAAAGCTGGCACAGTCAATGGCACGGCATTGTGGATGCAAATCAGCCATGGCGGACGCCAGACGCAAACCCTTGTCAACCCGACGCCCAAGGCCCCGTCTGCTGTTAAACTGGGTCTGCCCGGCGGGCAATTTGGCACCCCCGTGCCGCTGACCGATGCGGAGATTAAGGACCTGATCCAGCGTTTTGCCATTGCGGCAAAAGCGGCTAAGGACGCAGGATTTACCGGCGTTCAGATTCATGCGGCCCATGGCTATCTGATCTCGCAGTTCCTCAGCCCGCGCAGCAATCAGCGCACCGACCAATGGGGCGGCAGCCTTGAAAATCGTGCGCGCTTTTTGATGGACAGCGTCCGCGCCGTGCGCAAGGCGGTGGGCAAGGACTTTCCCGTTTCCGTCAAGCTCAACTCCGCTGATTTCCAGCGCGGGGGCTTTGCGTTTGAGGAAAGCCTGCAAGTGGCCCGCTGGCTGGAAGTCGAAGGGCTGGACCTGCTGGAAATCTCCGGTGGCAGCTATGAACAGCCGCGCATGATGGATCTGGACGGCATGGAAGCGGTGGAGGATCAGAAAGTCCCCGCCTCCACGGCCGCGCGCGAAGCCTATTTTGTGGATTTTGCGAAAGCCATGAAAGCGGAACTGAAAACTCTGCCGCTGATGGTGACAGGCGGGTTCCGAACACGCGCCGCGATGGACCATGCACTCAACACTGGTTCGGCGGACCTGATTGGGCTTGGCCGCCCACTGTGCGGAGCGCCTGATGCCTGTAACGATCTGCTCAATGGCGCGGCGGACATCCCACGCTTTGAAAAGCAATTGCACCTGCTGCCCGGCTGGCTCCGCTGGCTGGAGGGCATTAGCATGGTGCGCGCACTTGCCGGCTTTGGCGTGCAATTTTGGTATTACGCCCAAATCTATGCGTTGGGCGAAACGGGCAAGACGGACCCTAAAAAGTCGGTTTTTGCGGCCATGCGCGAAGTTGATGCCCGCAACAAAAAGATCATGGCCGCCCGCTCTGTTTGAGGGCGGCGGCCAAGGTCCTTTGGACAGGTAGCGATCAAGGCTGATCTTCGCTAAGCGGCTGATATGCAGTTACCTGACACCCATCCACCGATTGCCCCGCGCCGTATTGGCGTACTGTTGATGAACCTTGGCACACCTGACGCGCCCGAGACGGGGCCGGTGCGCCGTTATCTGAAGCAGTTTTTGTCGGACCGACGTGTCGTCGAAATCCCACCCTTTGTCTGGCAACCGATATTGCGGATGTTCGTGCTGACCACGCGCCCGTCCAAATCGGCCCATGCCTATCAGCAAATCTGGACGGATGCGGGATCGCCCTTGTCAGTTGTGACGCGCGATCAAGCCGCAGCAGTGCAAGCGCATTTTGGCGACACAGTGCTGGTGGATTGGGCAATGCGCTATGGCAATCCGTCCATTGAGGATCGTCTGGCGGCCATGAAGGCCGCTGGCTGTGACCGGATTTTGATTGCCCCGCTCTATCCCCAGTATAGCGGGGCGACGACTGGCACCGGCTTTGACGAAGTGGCCCGCGTGCTCGGCAAGATGCGCTGGCAACCCGCGCTGCGCACCCTGCCCGCTTATCATGATGATCCGGCCTATATCGCCGCGCTCAAAACATCAGTGGAAGACGGGCTGAAGGCCCTGCCGTTTGAGCCTGAGTCGATTCTCGCCAGTTTCCATTCGATGCCCGAACGGACACTGCATCTGGGTGATCCCTATCATTGCCATTGCCAAAAAACGGCACGGCTTTTGTCAGAAGCACTGGGCCGCGACGTGCGCGTATCCTTCCAGTCCAAGCTTGGCCGCGCCAAATGGCTGGAGCCTGCAACGGACGCGACTTTAGCCGCGCTGCCCAAAGAGAATGTTAAACGCATCGCTGTGATTGCGCCGGGTTTTTCCGCGGACAATCTGGAAACACTGGAAGAAGTCGCGCTGCGCGGGAAAGAGACGTTCCTAGACGCAGGCGGGACCGACTTTGCCTATCTGCCCTGCCTCAATGCGAGCGCACCGGGCATCGCCATGTTAGCGACTTTACTTTCACGTGAACTTGCCGGCTGGCTTCCCGCGCAATAGCCCTATGTCCGGGCACCTTGTAGGAGAGGGACTGGACAATGGGACGGATTGCAATCGTCACAGGCGGCACGCGCGGCATCGGCGCTGCCATTAGCCAAAAATTACAGGCCATGGGGATGACTGTGGTCGCCAATTATGCGGGCAATGCGCAAAAGGCGAAGGCCTTTGAAGAAGCGACTGGCATCCCCACCTATCAATGGGATGTGGGCGATCACGCCGCCTGCCTTGCTGGCTGTGCGCAGGTTGAGGCAGACATTGGCCCCATTGACGTCCTCGTCAACAATGCCGGGATCACGCGTGACGGCACACTCCTCAAAATGACCTATGAGATGTGGGATGAGGTGATGCGCATCAATTTGGGCGGTTGCTTCAATATGGCAAAGGCTGTCTTCCCCGGCATGCGCGAACGCGGCTGGGGCCGGATCGTCAATATTGGCTCCATCAACGGGCAAGGCGGCCAATATGGGCAAGTCAATTATGCCGCCGCCAAATCGGGCATTCATGGCTTTACCAAGGCCTTGGCACAGGAAGGCGCGAAATTTGGCGTCACCGTCAACGCGCTTGCCCCGGGCTATATCGATACCGATATGGTCGCCGCCGTGCCCGAAGATGTGCTGGCCAAAATTGTCGCCAAAGTGCCTGTTGGCCGTTTGGGCCAAGCTGATGAGATTGCGCGTGGCGTTGCCTTTTTGTGCGGGGAGGATGCTGGCTTTGTGACGGGATCGACATTGTCGATCAACGGCGGGCAGCATATGTACTAGGCGATGCAAGGGCCTCTCAAACGATCTGTCACCATTGCGGGCCATGAAACCTCAATCAGCCTGGAGCCGATTTTCTGGGAGGGGTTGCGCGCTGCCGCCAGCGAAAAGGGCCTGCCCATTAATGCCCTTATCGCCCAAATTGATGCGGAGCGGATCGCCACAGACGATCCGCCCAATCTGGCCAGCGCGATCCGCGTTTGGCTTTATGCGCGATTGAGCAACACGCGCGCCTGACCTGCAATTTGCGCCAGCATCGCTGTTGATGGCGCGGCCGTAAGCCTTGCCCGGTCAATCATCGCACGGAAGGCGGTGATCCGCGCCGCACTGCTTTCTTGCCATTTGGCCACAGCATCCACAGGGGATGTGCCGCCATGACGTGCAAGGAAATCCAACCGCATCGCTTGGAAATCGCGCGCCAGCCCTGCCGCCAATAACCGCTCCCACGGATCCCGCGGGTCAAGCTGCATCGCCGTGCCTTGCGCCCAATCCAGCCCCAAAGCCTCGCCCACTGCGGTAAAGGCCTGTGCTGTCACCAGCTCATCCACGCCTGTCCGCGCGCTCAACGCTGCAATGCCTATGGCGCCATCCAATTCCGCCAGCCGGACCAGCGCCTCAGCGATGGTTTGCGGCGCCCCTGCCGCCAACAGCCGATCCCCAAAGGCGCGCGTTTGGCGGCGGCTTTCGGCCGGCATTAACTGGTCCAAGGCCTCCGCCAGCCGGGCAATTACAGGGCGATAGGCGGCAATGGCGCCAGCACTGCTCCGCTCAGCCACGGCATTGCGCAAAATATCTGCCATATGCGCCCGCAGTTCGATCGCCAATTGTTGGAACAGCAAGATGCGTGTGCCTTCGGCGATCTCTGCCGTTTCAATCTGCTGCCACAAATGGGGCAAATCATAGACCCGTTCAGCAATCACAAAGGCTTCGGCGACATCGCCCAGGGTGCAGCCTTCTTCTTCCGCCAGTTCAAAGGGGTGGATCAGCCCCATACGATTGACAATGCGATTGGCCACTTTGGTAGCGACAATCTCATTGCGCAGGCGATGATGGCGGATGGCGTCCGCATGCGCGGCGCGCATGGCGGGTGGGAAGGCCGCGAACAAATCTGCCTCGGCAGCTGCGTCGCTGCCCAAAGGTGACTGTTCAATGGCCTCTTGCAGCGCCAGCTTGGCAGTTGCCATCACGACAGCAAGCTCAGGCCGGGTCAGGCCTGTGCCGTCGGCTGCACGGCGCAGCAGCTCTTCATTGCCCGCCAAACCTTCAACGACGCGGTCCAAACGGCCCGCCGATTCAAAGCTTTCGATCAGCCGGATTTGCGCGGGCAAAGCATCCGCCCCGCCACGTTCTGCAATCGACAACGCCAGCGTTTGCAGCTGATTATCTTCGAGCACCAAATGCGCGACATCATCGGTCATCCGCGCCAGCAGGTCATTGCGATCGGGCATGGCAAGCCTGCCCTCGGTCACTTCGGCATTGAGCGCGATCTTGATGTTCACTTCATTGTCGGAACAATCAACGCCTGCGGAATTATCAATAAAGTCGGTGTTGATGCGCCCGCCTTCCAAGGCAAAGGCAATACGCGCCGCCTGAGTAACGCCCAGATTGGCCCCTTCGCCAACCACCTTGGCGCGAAGCTCTTCGGCATTGACGCGGTGGGCATCATTGGCCCTGTCCCCCACATCGGCATTGCTCTCCGCCCGCGCCTTTACATAGGTGCCAATGCCGCCAAACCAGATAAGGTCACACTCGGATTTCAAGATCGCAGAAAGCAGGGCAGAAGGCTCTATCTCATCGACGGCCAAGCCAAGCATGGCCTTGATTTCGGGCGTCAGCGAAATCGTTTTTTCCTGACGCGAAAAAACACCGCCGCCCTTGGAAATCAGTTTGGCATCATAATCGGCCCAGCTGGACCGCGGCAGCTGGAACAGCCGGTTGCGTTCTGCCCAGCTGGTTGCCGGATCAGGATCGGGATCAAAAAAGATATGGCGATGATCAAAAGCGGCAACGAGCTTGATCGCTTTGGACAACAACATGCCATTGCCAAACACATCGCCTGACATATCGCCACAGCCGACAACACGGACGGGCTGTTGCTGCACATCGACGCCCATTTCGGCAAAATGGCGGACCACGGACACCCAGCCACCTCGTGCGGTAATCCCCATCGCCTTATGGTCATAGCCCACCGAGCCGCCACTGGCGAAGGCATCGCCCAGCCAAAAATTGTGGTCGAGCGCAATGGCATTGGCGACATCTGAAAAAGTCGCCGTGCCTTTGTCCGCCGCGACCACGAAATAAGGGTCCTCCCCATCATGGATCACCACCTGCTTGGGGTGGACGACCTTACCCTTCACCAGATTATCCGTGATCGACAACAAGGTGCGAATGAAAATGCGATAGCTTTCCGTCCCCTCGGCCAGCCACGCATCGCGGTTCGCCGGATCAGGCAGTTGCTTTGGATAAAAGCCGCCTTTTGCTCCCGTCGGGACAATGACTGCATTTTTCACCCGCTGGGCCTTCATCAGACCCAGAATTTCGGTGCGGAAATCATCGCGCCGGTCGGACCAGCGCAGCCCGCCACGCGCGACGGGCCCGGCACGCAAATGAATGCCCTCAACGCGGGGCGAATAAACAAAAATCTCCCGCCACGGCTTGGGGTCAGGCAGGCCGGGGACTTGCGCACTATCAAGCTTAAACGCCAAGGCCTCAGCGGCGGCAGGCGCAAACATATTGGTGCGCAATGTGGCGCGGATAACCGCGCGGTAGAGCCGCAAGATGCGATCATCATCAATCGCCGCAACCCCCGCAAGCCCATCCTCAATTGCCGCATTGGCCGCTTGTGCCAGCGCAGCGGAATCCGCTTGGTGTGCAGGATCATGCAGCGCATCAAACAGCGCAATCAGGCCTTGGGCCACGGGGGCGGCTTTGCGCAGAGCATCGGCCACGGTTTGCAGACCATAAGCCAGCCCCGTCTGCCGCAAATAGCGGAAGAGCGCGCGTACCAGGATAACACCGCGCTGATCCAAGCTGGCCCCAACCATCAGCTGGTTGAAACGATCATTCTCAGCGCGTCCCTCCAGAACAGCAGACAAG
>RFZB01000004.1 GCA_009920915.1 Sphingomonadaceae bacterium | reverse complement strand
CGGCGGCCGAGATCCTTTACAATGACGATGGCTCCGTCAAAGGCGTCGCCACCGGCGATATGGGCGTGGCGCGCGATGGCAGCCACAAGGCCGATTATCAGCCGGGCATGGAACTGCACGCCAAATATACTCTGTTTGCCGAAGGCGCACGTGGCCATTTGACAAAGCAGCTCAAGGCCAAATTTGATCTAGAGCGGGATTGCCAGCCGCAAGTCTATGGCATTGGCATGAAAGAGCTGTGGGATATTGACCCGGATAAGCATGTGCCCGGCCGCGTCATTCACACGCAAGGCTGGCCGTTGACCGAAAGCGATAGCTGGGGCGGTGGCTTTCTCTATCACCAGGCGAACAACCAAGTCGCTTTGGGCTTTGTGGTCGCGCTGGATTATAAAAACCCGCACCTCTTCCCGTTCGAGGAATTCCAACGCTGGAAACAGCACCCGGAAATCCGCAAGATCTTGGAAGGCGGCAAGCGCGTCTCCTATGGCGCACGCGCGATTAACGAAGGTGGCTGGCAGGCTGTACCGAAGCTGGCCTTCCCGGGCGGCGCATTAATTGGCTGTTCGGCTGGCTTTGTGAACGTGCCGCGCATCAAGGGCAGCCATACGGCCATGAAATCGGGCATGTTAGCCGCGGAAAGCATTGCAACAGCCATTGCCGCGGGCCGTGCGCATGATGAGGTGGCAGAATATCAGGCCGCCCTGAATGACAGCTGGATTGCCAAGGAACTGAAGCTGGTGAAAAACGCCCAGCCTGCCGTTGCCAAATATGGCAATGATTTGGGCACAGTGCTGGCCGGCATTGATATGTGGATGCGCACTTTGGGCATTGGCCTGCCCATCACCATGAAGCACCATGCAGACCATACGCAACTGGGCCGGAAAGACCTGTACAAGCCAATCGACTATCCCAAGCCTGATGGCGTGATCAGCTTTGATCGTCTTTCCTCGGTCTTCTTGTCGAATACCAACCATGAGGAAGACCAGCCCTGCCATTTGCAGCTGAAAAATCCAGACGTCCCCGTGACAATCAACCTGCCGCTTTATGATGAGCCGGCACAGCGTTATTGCCCGGCAGGCGTGTATGAAATCGTGGGCCGGGAAACAGGGGAGCCACGCTTGCAGATCAACGCACAAAACTGCGTCCACTGTAAGACGTGTGATATCAAAGACCCCACCCAGAACATCAACTGGGTCACCCCGGAGGGTGGCGGTGGCCCCAATTACCCGAATATGTAATCTGGGCTTTTTGCTGCTAGGCTCGACAGCTTTACTGGCTGCGCGCCCAGCAGCGCCCTCAGCTTTGCAGTCCTATGTTCAGGCGCGCATGGCCGAGGCGCAAGACAATGGCCCGGCGGCACGCGCCGCTTATGCGGCCGCGCTGCTTGCGGAACCCGGCAATAGCCTGATTGCAGAACGTGCCTTGCGGCAAGCCGTGGAAAGTGGCGACCGGGACTTGGCCGTTGCCGCCGCAGAAACGCTGGCACAGACGGATGACTTGCCACCTGATGCCAGCTTGCTGCTAATTGGCAGGCGCCTTCAGACGCGCAACCTGCCCGGTGCGACAGCGCTGATTGATCGGCTAGAGGCCGACAAAAAACTCCTGTTCCTAACCCCCATATTGCGCAGCTGGGTTGGGCTGGCCGCGCGCACGCCCAATGCCTCAGCCCAGCTTGGCGTTGCGGGGCCAGACGGCCTCGACACTGGCCTTATCCTAGAACAACGGGCGTTGGCCGATTTGCTGGCTGGTCGCACTGTCGAGGCTATATCACTGATCCGATCATCCCCCCGCGGGGATGCACGGGCCGGCGTGACGCGGATTACCGCTGCAGCCACACTTCAAAAATTGGGCGATAAGGCAACGGCGCAGAGCCTATTGGTGGGCACTGATGCCAGCTTTGTGGCCGCACGCAGCCGGCTGGCCGCCAATCGGCCTATTGGCGGCGCTGTTGACACGCCCGTTCGTGGACTTGCTTTTTTCTATGGCCGCTTAGCGACCGATTTGGCGCGCGATAATGCCCCGCGCCTTGCCATGACGATCGCCCGTTATGCCCGCTTTCTTGATCCTGACAGCCCGTTTCTGGCGATGGCAGAAGCGCAGTCGCTTGCCGCAAATGATTTAAATGCCGAAGCCTTAGCCGCAATGGCCAATGTCGAGGCAGATAGCCCTTATGCAGGCGTTGCCTTTGAAAGCCGCTTGGCGCTGTATCAACGTTTGGGCCGAGGCGCCGAGGCAGAACAAATGGCAGCACACGCCGCCGACCTCAGCCAACGCAGTGTTGATTTTATGCGCCTTGGCGACATTCAAACACGCTTGGACAAACATGGTGCAGCCGCAGCAAGCTATGCAAAAGCGCTTGCCGCCCCCGAAAAATCGGGCGCGCCTGAGCGTTGGGCTTTGTTGATGCTGCGCGGCAATGCATTGGCGCAGGCGGGCGATTGGCCCGCGGCAGAGGCCAGTTTGCGAGCAGCGATTGAGCTGGCACCCAAGGAACCCAGTCTTTTGAATTTTCTGGGTTATTCCCTTTTAGAACGCCGGATGAAAATTGCCGAAGCCAAGGATCTTATTGCCCAGGCTGCTGCGCTGAAGCCTGACGATCCAGCCATTACAGACTCGCTGGGCTGGGCGCATTTCCTGTCTGGTGATTTTGACCGGGCTGTTGAGATTCTGGAAAAGGCTGCGCTGGCAGAGCCCATTGAGCCGACAATTAATGAGCATTTGGGCGATGCCTATTGGCAGGTCGGGCGCAAGCTAGAGGCGCGATATAGCTGGCGGGCGGCAGCGCTTACAGCCCCCGAAGAGGCGCAAGCTCGGTTGGCGGAAAAGGCCGATTTTGGCCTGACTGACACGAATATGGCCAAGTAGCGTGCCTGTTAGATGACTGTGCAGATCAACGACACTGGCTATGCAAAAATCAACCTCGCGCTCCATGTCCGGGCGCGGCGGGCAGATGGGTATCATAGGCTTGAAACGCTCTTTGCCTTTGCAGAAGATGGCGACCAACTGTCCGCCCAACTGGCTCCCGACTTTTCTCTTCAGATTACCGGGCCATTTGCCGCGCATCTCTTGCCTGACGCCGATAATTTGGTTCTGCGCGCCGCGCGCCTTTTGGCCCACTCTATTGGCGTGTCAGGCGGCCTTGCCTTCACGCTGGAAAAGCGCTTGCCCATTGCCGCAGGAATTGGCGGCGGATCGGCAGATGCGGCGGCAGCCTTGCGTCTGGCAGCACAGCTATGGGGCGTGGCCACAGAAACCAAGGTGCTGCATGACATTGCCGTCAAAATTGGGGCCGATGTCCCCAGCTGTTTACTGTCCCAAAGCTGCTTTGGCACTGGCACTGGCACCGAGCTGACACCCGTAGACGCAGGGTTGGCGGGCACGCCCATCTTGCTTGTCAATCCGTGCCAGCCCTGCCCCACTGGCCCCGTGTTCAAGGCATGGGATGGCGTAGACCATGGCCCCTTAGCTCCAATGGACTGGCAGAATGGCCGTAATGATCTAGAGGCCCCGGCGCAGGCGCTGGTGCCGATCATTGGGGATGTTCTGGCGCAATTGCGGGCACAGCCCGGCCTTTGCCTGGCGCGCATGTCCGGCTCAGGCGCGACGTGTTTTGGAATTTGGGCGTCTCTGGACGATAGACATCGGGCCGCATCGGCCATTCAAGCCGCCCATCCCAACTGGTGGATTATGGCAAGCCGCTTGCGCTGAGCGTGGACACCACAGCCCAGCCTGGCACCCAAAAGACACAGTCATCACAAAAATGAAAGCATCTGGCTTTTGGTGCCCGCTGCTTTCCGGTAGAGTTATATTTCTGGTGGCATAATTGCTGCCAAAAGGACGTTGAAGATAAAGACTGCAGCGGCCCATTGGCCGACGCAGGCAAAGCGCCCAGAGCAAGCTGGGCCATCATCATTCATGTCAGGGAGACATTCACCATGGCTATACTGCGACACACCAGCATCCGAACCAGCCTTTTGGCGTCGTTGTCTGCGCTGGCCCTTGCCACGCCGGCTGGCGCGCAAACGGGCGGATCCAACCAACCACAAGCTGACGATGCTGGCACCATCATCGTCACTGGCACGCGCAGCACCTCGCGCACGCTGGAATCCTCACCGGTTCCCGTCGATGTGCTGTCTGCAGATGCCATTACCCAAGGCGGGCAGACGGAAACCAACCGCGTGCTGAACAAGTTGGTACCCAGCTTCAACTTCCCACAGCCGGCCATTGCCGACGGGTCTGACGCACTGCGCCCAGCCACGCTGCGTGGCCTGTCGCCTGATCAGACACTGGTTTTGGTCAATGGCAAGCGCCGCCACGTTTCAGCCTTGCTGAACATCAACGGCACGGTGGGCCGTGGGTCTGCCGCTGTTGATATGAACAGCATTCCCGCCCTGGCCATTGAGCGGATTGAAGTGCTGCGCGACGGCGCCTCTTCACAATATGGGTCAGACGCCATTGCTGGCGTCATTAACATCCGCCTGAAAAAGGCCAGCGAAGGTGGCCGCGCGACCATGTCTTATGGCCGTTACGACACGGCCATTGATGGCGTTTCCAATGTCACTGGCCTTGTGACGTCAAATGGCCAGCCGGTGCTGGATGCCAATGACAGCCGCTATTTCCAAGCCATCACCGATGGCGAACGCAAGGCCAAGGATGGCGAAAGCTATGCCGTTGCCAGCAATATCGGCCTGCCCTTGTTTGGCGGCAAAGGCTATATGAACGTTACGGCGGAATATCGCCATCGCGGCTATACGAACCGTCAGGGCTTTGACCTGCGGCCAAATTATATCCGCCCCGCCACGGGCTTTGACCCCCGCGAACTGACGTTCAACCGCCTCCAGTTCCGCTTTGGCGACCCGAAGGCCGATGACTATATTCTGTTCGGCAATGCCGGCGTTGAGCTGAACGACACGTTAGAGCTTTACGCTTTTGGCAGCTACAACCAGCGTGACTCGCTGAGTGCGGCGAATTATCGCCAGCAAAATGCAGCGGCCAACCGGGATTGGTCGGTGCTGACGCCGGGCACGGCGCCCACCAGTGCCAATTTCGTAGGCCTGACGCCTGATGGCTTTTTGCCGTTCATTGCCTCAGACCTGACGGACCGTGCTGGCACCATTGGCCTGCGCAGCAACGGCACTTGGACGATTGATGCGTCGCTGGGTTATGGCGCGAACAACTTTGACTATCGCGTTGAAAATTCACTCAACACCAGCTTTGGCCCGGCCAGCGCCCGCAGCTTTGATGCAGGCGGATTGGGCTATCGCCAATATCTCGCGAATGTGGACGTCAGCCGCGAATTTGATGTCGGCTTTGCCAAGCCCCTGACCGTCGCTTTTGGTGCTGAATATCGCGATGAGGGCTTTAAAATCCGCCCCGGTGATACCCAGTCTTTTGCCATCGGGCCGTTCTTCAAAGCCGCTTATGTGACGACGGCTGCAGACTGCACCACGCAACAGGGCGTGTTTAACGCGACCTCGGGCGTGTGCAGCTTCCCCGGCCGTGCCGCCGCGGCTGGTGCACAGGGCTTCCCGGGCATCCCGACGGCAAGCCGGACGGACAAGAGCCGCAATTCCATGGCTGCCTATGCGGAACTGGATACGGAAATTGTAACGGGGCTGACCACCACTTTGGCTGGCCGTTATGAGCATTTTTCGGACTTTGGCGACACTGTGAATGGCAAATTTGCGGCACGCTATGAGATTGCGTCGGGCTTTGCCCTGCGCGGCTCGGTGTCCAATGGTTTCCGTGCGCCGTCGCTGCATCAGCAATATTTCAGCACCACATCAACCAACTTCATTGCTGGGGTGCCTGTTGATATCTCGACGGTTGCTGTGAACAGCCCAGTTGCCCGCGCATTGGGATCAAAGGATCTCAAGCCAGAAAAATCAACCAACCTGTCGGCAGGCTTCACGGCACGTCCATTGCGGGCGCTGACGCTGACGGTCGATTATTATAACATCAAGATTAAGGACCGGATCGTCCTGACGGAAAACCTTGGCGCAGCAGGCAGCGGCACGTCTGCCGTCAACACAGCCGTCAAATCCGTGTTGGATGCCAATGGCTTTAACTCGGTGGGGGCTGCGCGCTTCTTCATCAATGGTTTGGATACCCGGACACAGGGCGTAGATGCCGTGCTGAACTGGCGTCTGCCTGTTGAGGGGATTGGCACCTGGACCGCCACGGCCGCCTATAACTACAACAAGCAGAATATCTTGCAGCGCAAGAACCAGCTTGGCCCGTTGGCGACCATTCCGAACCTCATCCTTTTTGGCCGCGTGGAAGGGCTTCGGTTCACCGAAGGCCAACCGCGTGACAAGGTGGTGCTGAGCTTGGATGGCGATGTGGGTGATTTCGGGATTACGGCCCGCACCACGCGCTATGGCAAGGTCACGTCGCCGGGCTCTGCATCGCCCATCACCAACCCGACCAGCCTGACGGCATATGGCCCGGATGATATCTTCCTGCGGGCCAAGTGGATCACGGATCTGGAACTGCGCTTCAAGCCTGTACAGGGCGTGAGCTTGGCGGTTGGTGCAGACAACGTGTTTGACATTTATCCGGATCGCTCGCCCTTTGGCCCGCGTCCGGCATCTGTCGGCGGGGTCTATCCGGCCAACCAGCAATATATCCCGTATTCGATCTTCTCGCCCTTCGGCTTTAACGGCCGCTATCTCTATGCGCGGGCAAGCATCGACTTTTAAGAGCTAAGATCTGATTTCAGATCAGAAACTCTGGCCCCGGACCTTGGTCCGGGGCCTTTTTCTTTAAAAGCCAAAGCGCAATGTGGCGCGCAGATCACGCCCGGCAAGCGGCGCATAATCCTTCAGGAAACTCGCATGGCGGCGCGCCACGACATCGAAGATGTTATTCGCAGACAAAATGAGGCTAATCGGCCGATCTTTTCCCCAAGGCCGGATGGCGACGCTGGCATTGACCAGCGTATAGCCCGGGGTTGCGGTTTCAAATGGGGCAAGGCGCGATTGGCCATCGACCCATTCGGTCTCCAAGCGCGCATCAAGCTTTTCAGATTGGGCCTCAAGCCCCCCCAAAAGGCGCAGAGCCGGAATACGCGGCGCCGCCAGTTTCGAGGTGGGCGCCACAATCGTCGCACGCGACACATCCCCCACCAGATCAGCCGTTAAATCAAAGCCGCCGAACGTACCGAGCCCCAATGAGGCTTCGACTTCCGCACCATAATGGCGGGCTTTATTCTGCTGAAACTCAAAGACAGGCAGGCCATCTTCCACATCGCCATTGGGCAGTTCATAAATATAATTGCTGAACCAGCTATGATAGAGCGAGGCAGAGAGGCTGAAGCCTTGGGCTTTGCCACGCAGCGTGAATTCCAACCCCTTAGATGTCTCTTTTGCAAGATTGGGATCCCCAATCTCATAGGCCTGTGTGCCTGCATGGGGGCCCTTGGGGAACAGCTCTTCAGCCGACGGCGCACGCTGTGTGTACGAGCTATTTACGCCCAACCGCCAGCCGGGTGTGACTTCATAGGCCGCCCCCAGCGATCCCGACACGGCCGTAAAGCGGCGCTCGGCTTGGGCTGTGCCTAAGTCGATGTCAGCATCTGCCTTGGCCGTTGCGCGCTCCACACGCCCACCTGCTTCTGCCCGCCAAGCACCCAAATCAAGCGACTGGACGGTAAACAGGCCAAAATTCTCCGCGCGGATACGCGGCAAATATTTCTCTTCCCCAACAATATGGAGCTTGCGGACCAAGGCTTGGCCGCCAATGGCCCCCGTCCACCCGGCTTGCTCTCGCTGGATTAGGTCAATCCGGCCTTCCCAGCCCTTGTGGTAAAAGCTGGTGCCAATCTCGCCACCATCTTCCAGCTCATCATGCTGATAATCGGCATAGCCTGCACGCAGACGCAGCGTATCTACAAAGCCGCTGTCCGGCTTTAATTCGCCGCGCACATCGATACGCGTCTGCACAACATCCAGCTGCACTTCATGCCCATGGCTATCATGCCCTGTGGCATCGGCACCTTCATCATGTTCGAGCGCGTAACGCACTGGAATGCCATAGAGCGAGTCATAATGGCTGATGGAAAAGCCAAGGCTGCCCCCATCGGCCACAAAGGCTGCACCACCCGCCACTTCCCACGTGCGGGCGGCGCTATTGGGCAATTCACCCTTTAACTTGGCCAGCGCGCGCACCTCAGCTTCATCGCTTTTCGCGGCTTCCGAGCGCAGATCATCGCTCAGCAGATATCCACCCGTCCGCAAATTGCCTGACTTGGCATAGGTGCCATCAAAATGCGCCACGATCCGCTCAGCCAAGGCCACATCGACGCGCGCATTGGCAGAGCGTTCATTGGCGGCGCTGCCATACGTCAGACCGGCATCGGTATGAACGCCTTCAGACGGCACGACACGCGGAATGCGGCTATCAATCACATTCACGACGCCGCCAATTGCTGATGAGCCGAACAGCAAAGCTGCCGGGCCACGCAACACCTCAATCCGGTCAGCTGTCATTGGGTTGATCACAACTGGGTGGTCAACACTGGTATTGGAGACGTCAAAACTGCCAATCCCGTCAGACAAGATACGGACCCGCTCTCCCTGAAAGCCGCGCAGCACGGGGCGTGAGGCATTGGGCCCAAAAGATGTGGCAGAAACACCCGCTTGGCGCGTCAGCGTTTCACCAATGGTTGGCCGCACATCGCGGGCCAATTCATCCCCGGCAACAACGGATGTGCCAGACAAGAGATCGGTCTGCGCGCGGGCGATAATCGCTGTCACCACCAACTCAGGATCGCCGCCATGATCACCATGAGGATCAGCAGTCGATTGCGCAAAAACGGGCGCGGCAGTCAAAGCAAGCAAAGAGGCAAGTGTAAGACGCACAGGGGCTCTCCAATTTACGATTGAGAGCTTCTATAAGCTTAATGATATAATATATCAATACGTCCTGCTGTCAGGATGTGCGGAGCCGATCGGCTACGAGATCCAGCGGCATGGGTCCGGCCTCAAGAACAATTGCGTGGAATTGGCGGAGATCAGCATGCGGCCCGTTTCTTTTCAAAAAGGCTTGGCGCAGTTCCAGCAAGCGCAGCTGGCCCAGCTTATAGCCCAAGGCCTGGCCCGGCCAGGCCATATAGCGTTCCACCTCAGCCGTTACGCGGGTGGCCGCAATGCCCGTTAAATCCTGCATCGTCTGGATCGCCTGTTCACGGCTCCAGCGTTTATGGTGCAGCCCCGTGTCGACAACAAGGCGCACAGCGCGGAACAATTCATCCTGCAAACGGCCCAGATCCCCCAGCGGATCATCCGCATAGGCACCCAATTCTGCCATCAGCTGTTCGGCATAAAGTGCCCAGCCTTCTTGATACGCATTAAAACTGGCGATGCGGACCAGCAACGGCGCCTCCCCCAGCATCCCCGCGACGGCACCTTGCGTATGATGGCCCGGCACACCTTCATGAAAGCTAAGCGTTGGCAGGCGGAAGCGCGCGACAGCGGCCATATCACGCAAGTTAATCCAATAGATTCCCGGGCGTGTACCATCGAGTGATGGCCCATCATAAAAGCCCCCCGGGGCGCCATTTTGCGTGGCAACAGGCACGCGTTTGACCACCAGCGCCTGTCGCGGGATCAGCGCCTCTGGCAGGAATTGTGCATACAGCCCTTCCGCCATCCGCACTTTGCTGCGCACATAATCCAGCAATTCGGCGCGGCCTGCATCGCTATCTGCAAATTGATTGGCAGGATCATATGCCAGCTTTGACATCCGCGCCCCAATGGACCCTTGCGTCAACCCCTGTTTGGCCAGCAGATCATTCATCTGCGCCGTGATCCGCGCCACCTCTTCCAAGCCAAGCCGATGCACCTCTTCTGGCGACATACGCGTATCGCCCAGCGCACGGACATTTGCTGCATACAGCGCGCTGCCCTCGGGCTGGGCCCACAGCCCCGCCTCGGCATCGGGCCGACCGATGGGCAGCAGAGCTGCCACCTCAGCCCTTAGCGCCGCAAAAGCAGGCCGAGCCTGCCGTTCGAGCGCCAGCGTGGCGCGGCGCACAGCCGCCTCGCGCGTTTGACCAGCAAGGCCGGCGGCGGCCATCCTGTCCGCCAGCGCGCGGATCAATGGCTGGTCTTCGGCGCGCCCCGCCAAAAAGGCGTCAATCACCGGCAATGTCTTTTCCAGCATGATGCGTGGTGGCACACAGCCCGCAGCGCGATCTGCCCGAATTTTCTCAATCACCCCGGCAAAGGCCTTGGGAAAGCTGGTCAGTTTTTCGATCCAGGCATCAACCGCATGGGGCGTTTGCAGCGATTGCTGCTCCATCATCACATTCAGGCCATCAATATGCGGCCCCGCCAATTGGTTGACGACATAAGGCACATGGCCTGCGAAATGGAACGGGTTGATCCGCCCATAGGGAACATTTGCCGACCGCAACCCATTGTCGAGCGTGGCTCCAACCACGTTACGATAGAGCACCTCGCGATCCGACGCAGCGGGCTGTAGCGCCGCCAAATGCTGCCGCGCCACCCGATATGCTGCGCGCACCGCGGCTTCGCCCGCCGGCGTATAATCGTCCATGCGGCGGGCAAGCGGGCCGCCATTCAACGATGCCGGCACGCCATTATAGGTCGCCGTTTCGGGCAGCACCTTCAGCAACCCATCGGCCAAGCTATCCAATGGGCTGGAGCCATCGGCCAGAACGCGGCTGGACTTCGCAACAGCAGGGGTAAAAGGCGTAATGGCAAATGCAGAAACGGCAGTGCGGCGTGTTATCTTCATGAAAACCCCATAAGATGATTTTTGCAGCGTGACATCTCCGGTCCACGGAGGCAACAGGGCAGCATGATTGATCAAGCGTGGCGCGCCACTGCGGGGGCGCAGGACAGCCCTTTTCTTTTGATTGCCGACCACGCGTCAAACCGTGTCCCTGATGATATTGATTTGGGCATCGCGGCTGATCTGCTCAATGATCATATCGCTATTGATCGCGGGGTGGCAGAGCTGGGCCAGGCGCTGTGCGCGGCGCTCAATTGCCCCGGCATTTTTGCCAATATCTCGCGGCTGGTGGTTGACCTCAATCGCGAGGAAGACGCCCCCCATATCATCCCCCATGAGAGTGATGGGCATAGCATCCCCGGCAATGCGATCAGCCCGGCGGCACGCGCGGCACGGATTGCCCGCTATTGGCGCCCCTATCATCAGCATATTGCCGACCAGATTGCGGCCCAGCGCCCGCGCCTCTTAATTTCACTGCACAGTTTCACCCCGCAATTGCAAAGCAAGCCCGAAGAAACCCGGCCTTGGGAAATTGGCATTCTCTACAATCAGGATGAACGCGCAGCGCGGCAGGCCATCCCGGCGCTCGCAGCACAGGGCCTGTGCGTGGGGGATCAGCTTCCCTATTCCGGCAAGCTCTTAAACGCGACCATGAACCGCCATGGCGAAGCCAATGGCATTGCCTATCTGGGGCTAGAGCTGCGGCAGGACCAAATCACCACGCCGGAGGGCGTGGCACGCTGGGCTGGCATCCTAGCGCCAATCATTCGCGGGCTGAAAATCTAAGATTGTGACCGGCCCCACAGAGACGTCACCCCGTCATTGCGAGGCGCGGAGCGGCGCGGCAATCTAGAGCCGGGCATCGCATCTGCTGGATTGCCGCGCTCCGCTCGCAATGACGCCAGCGCCGTTGTGCGAGGCAAAGCTCCTAGCCCGCCAACCGATCGCGCAATTCGCGCTTCAGCACTTTACCAATGGGGCTGCGCGGCAGCTCATCCACCACGATCAGGCGGTTTAGCCGTTGCGTCTTACCAACTTGTGCATTGGCGGTTTGCAGCACCTGATCCACATCGCTGCCAGACCGCAGGACGACGAAGCCCACAGGCGTTTCACCCCAATCTTCCGACGGCGCGCCAATCACAGCACATTCGACAACGGCAGGGTCTTTGGCCAACACCGCTTCCAAATCGCTGGGGTAGATATTGAACCCGCCGGAAATGATCATGTCCTTTGCGCGGTCCATCAGCGTGAGGAACCCATCCTCATCAATGCGCCCAATATCGCCATGGCGGTAATAGAGGTTCCCATCCGCATCCCACCATTTCATGGCATCCGTCGCGTCGGGCCGGTTGTTATAGCCCGTCATCATAGCAGGGGATCGGCCAACAATCTCACCAACCGAACCTTGGGGAAGTTCATTGCCATCTTCGTCAATCACCTTGGCGACATGGCCCGGTGCTGGCTGTCCGACAGTATGAAGCTTGTCCGGATATTTATGCGCCTCCAGCAAGAAGGCGCAGCCACCTTCGGTCATGCCATAAATTTCAACCAACCCGCCCGGCCAACGCTTGAGAATATCGGCCTTCAGCTCCGCTGAAAAAGGCGCGCTGGTGCAATATTTCATGACAAAGCTGGACAGATCAAAGCTGTCAAAATACGGGTGGGCCATGATGCGGCGATATTGCACAGGCACCAGCATGGTGTTGGTTGCCCGTTCGCGTTCCGCCAATTGCAAAAAGCCCAAAGTGTCAAACTTCTTCATCAACACCACTTGCCCGCCAGACCCCAGCGTCGGCAGAAAACTGGCCATGGTGGTGTTGGAATAAAGCGGCGTCGATAGGATCGTGACTGCCTTTGGTCCATAGGCTGGAATGCCCCGCTGAATATGCTGCCAGCGCATCTTATGGCTATGGACGATGCCCTTGGGTGTGCCTGTCGTCCCGCTTGAATAGATGATGTTAAACCCGGTGTCGGGCGTGATATCGACGGGCGCTGGCGCGCTCCCTTCTGGCGCCATCCACGCTGACAGGAGCGTGCCCCAGCCACCTTCATCCATGCTGATATGATCGAGCGTGCCATAGTTTTGGCCCGAGAGCGACTCCGCCGCCTTTTCATCCAGAAACAAATGCCGCGCGCCGCTATCCACAATCATCGCGGCCATTTGTTCGCCCGTTGCCGTGTTGGTGATAAGGCCGGCAATGGCGCCCGCGCGCAAGGTGCCAATGAGCACAGCCACTTGGGGAACGGAGTTCAGCCCCGCAATTGCCGTTGCTTGGCCCGGCCCCACGCCTTCCTGCTGCAAGCGGGCGGCAATCCGGTCGGCCAGATCATCCAGCTGTTTCCAGCTAATCCGCCCATCCGGGTCGGCAACGGCGGGATCATTGGGGCGTTCCTTGGCAAAGGCTTTGACAAGGGCGGGGAGCGTCGCAAAGTCCGACGCCAACAGGGTTTCTGAGCTCTCCATACAGGTTGATTGGTCGCTGATGGCAGACCAATGGTCAAGCCCCCCGCCCAAAGGCCGGGCTGACAGAACGCAGATGATCCGCCACCAAGGCGGCATGACAGGATCCGCTCTTATCTTCGGCGCATCAGGGGGCATTGGCGCCGCCTTGGCTGACGCTACGGAAGCGGCAGGCTATGGTCCGGTCTTTCGTTTCTCTCGCCAAGCGGGGGATTTTGACCTGACAGATGAGGCCAGCATTGCCGCGTGCGTGGCGCGGGCCGCAGAGGGCGGGCCACCCGCGCTGGTGATTGTCGCAACGGGCCTTTTATCCCGCAATGACAAACGCCCCGAACGCGCGATTCGCGAAATTGACGCGGCGTGGATGGCCGAAAATTTTGCAATTAACACGATCGGCCCGGCGCTGATTGCGAAACATGTGGCGCCGCACCTCCCAAAGGAGGGGCGATCTGTTCTCGCCTTTCTGTCCGCGCGGGTCGGTAGCATCAGCGACAATCGACTGGGCGGGTGGCATAGCTATCGCGCCTCCAAAGCCGCACTCAATATGATTGCGAAAGGCGTCGCGCTGGAACTGGCTCGCACGCGGCCACAGGCAATTTGCGTCACACTGCACCCCGGCACTGTGGAGACGGGGCTGAGTGCGCCCTTCCGGTCGGGCAGCGATGCGGGCGTTATCTCCCCCGCACAATCGGCGGCCGCGCTCTTGGGTGTTCTTCAAAAACTCACTCCGGCGGAGAGCGGCAAATGCTTTGGCTGGGATGGAGTGGAAATCCCCGCCTGAGCTTAAAACCTTATCAGCATTTGGCCGCACGCCACTTCGCTGCTAATCCTCGGTGATGCACAGCCTGCCCGTCTTTATCCGCTTGTCTGGCCGCCCCGTGATTTTGCTGGGCGATGGCGACGCGGCATCGGCAAAGCGTCGCCTGCTCGAACGGGCGGGTGCCATGATCGTTGGTGAAGACGCACAAGCCGCGCTCGCCATTGTAGCGATTGAAGACGATGCCGAGGCAGAAGCAGCTATTGCCCGATTGAAAGCACGCGGTGTGCTGGTGAACGCAGTTGACCGTGCTGCCGCCTGCGACTTCACTCTGCCCGCTATTGTGGACCGCGATCCCGTGATCATAGCCATTGGCACGGGCGGTGCATCAGCAGGCCTTGCCAAGGCGCTGCGACAACGGCTTGAGGCGCTGATGCCTGCCACGCTGGGCGGGCTGGCACAGGCCTTGGGCACAGCGCGAGCGAAGCTGCGTGCCCGCTGGCCCGATGGCGCAGACCGTCGTCGCGCCATTGATGCCGCCCTAGACCCGGGCGGGCCGCTGGATCCCTTTGGCGCGGGTTCCGCAGAGGCAGTGGCCACATGGCTTCAATCCGGACAAGACGGTGCGACAGCCAATTTCCACCATATCAAGGTCCACTCAGACGATCCCGATGATCTGACACTGGCGCAAGCACGGATTCTTGCACGGGCAGATCTGGTTCTCCATCAAGCGCGCGTTGCGCCTGCGATATTGGATCGCGCCCGGGCCGATGCCACACGTCAACTGAGCGAGTCTCCCCCTGCCGATCCGCCGTCCGGTATGGTTCTTTTCGTGGAGCGTCTCTAGGCGGACAATGTCAGTTGGTGCGCAGTCTTAGAGGGCATATCCGGCACAGCGGCCGTTACGTCATTCCCGTAAAGAGAAAACCAGCTTAATCGAGCAGCGCGTCAATGGCGTGCGCCATGCGAATATCCCGTTCCGAAAGGCCGCCGGCATCATGCGTGGTCAAAAGAATATCCACGCGATTCCAGACATTAGACCATTCGGGGTGATGTTCTTGCACCTCCGCCAACAGGGCAACCCGCGTCATAAAGCCAAAAGCTTCCGAAAAGTTCTCAAACAAAAACTGGCGAACAATGCCATCGCGGGCCTCATCAAAATCCCAATCGCCCAACGCATCAAGGGCGCGAGCGCGTTCATCCGGAGTAAGCTGTTCGACCATATTTTGCCTCTTATCCAATCTGCCTCTATGTCGCAGGCATGACAGGTAAAGGTCAACACGCCCAATCCCCCATTTCGGGGCTGATGCTGCGCAACATTGCCTGCGTGCGTGGCGGGCGGATGTTGTTCACGGGCGTCTCCTTTACGCTCGGCTCTGGCGATGCCTTGATTCTGGCAGGCCCAAATGGCGTTGGAAAATCCAGCCTGTTGCGGCTGATGGCGGGTTTGCTGCCAGTTTATGCAGGGGAAATCAGCCGAAAAGGCACGCTGGCACTGGCCGATGAGCATATGGCGCTGGATGCCCGGCTGCCTCTGGCCAAGGCGCTCTCCTATTGGGCAAAGCTTGATGGCAGCGATGCTCAAGGCGTGTACGCGGCCCTTGCCAGTTTTGGCCTCTCGCATCTGGCCGATGTTCCTGTGCGGATGCTGTCCACCGGGCAGCGGCGGCGGGCGACACTGGCGCGCATTTTGCTGTCCAAAGCAGATATCTGGCTGTTGGATGAGCCGGGCAATGGCCTCGACACCGCCGCGCTGGCGCAGTTGAACCACGCCATGGCGCAACATCGCGCCGCGGGCGGAATTGTCATTGCCGCCTCGCACCAGCCGCTTGATTTGCCCGGGGCCGCTGCCTTGACGCTGGAGGCGGCAGAATGAGCGCCTTCTTCCAGATTTTACGGCGTGATCTGCGCTTATCGCTCAGTGCCGGGGGCCTTGGCCTGCCCGTTGCCTTTTTCTTACTTGTCGCAACGCTCTATCCCTTTGCCGTGGGGCCGGATGGCGCACTGCTTGCGCGCACTGGCGGCGGCGTTTTGTGGGTTGCCGCTTTGCTGGCAGCACTTCTGCCCATTGATCGGCTGATTGCCCCAGATGCCGAGCATGGTGTGCTGGATCAATATGCTGTGCGGGGTGTGGGGGAAGAACTGGTCGCTGCGGCCAAAATCACGGCCCATTGGCTCAGCTTTGGTCCGCCCCTGATGCTGGCGGCCATCCCCGCGGCCGCCTTGCTGCGGTTAGAAGGGTCAACGCTTGCCGCGGTGGAACTGGGCCTGCTGGCGGGCACGCCGGGCCTTGCGGCGCTGGGCGTGATGGTCGCCAGCCTCACCGCCGGCTTACGCCGGTCAGGGGCTTTGGCGGGGCTATTGATGCTGCCCTTGGCCGTGCCGCTGATCATTTTTGGGGCAGGCAGCATTGGCGATTTTAGTGGCGGGGCCTTGCGCTTTTTGGCGGCAAGTTCGCTATTCTTAGTCGCCGTTGCGCCTTTTGCAGCGGGCGCGGGCATTCGCGCTTTGCGGGATTAGAACGTCCGGTCCGCCCCACCCGTCATTGCGAGGCGCGGAGCGACGCGGCAATCCAGGCACGGGGCCGCATCCGCTGGATTGCCACGCTACGCTCGCAATGACAATGCACGGTACAAAGTTAGGGCGCGCTGCCGGATGAAGCAGGCTCAGCGCGACCAGCGTGCGAAAATGGCCGTCGGTAAGGTGAGGCCGCGTGTTTCCTCGCGCACGCCCAATTCGCCACATTCCACGGTGCCGCCCAAATCGGCAAAATGCTGGCGGAACAGCTCTCCTATGGAAAGCGCGGACATGCGCACGGCATAGACAGTGAGGAATAGGAACCGGCTGTTTTCATCCAATAGCTTGCGACATTCGCCAATCAATTGCGGCAGGCCGTCTTCCAGCTTCCACACTTCGCCATCGGGCCCGCGGCCATATTTGGGGGGATCAAGGATGATGCCATCATAGCGCTTGCCCCGCCGCACTTCACGTGCTGCGAATTTCAGCGCATCGTCAATAATCCAGCGGATGGGCTTATCGCTCATGCCCGACAACGCCGCATTGGCGCGGGCCGCCTCAACCGATTTCTTCGAGGCATCGACATGCGTGACAGCAGCCCCTGCCGCTGCAAGCGCCAGACTGCCCACGCCCGTATAGCCAAACAGGTTCATCGCGCTGGGCGCGTCCATCCTCGCCAATTGGCCACGCATCCACGTCCATACAGGCGCCATATCCGGAAAGAAGCCAAGATGCCGGAACGGCGTTGGCTGCATCGTAAAGCGCACCTCTTCCCATTGGCCGGTCCAGCCATCTCGCGGAAGGCGCGTGTTGAAATGCCATTGGCCGCCGCCATCCTCGTCCGATCCAGGCACAAATTCGCCATCGGCCTGCCAATCAGCACTGGCTGGCGCCCATAAAGCCTGAGGTTCTGGCCGAATGAAACGATGGGGGCCGTACCGTTCCAACTTGCGGCCATGGCCACAATCAATCAGGCCATAATCAGGCCATGCGTCCCCAATCAGCGTAATGGGCGTCATGCCGCAGGCGTTGCCCGTTCCGCAACATAGGCGGCCACTGCGTCTTTGGTGGCGGGCAAGCGATCATACCGCTCTTCCCGATCAAATAGATTCCCAACGCGTGCGGGCAGAGACGGTCGCACGCCCGTTGCCCGTTCCACGGCATCGCCAAATTTGGCCGGGTGGGCTGTGGCAAGCGTGACAACAGGAATATCAGAGGACAGGCCAGATGTTCGCGCCGCCGCAAGGCCAATGGCGGTGTGCGGGTCAATAATCTGCCCCGCGCGATCCGCAGCCCAACGCATGGCATCGGCCATGCCATCGGCATCCACGCGCGCACTGGAAAACAGGGCTTGCGCGCCAGCCCGCATATCTGCCGGAATGGTCATCGCGCGGGTGGATTCAAAGCCTGCCATCATCGCTGCAATGGCGGCCCCATCACGGCCCGCCAGATCAAACAACAACCGCTCAAAATTAGAGCTGACTTGAATATCCATGCTGGGCGTTGCCGTGGGCGTCACCGTGCCACAGCTATAATCCCCCGTACTCAGCGCGCGGTGGAGAATATCATTCACATTGGTCGCCACAATCAGCTTGGCAACGGGCAGGCCCATTTTGGCGGCGACATAGCCTGCAAACACGTCCCCAAAATTGCCGGTGGGCACGGAATAGGCAATCGCCCGGTCGGGCGCGCCCAAGCGGACAGCCGTATAAAAATAATAGACGATCTGCGCCATCAAACGCGCCCAGTTGATCGAATTGACGGCGGACAGCGTGAAGCGGCCATTAAAGTCGCGATCATTGAACAGCGCCTTCACAATCGCCTGTGCGTCATCAAAGCTGCCGTCAATCGCGATGTTGTAGACATTGGGCGCAAGCACGGTCGTCATTTGCCGCCGCTGCACATCTGACACCCGGCCATGGGGGTGCAGCATGAAGATATCAATCTTCGCGCGGCCCGCCACGCCATCAATAGCCGCAGACCCCGTATCGCCCGAGGTTGCCCCAATAATGGTCAAATGCGCATCGCGTTTGGCCAGAAAAGTCTCAAACAATTGGCCCAGCAATTGCAAAGCCACGTCTTTGAACGCCAATGTTGGCCCGTGGAACAACTCCATCAGCCACTGCTGGCTATCCAGCTGGACAAGCGGCGTAACAGCGTCATGCGAAAATCGGCCATAGGCAGCCGTGCAGAGCCGGATGAGTGTGGCCTCGTCCAAATTGTCCGCCACAAAGGGGCGCATTACGGCAACGGCAGTCTCAACATAAGACAGGCCCCGCATCGCGGCAATTTCATCGCGCGAAAAGCTGGGCCAGCTTTCCGGCACATAAAGCCCGCCGTCCGACGCAAGCCCTGCGAGCGTTGCGCCTTCGAAATCGAGCGCAGGGGCGCTCCCTCTGGTGCTGATATACCGCATGATGGCTGGGCGTTAGCCCTGTTGACGGGCGGGAGCAAGCTTAGCTGAGGGATTGGCGCAGCAATTCCACGCCCACGCCGACCATCAAAAGCGAAATCACTGTGTTAAATCGGGCGGCGCTTAACCGCCGGACCAGCCAAACCCCGGCAAAGGTGCTGGCAATGGCCAGCGGCATAAAAATCAGCGTCAGCTTCATATTCGCCGCCGTAAACTGGCCCAGTGCAAAATAGGCGGGCACCTTCATCCAGTTAAGAATGGCAAAGAAAATGGCTGACGTGCCAATAAAAACTGTGTGGGGGAAATTGCGGCTTAACGCCCAAACTTGAAACGGTGGGCCGCCAGCATGGGCCACTTGGCTGGTAAAGCCCGATACACCGCCCCAGAAAATGCCAAGCCAATTGGGCATTTTGGTCTTGAACTTTATCTGAACCCCGCGCCCCAGCGCCAAGCGATATATGCCAAACACAATCGCAATCATGCCAACCAGCCCGCGTACGGCCTCAACGGGCACCGCCGTTGCGAACAACCAGCCAAGGAAAACGCCAACCAACCCTCCGGGCAACATCAGTTTTAAAGTTGCCACATCAAAATCGCGGCGAAAGGCCCAGACGCTGACAATGTCTTGCGCGATTAGGATGGGAAGCAGCATGGCCGCCGCAGGGGCCGGGTCCATCACCAGCACCAAAATGGGCATGGCGGCAGCGCCAAGCCCCGCAAAGCCGCCCTTTGCCACACCGACCAAGATAACGGCAATGGCAGCAACGCTATAGAAAATTGGGTCCGTCGGCAGGCTCACCCAGCCCGCATCCGCCGACGCAGGGCAATAAGATAGATGATCCCGGCAATGCCTGCGAACAGGAACCATTGGACGGCATAGGCCAAATGGTTGTTCGGCACATCATCCGGAGACGGCGGCGCACTGGGCGCCAGCCCCGGAGCTGGCGTCGCCGCAATCAGCATGGGTCGCAACACCTCTGTCTTACCGCCAAACCGGTCAAGCAGGCTCATATGGCTTGGCTCACTGGTAATGCGTCCGGATACCGGGCCACCCGCCCAATTTGGCCGCAGCGTGGGATTGCGCGTAATTCCCATATCCACCAGCGCCTGCGGGCCTTGGGCGGCTATGCGGCAATCCGCAATCCAGCGATAGCCGGACACGCCTGTGGCAGACCGGCCCGCCTCGGTGCGCCAGCCCGTCACCTGAAGACACATCAGTGATGAAGGCCGAAATAAAGCGGCATCGGGCACAGGGGGTTGGGCAGGAAAAGCAAGGGCCGGCTGCGTTAAGTTGGCCCGATAGAGCGCCAGCAGAGCGGCTTTTTCAGCCCTGCGGTCAAGCTGCCACAGTCCAAGGGCAATCATCGTTGCAATGGCAGCAAGGACGGTTAGCGAGGCAAAAATGTGCAGGCGTCTCATGAAATCAATCGGCCTTCCCGGGCGCGGTTGCGAAACTCCAGCACCAGCAAGGTGCCTTTGGCCAAGCGCAACAGGCCCAGCACTAAGGCCAGCGTTAATGGCAACCAGATAAGAATATGAACCCAAAAGGGCGGTGAGACAGCCAGCTCTAACCAGACCGCGCCAATCGTGATCAACGCGCCCACAATCAGAATCAAAAAGGCGGCTGGCCCATCGCCCACATTAAACTGGGCGAAATCCAACTGGCAGGTCCTGCACCGCTCAGAAAAGCGAACGGCGCCCACGAACAATGTCGGGGCGCCGCAGCGAGGGCATAGCCCCCGCACCGACGCTTGGGTCGTGTCGGGGGATTGCCAGTTGGTCATAGGTTAGGCGTGGACCGGCGCGCCCCAGCCGCCCCATACATAGATGACGACAAAGAGGAACAGCCAGACAACGTCCACAAAGTGCCAATACCATGCCGCCGCTTCGAAACCGAAATGCTGGCGGCTGGTAAAGTGACCCTTGTACACGCGCGCGAGGCAGACGATCAGGAAGATCGTCCCGACCAACACGTGAAAGCCGTGGAAGCCGGTCGCCATGTAAAAGGCGGCGCTGTAGTTCAGGCCCTTAAAGGCAAAGGGTGCGTGTACATATTCATAGACCTGCACCGCGCTGAACAGCACGCCCAACGCGATCGTCAGCCAGAGGCCCTTTTTCACATTGTCGTTTTCGCCAACGCCAATCAGGCCCCAAGCACCGCGCAATTCGCCACCACGCTCGCCATTGATCAGCGCGTGGTGCGCCCAAGTGACGGTTGTGCCTGAACACAGCAGGATCAGCGTATTCAGCAGCGGGAAGCCAAAGGCATCAATGACTTCAATGCCCTTGGGCGGCCAAATGCCAACGCCATAAGTGACAGAGGTGGCACCTGCGATCCGCTCAACCGCGCCGTCAATCAAATGAACAGGCTCGGGGAAGAGCGAGAAATCAAACCAAGACCAGAACCAGCCCACGAAGAACATAACTTCAGAGGCAATGAACAGGATCATCCCATAGCGCAGGTGCAGCTGCACAACCGGCGTGTGCTCCCCGCCCTGGGCTTCTTTCACAACATCCGCCCACCATGCATAGAAGGTGTACAGAATGCCGATCCAGCCAATGGCAGACACAAGGCCGCCATAAGGCATTTTGTGCATCCACATGACCAGGCCGCCAAAGGCCAAAAGCGCAGACATTGACCCGAAAAATGGGTGAATGCTGGGTGGAAGGATATGGTAGTCGTGGTTCTTAGCGCCTGCCATGGTGTATCGCTTTCCCTGTAAATTCGAAAATTCGCTTAGCTTTGCTTTTTGCGCTCGTCCACCGGATAGAAGGTGTAACTGAGCGTGATTTCCTCAATTTTCTTTGCATCCGGATCCTTGAGGATGGCAGGATCCACATAAAAGATCACCGGCATACGGACCTTTTGGCCCGGCTGCAGTGTCTGCTCAGTAAAGCAGAAGCACTGGATTTTGGTGAAATATTTGCCCGCCTGAGACGGCGTCACGTTGAAGGTTGCCGTCCCAACCACTGGCTTGTCCGACAGATTCTGCGCCTCGTAAAAGACAATGTCTTGCGCCCCAATAGTCACCACTTCACGCGTGGTTTCCGGCTTGAACGTCCACGGCAAATCTGACGCATGATTGGCGTCAAAGCGCACCGACATCATTTGCCCGGCGACAGCGCCCGGGGCTGATTGGCCCACGGCCTTTTGCGTTGTCCCGGCAAAGCCCGTGACTTGGCAGAACAGCCGATACAGCGGCACACTCGCATAGCCCACGCCGACCATGCCAAAGGCAAGGCCTGCGGCCAAAACTGCAGTTCGAGTTGTCTTATTCATCATTGAAGCCTCGCCAGCGTGATGAAGTAGAAAAGCGAGCACATCGCCACCAACAGCCCAGCTGTTACCAAGGAGCGCTGCCGGCGACGGCGGTTAAATTCATTTTCAGGATCAGTCATGCCGTCACCATAGCGTCTGCGGCGACTGCCGCGAAGAGGACGAAAAGATAAAGAATTGAAAAGGCAAACAAGGCCTTTTCAGCCCGCATAGGATCATCGGCGACGGGGCGGCGTGTGGCAACGCGCACAGCCATCAACAGGAAGATCACGTTCAAGACGGCAGCCGTGACACCATAAATGGCACCCAGCAGGCCAAGCGCCCAAGGCGCCATCGCGCACGCCACCATCGGCAGTGTATAGAGGAGTACATGATGCCGGGTGGTCTTTTCCCCAGCTACAACTGGCAGCATCGGCACGCCCGCATTGGCATAATCGGTCTTTACGAACAGCGCGAGCGCCCAAAAATGGGGCGGCGTCCACAAAAAGATGATGCCAAAAAGCAAGATAGGCAGCAGGTTCATCTGCCCAGTGGCGGCAGCCCAGCCAATCATGGGCGGAAAGGCGCCAGCGGCACCGCCAATCACAATATTCTGCGGCGTCCGGCGCTTTAGCCAGACAGTATAGATCAGAACATAAAACAGGATCGACGCCGCCAAAATAGCGGCTGCAAACCAATTGGTTGCAACGCCAAGCGTCAGAACCGAAAAGAACGACAGGCCAACGCCAAAGTGCAGAGCGGATTGGCGATCCATGCGTCCGGCCGGCAAGGGACGATCTGCCGTCCGCTTCATCCGGGCATCAATATCGGATTCATACCATTGGTTGAGCGCGCCTGCCGCGCCAGCGCCCAGCGCAATGCAGAGAATGGCCGTAAAGGCGAGCACGGGGTGAATAGATTGGGGCGCCGCCAACAGGCCGCACAGCCCCGTAAAGACGACAAGCGACATAACCCGAGGCTTGGTCAGCGCAAGAAAATCACGCCAATCCGCTGGAAGAGTGTCAGAGTTAGTCACGCTGAGGCTTGTCATACAGTGTCAAACCCGGGTCCCTTGTGAGGCGAGGCCCGGACCATGAAACTATCATGGCCCGGGCAACGCATGTCCTTGAAGATTGGGACAACGGAATAAACCGTTTCCTTAGTCAACCTTCGGAAGGGTCTCGAACTGGTGGAACGGCGGCGGGCTCGACAATGTCCATTCGAGCGTCGTCGCACCTTCACCCCAGTAATTGCCTTCCGCCTTCTTACCCGCGACGAGCGCGTAGATGACGTTGGCAAAGAAGATCACCATTGAGCCAGCCATGATGACATAGCCCAACGAAGCAATCTCGTTCCAATAAGCAAAGGCATCCGGATAATCAGGGTAGCGACGCGGCATGCCCTGCAGACCCAGGAAGTGCATTGGGAAGAACACAAGGTTCACGCCAATGAAGAACACCCAGAAATGCAAGTGGCCAAGCGCTTCCGACAGATGCCGGCCGCTCATCTTCGCAAACCAATAGGTGAAGCCACAGAACAGCGCGAACACGGCGCCCAGCGACAGCACATAGTGGAAGTGCGCGACCACATAATAGGTGTCGTGCATATAGTTATCGACACCACCATTGGCGAGAACAACGCCCGTCACGCCACCCACGGTGAACATGAAGATGAAGCCCAAGGCCCAAACCATTGGCACGGTGAAGCGAATCGAGCCGCCCCACATCGTCGCAATCCATGAGAAGATTTTAATGCCCGTGGGCACCGCGATGACCATGGTGGCCGCTGTGAAGTACATCTTGGTGTTCACGGACAGACCGACCGTGAACATATGGTGCGCCCACACAATAAAGCCGACAACACCAATCGCGACCATGGCATAGGCCATGCCGAGATAGCCAAAGATCGGCTTTTTCGAGAAGGTCGAGATCACTTGGCTGACAATGCCGAAGCCCGGCAGAATCATGATGTACACTTCCGGGTGACCGAAGAACCAGAAGAGGTGCTGATACAACAGCGGATCACCACCGCCAGCGGGATCAAAGAAGGTCGTCCCGAAATTGCGGTCCGTCAGCAACATGGTGATGGCAGCCGCCAGAACCGGCAGGGCCAAAAGCAGCAAGAAAGCGGTCACCAGAACGGACCACACGAACAGCGGCATCTTGTGCAACGTCATGCCGGGGGCACGCATGTTGAAGATGGTGGTGATGAAGTTGATGGCGCCCATGATCGAGCTGGCACCTGCGAGGTGCAGCGAGAAGATCGCAAGGTCAACCGAGGGGCCTTGCGCCCCATAGGTCGACAGCGGGGCATAGACTGTCCAGCCCGTACCAGCGCCCAAGCCTGTGCCGCCAGGCACAAAGGCCGAAGCCAGCAGGAGAATGAAGGACGGCACCAGCAGCCAGAACGACACGTTGTTCATGCGCGGGAAGGCCATGTCCGGCGCACCGATCATAATCGGCACGAACCAGTTGCCAAAGCCACCAATCATGGCTGGCATGACCATGAAGAATACCATGATCAGGCCGTGGGCCGTGATCAGCACGTTCCACATGTGATACGCCTGATCAATGCTGGCCCCTTGGCCTTCCAAGAAGGCGGCCCAAGTGGTTAGATATTGAATGCCGGGCTGGGCCAGTTCGGCGCGCATCAGGCCCGAAATTGCGCCGCCAATGATCCCCGCGATAATCGCGAAAATCAGATAGAGCGTGCCAATATCCTTGTGGTTGGTCGACATGAACCAGCGGGCGAAAAAGCCCAGCTGATGATCGTCATGATCATGTGCATGATCGTGCGAAGCAGCGATAGTTGTCATGGTCGTTATGCCTTGGTGGCGGCTGCTGGCGCAGCCGGTGCAGTTTCATTCGCGCCTTCTGCGGCAGCCGGAGCAGCAGCAGGGGCAACAGCGGGAGTGGCGGCCGGGGCCGGCGCAGCGACGGGCTCAGCGCCCGGCATCTTGCCGCCCTTAGAGGCAACCCAGCGTGCGAAATTTTCCTTCGACACGACTTCAACCGCAATAGGCATGAAGGCGTGACGTGCGCCGCACAATTCAGAGCACTGGCCGTAATACACGCCTTCCTTCTCCACCTTGAACGTCACTTCGTTCAGGCGGCCGGGAACGGCGTCCATCTTGGTCCAGAAAGCGGGAACGGCGAAGGAGTGAATAACGTCTTCCGACGTCACAATGGCCTTAATCTCCGTCCCAACGGGAACCACAAGACGATTATCAACAGCCAGCAGGCGGGGCTCACTACGCTTGGCTGCTTCGGCATCGGTCAGCATGTTGGACACGATTTCGAAATCGCCATGGTCAGGATATTGGTAGGACCAATACCATTGATGGCCGATCACCTTGATTGTCACGGCATCCTTGCCAGCCGGCTTGTATTGCGCGGCGAGCAGGCTGATCGACGGAATGGCAACCGCTACAAGGATCAGAACCGGAACCAGAGTCCAGATAACTTCGATCACCGTGTTATGGCTGGTTTTGGAGGCGACTGGGTTGGCTGCGCGACGATAGCGCACCATGACCCAGAGCAGCAGCCCCAGAACGAAGAGCGAGATAACCGTAATGATCGGGAGCAGAATCACGTCATGCAGATGACGCGCACGTTCCCCATTTTCGGTGACTTGCGGCTGAATGCCGATTTTGCCGGGAGCCGGCTGGCCAATGCCCGCAACGGGCGCAAGCGCAGCAGGCGCTTCAGGCTTTGCCTGTTCGGCAGCGGGGGCAGCAGCGGCATCCGCTTCAACAGCGGGGGCAGCCGCAACCGGTGCGGGAGCAGCGGCAGCGGGCGCCGGAGCGACCGGAGTTGCTTGCGCCATCGCAGCTGCTGGTGCGAGCACCAGGCCAATTGCGATCAGGGCAGATCTCAGCTTCTTCATTACCTGTTTGTCCATGTTGACGCCCGGTAAACCGGGCAAAAATAAGGCCCCTGGAGCTACCCCTAATGGATAGTCCGGGCTGGCCTATACGCGGCAAAGCCCGGAGGCTCAAGGGAGTTGCACCGCATTTTTTGCTTAGGATTGCAGCTGCGGTCCAGCCCCCCTAAGGGATGGGTTCCCAAAGTTCACCACAAGCCGGGGGAATGATGACCAACGACGACATCCTTCAGGAGTTTCGTGACGCAGAAGCGCTGCTTGAAGGCCATTTCATTTTATCGTCTGGCCTGCGCAGTCCTCGCTATCTTCAATGTGCGCGGGTTTTGATGAATCCGGCGCGTGCCGCGCGGCTGGCCGAGGCGCTGGTCGCCCGCCTGCCAGCCGACGTGCGCACCGCGATTGATGTTGTCATTTCGCCTGCCATGGGCGGCATCATCATTGGCCATGAAATGGGCCGTGCTTTGGGCAAGGATGCGCTCTTCCTGGAACGTCCCGATGGCATTTTTGGCCTGCGCCGCGGTTTTCGCCTTGAGTCGGGGCAAAAGGTCCTGATGGTGGAAGATGTGGTCACAACCGGATTATCGTCTCGCGAGGCAATTGCTGCAGTCGCCCGTGAAGGGGGAGAGGTGATTGCAGAGGCAGCTCTTGTTGATCGGTCGAATGGCACTGTGGATTTGGGCGTGCCCTTCCACCCACTTATCCGCCTTGATGTGCCCACTTACGAGGCGGACAAGCTGCCGCCTGAGCTGGCTTCTATTCCCGCCATAAAGCCAGGCAGCCGGAAGGACGCCCAGTGAACCAGCATCTGCGCCTTGGGGTCAATATTGACCATGTGGCGACGATCAGAAATGCCCGGGGTGGTGACCATCCCGACCCTTGGCGCGCGGTTGAGATTGTAGAACAGGCGGGCGGCGATGGCATTACCGTCCATCTACGAGAGGACCGGCGGCATATTCGCGATGCCGATCTGGATACACTCATGGCGCGCACGCAGTTGCCCATCAATCTTGAGATGGCGGCCACGCAAGAAATGCTGGCGATTGCGCTCAAACACAAACCTCATGCAGCGTGCATCGTGCCAGAGCGCCGGGCCGAGCGTACAACTGAAGGCGGGTTGGATGCCGCGGGCCTGCACAACGAATTGGCACCTATTGTTGCTCAACTCAGTGATGCAGGGATTCGCGTGAGCCTGTTCATTGAACCTGATGCGCGTCAAATTGAGGCCGCGATGCGCCTCAAAGCGCCTGTGGTTGAGTTACATACCGGCAAATATGCGCATTCGACAGGGCCGGAACTGGCGGCCGAGTTAAAGCGACTAAGCGATGCCGCCGCTCTGGCAGCGCGCAACGGCATTGAGCCTCATGCTGGCCATGGCCTGACTTTTGAAAATGTCGGGCCAATTGCCGCCATCCCCCAAATTGCCGAACTCAATATCGGGCACTTCCTGATTGGCGAGGCCATTTTCATTGGGCTGGCAGCCAGCATCCAAGAGATGCGCGCGCGTATGGATGCCGCACGGGACGTTGCATGATTGTCGGCATGGGATCTGATTTGTGCAATATTGAGCGCATTCAGAATTCGCTCAACCGGTTCGGCACCCGTTTTGAAGAGCGTGTCTTTACGCCAGTGGAGCGCGCCAAGGCGGCCCGCCGCCCCTTCACCAAGGCCGGCACTTATGCGAAGCGATTCGCCGCCAAAGAGGCGTTTTCTAAGGCCGTTGGCACTGGCTTTAAACGCGGCGTTTTTATGAAAGACATTGGTGTGGTGAATGCACCCTCGGGTGCGCCCACTTTGGCCCTGAATGGTGGGGCCAAGGCAGCGCTCGATGCCCTTATCCCCGCAGGGTATGAAGCGCGCATCCACCTAACACTTACCGATGACCATCCTTGGGCGCAGGCCTTTGTTATCATAGAAGCCTTGCCCACCAGTCCGCTTGGCTCCTAAAGCGCGGCAAACACCTACCGCTGACGAAAGATTTTCCCCCATGGCCAAAGCAAAGCGCCCAAAGAGCGAGCGGATTGATTGGATTGCGGAAATTCGCGGCGCCGTGATTTTGCTCGCAGCTGTGCTGGGCTTTCATAGCTTTGTGGCCAAGCCATTTTACATTCCGTCCGAATCAATGGTGCCAACATTGCTGGTTGGCGATCGGCTGGTTGTGAACAAATTTGCTTATGGGTGGAGCCATGTGTCTCCCACTATACCCTCCATCCCTGCGCTGTTCCGCTGGCTCGTCTTGCGCGAGCCCGTCGAGTCGCTGGCGGTGCAATTGCCAGACTGGAAGGGCCGGATCTGGGGCAGCACGCCGGAACGGGGAGATGTCGTCATTCTGACGCCGCCCGGCACAAATACGGATTACATCAAGCGCGTTATTGGCTTGCCCGGAGACAGGATTGAAGTGCGCGGTGGGCTTGTCATCATCAATGGCCAAGCCGTGAAGCAAGATCGGCTGGGGGATCGGCTGGTGCCCGTTGATTTGAACGATCCATGCACTCCAGAAGAATATCCGGGTCGCCGCATTGCCAAGCCAGATGGCAGCCTGTGGTGCACGCTTCCTATTGTCCGCGAAACGCTTCCCAATGGCCGGACTTATGAAACCGTAGATACGGATCGCAACTCGGTGGGGGATAGCTATGGGCCCATCACTGTGCCCGAGGGCCAGTATTTTATGATGGGTGATAACCGCGATCACAGTGCCGATAGCCGCTTTCCACAATGGCAACGCGGTTTGGGCGGGCCTGTGCCTTGGGAGCAAATTGGCGGGCGAGCCGAGTTCATTACCTTCTCGCTCGATGGCTCAAGCAGCGTGCTCAATCCCATTAGCTGGGTCCGCGCGCTGCGCCCCGGCCGCGCCTTTACCAGCCTGAAACCAAAAAGCGCCGCACAGTAAAAAGCCCGCGCCAAAAAGCTGGCACGGGCCTTTTGAAGATCAGCAGAAAAAGCGCAAATCAGCGGGGTTCTGCACCATCTGCGGCTGCGCCCGCTGCTTGTTGCTGACGCTGCATCATCTGTTGCATCATCTGCACTTCGGCTTGGCTGCGGAAATCCAGCAAGTCGACGTCAAAGACGAGGACCGAATTTGCCGGGATCGGCCCAACCTCTTGCGCACCATAACCCAGCGAGGCGGGGATGCAGAGGCGATACGACCCGCCCCGTGCCATCATTTTCAAAGCCTCTGAAAAACCGGGAATGCTGCCCGCAACTGGCATAGGCACTTGCTGATTGGCATCAAATTCGGTGCCATCGGCCAAGGTGCCCTTATAGCTAATCAGCGCAATATCCTGATCCGTCGGGCTGGGGCCGTTGCCAGCCTTGCGTGTCTGGAACACCAGCCCAGAGCCCGTTGTCTCAGCGGCCGCCACGCCATTGCCCGTGGGCAACATCAGTCGTGCCGAGCAGCTTTGGCCAACGGCCTTGGCAGTGCCGGCCCAAGCTAGGCCACCTGCAATTGCCGCGACCAGCGCGACCCCGCCCCAGAGCTTTACAAGCGAGCCTTTGGCAATTGGATGAATGGGAACAGCAGTGTTCGACATGGATGGCCCCTATTGGTCAATCAATCTGGCGATGGCCTATGGCGCATCCGCGCGCGCGCGCCAAGACCAAAGAAAAAGGCGCTGGGAATTCCCAACGCCTTTTTTCTGATTTGGCAATCGCCGTGTGGCTTAGCGGATGCCGTCACGCTCCATGCGCTTGCGCTCCATCTTGCGGGCGCGACGCACAGCAGCAGCCTTTTCACGGGCGCGCTTTTCAGACGGCTTTTCATAGTGGCGACGCAGCTTCATTTCGCGATAGACGCCTTCGCGCTGCAGCTTCTTCTTAAGAGCCCGAAGCGCTTGGTCCACATTATTGTCGCGAACGATAATCTGCATAAAAAAGCCACACTCCAAAGTCGAATTTGCACCGCCAAAATTGGCGGGCTGAAGCCAAAAACGAAGCAGCGTCGCTCAAAGCGCCGTGCACGAGAGATGCGCCCCTAGCCACCGATTTCCCAAAAAGCAAGGGAAAAGGCCTGATTGCCACGCAAGATGGCGCTTGCGTCACATCGGCCGGGCGGATTCGGGTCCGAAAGCTAATCCACGGCCGCATCCAATGCGCGGCTCCATAGAACTGATTCGCACGGCCTGCCAGATGGCGAGAATGGGCAATGCCTCAATGCGGCCGCCCGCACGCACGGGCCATTGGGGAAGAGGGAGGCATATGCCAGTTTGGAGCAGCTTTCGGCATCTTTTGCATGCGTCGATCAGCGAAACCCATTTCCACGCAGTTAAACAAATTGGCACAACGTGCGCGACCTTTTTGCCCATGCTGAAAACCGTCTTGCGGACACGCGCGTTGCAACATTTGATGGAAGCGCTAGGCTGAGACGATGAATAGCACAGCCTTCGCGCCGATTAATGATCTTCGGGACACACTAACAATTGGCATGGATTGGCTGGCAAGCCACACCACACAAATCATGCTGGGCATTGCGGCCGGGCTTGTCATCATTGCTGTTCTCTGGGGCTTACGCAGCTTTGGCACTTATGTCTGCCGGACGCATTTGGAGGCATCGCACTGGCCGCGGATCATTGGCCAAGCATTGGGAAAAACACGCCTCTGGTTCATGATCGCCATTGCAGTCCGCATTATTGCGGCCATTGCCCATGCTCCGGCAGAAATTGCGTACCCCATTCATATCGGCTTTGTCGTCGCCACCGTGCTCCAAGCGGCCATCTGGGCGCGTACGCTGATTCTTGGGCTTGTTGATTACCGGGCTGGAGAAACAGATTCGACAGGCAATTTGCAAAGCGCCATTGGGCTGATCCGCGTGCTGGTAACAGCTGGGCTGTTTCTGCTGGCAGCCATACTCATCCTCTCAAATCTGGGCGTGAATGTTACCGCTTTGATTGCAGGCTTGGGCGTAGGCGGCATCGCAATTGGCCTTGCGGCTCAAGGTATTTTTTCTGATTTATTTGCGGCCTTGTCCGTCCTGTTCGACAAGCCCTTTTTAAAAGGGGATATGGTTCGTTTTGACCAAACACAGGGCACAGTTGAATCGATTGGCCTGAAATCCACGCGAATCCGAGCGATTTCTGGCGAAGAGATTGTTATTTCCAATGCCAATTTGCTCAACAAAGAATTGCGCAACCTGACGCAGCAACACACGCGCCGCTATTTCCAAGTTTTGGCGCTGGTTTACCAGACACCGCCAGATGTTTGCCGGGCGCTGCCATACATGCTGAAAGACATTGTCGAAAGCGTTGATGGCTGCCAATTTGGACGTTGTGGGCTCGACAATTTCTCCCCCTCCAGTCTCGATTTTCTGCTGATTTATGAAATCGAGGGGGAAGATGCAGGAGAAGCGCTGGACCGTAAACACCAGATCAACACCCGCATCCTCGAAGTCTTTGGCCAAAAAGGCATTGCCTTTGCCTATCCCACGCAGACGACGTTCACTGCTGCGCCCGATGGCCGGATGGTCATGCCATATTTTGACCCCAGCCTCGGCGCAGGCGGCACAACATAGGCGTCACTGGGCGGCGTTAGGCAGCCCAGTGAATATCAATTGGCTGCTCTGCCTCAGCGAGCACCCGACCCACAGGCAACGGAGACAGTGGGCCATCTTTAATCGCCTGTTCGAGCAGCGCCTTTTTATCGTTGCCAGTCAGCACAATCATGAGCGTGCGGGCCGATAAAATGCTGTGGCGCGTCAGAGTGACGCGCGTGACAGGTGCTTCGGGGGGCAGAGGATTGGGCAGGACACCCACTGCGCGGCGCGCCTTGGGCGCATTTAGTGCATCGTCAAAATCTGGGCCGGTGAAGATAGACGCTGTATGGCCGTCACCGCCCACGCCCAGCCAAACCAGATCAGGCGGCCAGTGCAAATCTTGGAGGCGCGCGTCGGCCGCGTTACCCGCAGCCTTATGGTCAGTATTCTCGGTTGCGATTGGCAGGACGCGCGCGCCCTTGGGCATAAACGCGCGGGCCAGCATGGCGGCATTGGACAAAGGATTATCAACGGCCACCAGACGATCATCAGTTGGAATGATCGTCACATGCTTCCACTTGAGGGGCAAAGCAGCCAGCTTTTCGTAAATGGGCAGCGGGGTTTTTCCGCCCGGCAGCGCGATCAGCGCCTGGCCGCGCGCGTCCAAAGCACTTTCAATGATGAAGCCGACATCGCCGGCAACTGCATCGGCCAGCTCATCCATATCGTCATAATCCCACCATTCTGCTTCAATCATGAAATGCTCCCATATACCGATGCAATGTTGAGCCGATATGGACGACAACGCCTCAGCGCAAGGCCGATCCACTTAGCCGGTGCGAATTACAAAGCGTCTATCTGCCGCAAATTAAGTCCCATAGGCCTGCCGTTAAAAATAGCGGGCGCAAATCTTTTCGCACATCAAGTCAGGCAACAGCCTAACATATTTTGACCGCCCGTTCCTTGCGCTTCTTGCTTTTTCGACAAGACCCTTCTGCAGACTTATTGATGCATTCATAAGCTGTCCGCGTCGAAACGACTGCCAAATTGATCTGCCATTCAATTCGGCAAAACGGGCCATTGAAAACGGGCCATTGTTTGATTGCTCAACCCGTCTCGAGGCATTGAGACCCGTCACGACATGTCAATAGGCGGGCAGCCAGCAACAGTCTAGCACGCGCCTGACTGGCGAGGACGAGGGTTATTTCAGAAAAATGGTCGGGGAGAGAGGATTCGAACCTCCGGCCCCTGCCTCCCGAAGACAGTGCTCTACCAGGCTGAGCTACTCCCCGACGCGTGACTCGGGACGGTTCCCGATGAAGGCAGGCGCGCCCCTTAGCTGGCGAATGCCAATGGTTCAAGGGCGCGAAACGAAAAAGGCAGGTTTTCAGTTTCAAATTGCTGGTCCGCCCGCAACCGTAGTTGACGCATACGGAATCTCGACAGGCGGCCCAGCATCCCCTAACCGCCCCCTACCAGTCGCAGCAAATGGGGTGTTGGATGCGCGCATTTATTTTTCCGGGTCAGGGCAGCCAGTCGGTTGGCATGGGCAAATCATTGGCCGAGGCCAGTGCAGTTGCCCGTGAAGTCTTTGAGGAAGTGAACGAGGCTTTGGGCCAAGATTTGTTTCGCCTGATGACGCAAGGCCCCGAAGATCAGCTCACGCTGACTGAAAATGCCCAACCCGCGATTATGGCCAATGCCATTGCCACGCTGCGCGTTGCCGAAAAAGAAGGCGGTATTCGCCTATCCGAAAAGGCGGATTTTGTGGCTGGCCATAGCCTTGGCGAATACAGCGCTTTGTGCGCGGCCGGGGCGCTCGATTTGGCAACCACAGCGAGGCTGTTGAAGCTGCGTGGCCAAGCCATGCAGGCCGCCACCCCAGTTGGGACAGGCGCCATGGCGGCGTTATTGGGCGCAGATATTGATAAAGCACAAGCCTTGGCCGATGCGGCCGCTCAAGGCGATGTCTGCACTGTTGCCAATGATAATGACCCCAGCCAGGTTGTCATTTCTGGCCATAAAGCCGCGATTGAGCGGGCTGTAGAGCTGGTCAAAGACCATGGCATTAAACGCGGCGTCTTGTTGCCCGTTTCTGCGCCCTTCCATTGCCCGCTGATGCAGCCCGCCGCAGATGCCATGGCTGAGGCGCTGGAGGGTGCTGCCCTCACCGCCCCGCTCGTCCCGGTCTACGCGAATGTGACAGCCGCGCCCGTTGCCGATGCCGACACCATCAAGCGCCTGCTGGTGGAGCAAGTCACCGGACGCGTCCGTTGGCGCGAAACTGTGATTGCCATGTTTGCAGCTGGCGTCACGGATTATGTCGAATTTGGCGGCAAGGTAATGGCCCCTATGGTCAAACGCTCTGCCCCGGATGCCACGGCCAACAGCATCATCACGATGGACGACATCGAAACGCTGATCAAAAGCCTGTAAAACGGCCCGCATGGGAGATTTTTATGTTTAACCTCACAGGAATGACTGCGCTGGTTACGGGCGCTTCGGGCGGCATTGGCTCTGCCATTGCCAAGGCGCTGGTAGCGCAAGGCGCAAAAGTGGCACTATCAGGCACGCGCGAAGAGGCATTGAAGGCTGTTGCTGCTGAAATTGGCGGCGATACCGTTATCCTTCCGTGCAATCTGGGCGATGCAGAGGCGGTTGAGGCGCTGATCCCGGCGGCGCTAGACGCGTTGGGCGGCCAGATTGATGTTTTGGTGAACAACGCAGGCGTCACCCGCGATGGCCTTATCCTGCGGATGAAGGATGAGGATTGGGCGGACGTGATCCGCATTAATTTGGAAGCCGCCTTCCGCCTGTGCCGCGCTGCTGCCAAGCCGATGATGAAAGCGCGTTTTGGGCGCATCATTTCCGTCACCAGCGTCGTGGGCGTTACCGGCAATCCCGGCCAAGCCAATTATGCTGCCTCCAAGGCAGGCATTATCGGCATGTCCAAAAGCTTGGCGCAAGAACTGGCCAGCCGTGGCGTCACCGTCAACTGCATTGCCCCGGGCTTTATCTCGTCTGCGATGACCGATGTTCTGCCTGAGGCGCAAAAAGAAGCCCTAAATGCCCGCATCCCCGCCGGCCATATGGGCGCAGGCGCAGATATTGCGGCAGCCGCCGTTTATCTGGCCAGCCGAGAGGCAGGCTATGTGACCGGGCAGACGCTGCACGTAAATGGCGGAATGGCCATGATCTGAGCCATTTGGCAGCAACGGGGGCTGTGCTTCATCAACAGGGAATACGCCCCGCCTGCACCATAAGGCTTGCATCGCCCATAAGGGCCTATTAGGGCTTTACTTCGAATATTGCTCACACATGAACGAGAAGGGTTATCCATGAGCGACACCGCCGACCGCGTTAAGAAGATCGTCGTCGAGCACCTCGGCGTCGAGGCCGACAAGGTGACGAATGATGCCAGCTTCATCGACGATCTGGGTGCGGACAGCCTCGACATCGTCGAGCTGGTCATGGCGTTCGAAGAAGAATTCGGCGTCGAAATTCCGGACGATGCTGCGGAAAAGATTTCGACCGTCAAGGACGCGATTTCCTATATCGACAGCCACAAGGGCTGATTTCAGGGCAATCTGCCTTGAACGAATCGTAGTTATCGAAGACGGTTTCCGGCGACGTCGGAAGCCGTTTTTGATTCTGGAGCACTGGAGACGCATATGCGCCGCGTAGTTGTGACTGGCCTGGGCCTTGTGACCCCGCTGGGTGGTGATGTTGAGACGACTTGGACCAATTTGCTGGCCAGCAAATCTGGCGCAGGCAAAATCACGCGCTTTGATGCGACGGATCAGAAATGCCACATTGCGTGCGAAGTAAAGCCCAAGGATCATCCATGGGGCTTTGACGCTGACAAGCGCGTGGATCACAAAATCCAGCGTCAGGTCGATCCGTTCATTGTCTATGGCATTGATGCTGCAGGCCAAGCTCTGGAAGATGCTGGCCTTGCCGACATGGATGATGATCTGAAGATGCGCACGGGCTGCTCGATTGGCTCGGGCATTGGCGGCTTGCCCGGAATTGAAAGCGAGTCGATCGTTCTCCATGAAAAAGGGCCGGGCCGCGTCTCGCCGCACTTTGTGCATGGCCGCTTGATCAACCTGATTTCGGGCCAAGTTTCGATCAAATATGGCTTGATGGGCCCCAATCACGCTGTGGTCACGGCTTGCTCCACGGGCGCGCACTCCATTGGGGATGCCGCGCGGATGATTAAAGATGGCGATGCTGACATCATGCTGGCGGGCGGCGCTGAAAGCACAATTAATCCGCTGGGCGTGGCAGGATTCGCTCAGGCGCGGGCGCTTAATTGCAGCTTTAATGATCGGCCTGAACAGGCCAGCCGCCCTTATGACAAAGACCGTGACGGCTTTGTGATGGGCGAAGGCGCCGGCGTGGTTGTTCTGGAAGAATATGAGCACGCCAAAGCCCGCGGCGCCAAGATTTATGCTGAAGTGGTCGGCTATGGTCTGTCAGGCGATGCCTATCACGTGACTGCCCCGCACCCCGAAGGCAAGGGCGCGGAACTTGCCATGCGCATGGCACTGCGCAAGGCGGGGCTGTCGGCAGGCGATATTGATTATGTGAACGCCCATGGCACCTCAACCATGGCGGACACGATTGAACTGGGCGCGGTTAAGCGCGTGCTGGGCGATGATCTGGGTGGCGCCTCGATGAGCAGCACCAAATCCGCCATTGGCCATTTGCTGGGTGGTGCAGGCGCTGTGGAAGCGATTTTCTGCATCCTGGCGATCCGGGATCAGATTGTGCCGCCAACGCTTAATCTCGACACTCCGGATGAAGGCACCGAAGGCGTTGATCTGGTTCCCCATGTCGCCAAGAAGCGGTCAGTAAAGGCCGTGCTGAACAACAGCTTTGGCTTTGGTGGGACCAATGCCAGCTTGGTGATGAAGGCCGTTTAAGCCATGCGTCGGCGCGGCAGCCTGTTTGTGCTGGTTGCCGCCGTTGCGGCGTTGCTTTGGCTATTTGCCAGCTGGTCCTTGCCCGGGCCGGGGCCACGCGATCAGGACTTTGTTGTGCCCCGCGGCGCCAGCCTCAGCAGCGTTGCTGACCAGTTGGAAACGGCAGGGGCCATCCGCAGTGCGACTTTGTTCCGGCTTAGGGCACAAGTCTTGGGTGGCGCGGCCCCAGTAAAGGCGGGGCATTTTGTGCTGCCCAAAGGCGCCAGCGAACGCACCCTCCTTGATCTTTTGCAGGGCGGTAAGGTGCTGCGTCGCTTTGTCACCATTCCCGAGGGCATGGCCTCTATTCTTGTCTATGAGCGGTTAATGGCCACGCCTGGGCTGGAAGGGGATATCCCCGTGCCTGCTGAAGGCTCTATCCTGCCCGACACCTATGAGGTGGGCGTTGGCGAAAATCGGGCCGCGGTGGTCGCCCGGATGCAAGCGGCAATGAATGCCACGCTAGAAGAGCTTTGGGCCAAAAGGTCGCCCGCCACTTTTGTCAAAACGCCGCAAGAGGCAGTTATTCTTGCTGCTATTGTGGAAAAGGAAACCGGCAAAGCGGAGGAACGCCGCCTGATTGCCGGGCTGTATACCAACCGGCTGCGCATTGGCATGCGGCTGCAAGCCGACCCAACAGTCATTTACCCCGTCACCAAGGGCAAGCCTTTGGGGCGGCGCATTTTAAAGTCAGAACTTCGCGCGAAAAATGGCTATAACACCTATGCCATGGCTGGACTGCCCGTTGGGCCAATTACCAATCCGGGCCGTGCCTCAATTGAAGCGGTTCTAAACCCCGCCTCGACAAAGGATTTATTCTTTGTCGCTGATGGCACGGGCGGCCATGTCTTTGCCCAAACACTGGCCGAACATAATGCCAATGTCGCGCGCTGGTATAAGCTGCGCCGCGAACGCGGCGAGATGTAGCTATTCGCCGACTGGGTGGACCATTTGGCCCGGGCCAGCCTTGGGTGGCTTCATCAAAAAGATCAGGGGCATGAACAGAATTAAGCCCCACATCATCAGTTGAAAATCATCAAGATAGGCAATCATTGCCGCCTGACGATTAACTTCTAAATCCACCATGCGCAGCGCAGATTCCCCCAGCACTTGATAGCGGTCTGCCGTGGCCGGATCGATGACGGCCATGGAGGATGAGGTCACATGGCTGGACAAATCGGAATGGCTGGTCTGCAAATTGCGGGCAAACATGGTCGACATAATGGAAATGCCAACGCTGCTGCCAATGCTGCGCACCAGATAGAGCAGGCTTGATCCATCCGTGCGATGCCGCATCGGCAAGGTTGCAAAGGCCAGCTGGTTCATCGGAATGAACACAAAACCCATGCCAAAGCCTTGGAGCAGCCCCGTCCAGAACACATAGGTCCAATCCATCATCAGGCCCCATTGGGTCATCTGCCAAAGCGAGATGATGGTCAGCACAAAACCGGTGCCAACAATTTTGCGCGGGTCCACTTTGCCCGCGAGGCGCGTTGCAATCATCATCGAGATCAAAATGCCAATGCCCCGCGGCGCCAGCAGCATGCCCGTGTCCACCACGGTATAGCCAAACAGGCTTTGCAGCATGGGGGGCAATAACGCGAAGACGCCAAACATCATCACGCCAATCAGAACCATGAACAGCAAGGCGGTGGTGAAGTTGCGATCGGTAACCAGATCTTTGTCAAACATGGGCTTTTTGGTGGTCGCTTGATGGACAAAAAAGATCCAAATGGCCGAAAGGGCAATGATCGCTTCAATGCGGATTTCCCAGCTTTGCAGCCAATCTTCATGCTGGCCCCGATCCAGCAGCAATTGCAGCGTGGCCACGCCCAGCGCCAGCGCGGCAAAGCCCAGCCCGTCAAAATATCGTTTGTTGATCGGTCGGCCCGGAAGCAGCCACAACAGGATAAGAACTGCCGGAATGCCAATGGGCAAATTGATGTAAAAACACCATCGCCAATCATAGCTTTGCGTCAGCCAGCCGCCAATCATGGGCCCAAAAATGGGGGCCACCATAATCCCCATACCCCACATCGCCATGGCCTTTGCCGCGCGTTCAGGCGGGTTGATATCGAGCAAGATGGATTGCGACAAAGGGGCAATAAAGGCAGCGCAGACCCCCTGCAAAACCCGAAAAATCACCATCTCAGTCAAGTTGACGGCAATGCCGCACAGCATAGAGGTGATGATAAAGCCAATCACGGCCCCAATGAACAATTGGCGTGAGCCAATTCGGTCGGCCAGCCAGCCCGTAATGGGCATCACAACTGCGCCTGCCACAATATAGCTAGTTAAGACCCAGGTCACTGTGTCCTGGGTGGCCCCAAGGCTGGTTTGCATATGCGGGATGGCCACATTGGCGATTGTTGAATCCAGAATCTGGATCATCGCCGCGCCCATGATGGCAAGCGTCAACAGCCCCTTATGCTGAACCGCCAGCAAGGGCTTGCCCATGACAGGCGCTGCCGAGGCAGCCGGGTTATTTGCTGGCTGTGTCGATGCGGACATGCGTTGACAGGCCTGCAATCAGCGGACGCGCGGGAACACCATCAATGGCAATCCGCACCGGCACACGTTGGGTGACCTTCACCCAATTGCCATTGGCATTTTGCGCCGGCAGCACCGAAAATTCAGACCCTGTACCCGCGCCAATGCTGGCGACATGGCCCGTCAACTTCATCGACGGATAGGCATCAAATGTCAGCACAGCCGATTGGCCAACTTTCATATGATTAAGATCCGTCTCTTTAAAATTGGCTTCCACCCAAGATCCAGACCGCGCAACAATGGTCAGCGCAGGCAAGCCAGTCACCATCGTCTGGCCGACTTGCAACCGCTCTGCTTGGCTGACCACCCCAGCCACAGGCGCGCGAACAACGGTGCGCGACAAATCAAGCAGGGCCTTTTGCTTTTGCACTTGGCCGGCCAGCACTTGAGGATTGACGCCAGGCGCAGCAGCCCCCGTCGCCAATGCAGCACGTGCCTTTTGCGCCTCCGCCTCAGCCGCGGCCAATTGGCTGCGCGCTTCCGACAGGGCGTGTTCAGCCTCTTGCAGCCGGGCCTTTGTGGTAAAGCCCGTTTGCATCAAAGCCGACTGGCGCTGATATTCTTTGGTATAAAAGGCAACGGCTTCGCGCGCTTTATCAATCCCCACGCCGCGGCTTTGGAAATCGGCTTCCAGCGTGGTGACGCGCACCTGCGCCTGCGCAATCGTGGCATCTGCCTGCGCTGCGGCAATACGATAGGGGGCAGGATCAATGCGGAACAATATTTGCCCCGCCTTTACCGGCTGGTTTTCACGCACCAAGACTTCCACAATCTTGCCAGTGACTTCTGCAGACACCGACACCTTATCCTGCTGGACATAGGCATTGTCAGTGGAGACATAATGGTCATTGGCAAGGTAATACGCGCCACCCGCCGCGACGAGGGCAAGCGGAACCGAAATCATCAGCACAGGGCGCAGCCATGCGCGCTTGACGCCATTTTGGTGTTCAACAGGATGCACGTTGCTCTGCTCCAGAGAAATTTGCGGATCACGATCAGCCATGCGCCATCACCTCCTGCGGCGCCCGGCGCGACAAATTGGTGCGCACACGCGCCAGGGCATGAATCAGCCCTTCCCGCTCGGTGGCGGAAAGGCCCAGCATTGCCTCATCAAACAAGCCAAGCGCGACCGGCCGCATTTCATCTAACAAGGCGCTGGCCCGCGCTGTTAAAAACAGCCGCCAAGCCCGACGATCCGTTGGGTCCGCGCGGCGCTCAACAAGGTCTGCCTCTTGCAGTCGGTCGACCATGCGGCACAAGGTGATCGGCTCTACCTCAACCAGCTCGGCAAGGCCGCCCTGATTAATCCCCTCATGACGGCGCAGCATTGTCAGCACCCGCCATTGCGGGCGCGAAAGCCCAATGTGTCGAGCGCGTTCGTCAAAGGCGCGGCGCAGCAAATGCGATACGTCGGCGATTAACGCGCCAAGATTATCCGTTTCGGTCATAGCCACGCATAATATAGCAGTGCTTATTATTTTCAAGGCTTGATACACATCAATGCGCGCCCTGCAGCCAAAGATAGTCTAGCACCACAGCACGCAGCAGAAGGAGCCAGATAAATGCTGGATGTCAGGCTAGACGAAGAAGCCGGCTTTTTGGAAATCACCGTCGCAGGCCCTATTCATGATGTGGATTACACACAGGTGGTGACCGCCATTGATCGGCTGTTGGTGCGTCACAAGAAACTCAATCTGGTACAGGTCATTCAAGACATTGGGTGGATTGATCCCAGCGTCTGGTGGAAAGACCTGAGCTTTCACCTCACGCATCGCCATTTTCTCCGCCGGGCCGCTTTGGTGTCTGATGCCGCTTGGGTGGCCCCGCTGACAAACCTGTTTGCGCCCCTCTATCCTGCGACAATCAAATATTTTCCACTGGCCAATTTAGAAGAGGCCCGCCGCTGGGCGCAGGCGCGTGACGGGGAAGATGTGACGACGCCCCCCTTGGATTTTGCTTAGCCCGGCACCCCGCCATTTAGGGGCCCCCGGTCGCGGTTGGGGGGGGAGGTCAATCAGATTGTCCGCGACCGGAGGAAAGGAAAGTTTCGGGGTTAGGCGGCCTTTGCTGTTTCAACCCATTGGGAAATTTCATCGATCAGCAACAGACGCTGCTTTTTCAGATCTTCCGTCCGGGCATCAGAACTTGGCTCTACTTCGGCTTCAATCCGGTGAATTTCGCGATTCACAACATGATAGCGTTCGGCGAGCGCGGCAAAATGCGCATTGGTGGTTTTCAAATGATGGAGAATATCTTGTGCATCGGGAAATTCATCCCGCAGCTCATGGGGCGTATGGCTCATTATTCAGACTTACCTTGGCGGGCATCGGTGATCGAGCAAAACAGCATAACGACGGTGAATAGTGCGGCTGCCGTCAATGCACCGAGAACGGGGACTTGCATCAAATAAGGTGACATAGGGGCTTCCTCCTTTTGCATGGAGGATGATCTGCGCAAACGGCGCCCTATCGTCATTGATTTGTGTCAAACACCAAACATAACGCCGGGCGCGGCCAAAAAAGGAGGAAGGAGAAACATCGTCCTCCTTCCCCAAATTTCCTGCTGCATCAAACCCCGTTGCAGGAGCGTTTGAAAGCAGGTCTTCACAACAAGCTCATTATAAATGTCGTTTTCATACAAAGGAGTCAAGACGCCGCGTTAACAAATAGCGCTTTCAAAACCCCTGAATTTCCGGGGCGGATGCCCTTTGCGCAGTGGCCATTCTGCACAGGCCGCACAGCCCCCCGTCAGACCGAAGGCGATGTTAACCATCTTTCCGCTGTCAATTTGGGCAGTTGCTCGCCCATGCCCTAAGGCTATGCGTTGAAACTGCCGCGCGCCAAGGCCCGCAAGCCTGATGCGACCGACCGGCGCCATGCACAACAGGGTTATCGGATAAATTTACGAATCGACGCAGCCGCGCACGCCCCATGAGCCGCGCAGGGCGAGGCGACTCGGTGTGGAGGGGTCGGGCTTAGCCTTCATCCCCCATGCGCAGCGCCGCAATAAAGGCCTCTTGCGGGATGCTGACCGAGCCATATTCGCGCATCCGCTTTTTGCCCTCTTTCTGCTTATCCAGCAGCTTGCGTTTGCGGCTGGCGTCGCCGCCATAGCATTTGGCCGTCACATCCTTGCGCAGCGCCGCGATTGTCTCACGCGCAATCACCTTGCCGCCAATCGCGGCTTGGATGGGGATCTTAAACAAATGGCGCGGGATCAAATCTTTCAGCCGCTCACACATATGCCGCCCGCGCGCCTCGGCGGCGCTGCGGTGGACAATCATCGACAGCGCATCGACGGGGTCGGCATTGA
>RFZB01000300.1 GCA_009920915.1 Sphingomonadaceae bacterium | reverse complement strand
GCCAATAACAACATAATCAATTGCTGTAACACCAGCTGGAACGTTCCATACGGCAGAATTTGCGAATACATAAACAATATTTGCAGCGGTGATAGTTGGAGTAGTATAACGAATAATAACTACACCAGAGCCTCCTGATCCTGAACCTGGATAAACGGGTGTTCCAGCATTACCTCCACCACCACCGCCACCAGCATTATTTGCTCCATTTCCTAGATATGGTACGACTGCACCATTTGGTACATCGTTGGGCATTCTTCCACCACCATGCACTGCAAATCCTGCATAAGCACCTGCACCAGGATAGGGAATAGTTCCACCTCCAGCACCACCACCACCATAACCAGTGCTTGTTCCTGTAATCGTTGAAACGATTCCTACACCACCATTGCCGGCATAATTTGGATCAAACACACCATAATTTTGACCAGCACCACCAGCACCACCTCCACCACCACCTTTTTCATTATAGTTTGCAAGATACCCTGTGCCACCCAAGTACAGTGGATTTGTCCATCCTGCGCCCGAGCCGCCACCTCTTGCAACACCACGTGGTCCTGCATAAGTTGCCGATCCTTGACCTCCTTCACCAAAACGAGCCACAATTGCAGCAGGAGCTGGTGCAGTTCCAAAAGAACTGTTAGTACCATTTCCTCCTACAAACCCTCCGGGATATGGTGTAGCTGGTGTAGTCATACCTGCACCACCAGCACCCACAGTAATAGTATAAGAAGTTCCAGGTGTTACTGGATATGATGGACTTACTATGACTTCTCCACCACCACCTCCATGTCCACCCGCACCTTCAGTTCCACCTCCACCTCCGGCGACTATAAGATATTCAATTGATGTTACACCAGTGGGAGCAATCCATGTTGCTGTGTTTGCGAAAATATTTACAGCAAATAATGATGATGTGCCGAGTCGATTAATTAATCCGTAAGAACGAACTGAACCTGCACCCAAAGATGCAAAAATTGGTGGCATGTCAATTACCCTTGCAGTAATTGTACGCTTGCTGGCTGCTCACCAATTCTTTCTTTGAGTTGAACATCAGCCAACTCACGATAGAGTTGTTGAAGTCGTGCTTTGTTTGAGTCTGTTTGTTGCTCTAACTGCTCAATCTGCTTCTTTAATTCGTCCTTGTAAGACATAATCGTTTTCCTGTTT
>RFZB01000299.1 GCA_009920915.1 Sphingomonadaceae bacterium | reverse complement strand
GCCGACAATGTCAGCCCATCACCCGCCTTTGTTCAAGCGGGCAATGCGGAAAAGCCGTCGAAACCCGCCCTTCAGGCCAAGGCGCGGGCGAGCTGAGCCTCGAGGGCGTCGTAGGCCGCCCGGAGGGCCGGGTTCGGCTGGACGACCCCGGGGGCCGGAGCGCAGAAAACCGCTTCCAGGTCGGCCATCTTGGCCCCGCAGGCGCCCTCGGCGGCGCGCAAGGCGGCGCCCAAGGCGGCGGAGTCGGACACCGCCAAGCGGAGGACGGGAGCGCCGAAGACATCGGCGAAGATCTTGGCGACGGACGGATTCTCGGAAGCGCCCCCGGTGAGCAGGAGCTGCGTCGTCGGCGTGCCGACCCAGCGGCTGTGGAGGCGGAGGCTGAGCGCCTGGCCTTCGACGGCGGCGCGGGGCAGCGTGGCCTTGGTCGCGGCGGCGCCGAGCGGGATGCGGCCGGCGGGGCGGCGCGGGGTGATCTCGGTCTCCTCCATCGGGAGCACGGCCGCGACGGCCGCGGGCGCGGCGTCGACCGCGGCGGAGAAGGCCGCCCAGTCGGCGTGGCCGCACTCGCGGCGGATGGCCTCGCGGGCGAGCGAGCCATTGCGGACGCAGACGAGGCTCATGCTGCCGCCCAGCGGATTGCCGAAGGCGTGGCCGAGGCCGGCGGCGTCGGTGCGGATGCCTTCGATCGCGGCGAAGAGCGTGTCGCTCGTGCCGAGGCTGATGACGACCTTGCCGGGCTTCGAGGCGCCCATGCCGACGAGGCTGGAGGGGTTGTCGCCGGTGCCGATGACGACCCGGCACTTCGGCGAGAAGCCGTGACGGGCGACGAAGTAGGCGGAGATGCCGCCGGCCACGGTCGAACCGGGACGCACGGGCGGGAGCTTGGCGGCGAGGTCCGGCGCGGTCGCGGCGAGCGCGGCCGGCGACCAGTCGCCCCGGCGGATGTCCATCAGGTTCATCCCGGCGCCGTCGCCGGTGTCGATGGCGGCATCGGCGCCCGCGAGGACGGAGGCGAAGAAGGAGGAGACGAGGTGGACGCGCTTGGTCCGGGCCCAGGCGGCCGGGTCGAGCTTGGCGAAACGACGGATCTGCGGGCCGGTGAAGCGCGGCGTGGCCACGGAACCGGTAAGGTCGCAGACGGCCTGGTTCCCGCCGAGCGCGGCGGCG
>RFZB01000298.1 GCA_009920915.1 Sphingomonadaceae bacterium | reverse complement strand
CCGCCGTCGACGTGGAGGACCTGGCCGGTCATGAAGCGCGCGTGGCCCGAGAGCAGGTGGCAGACCAGCGTGGCGAGGTCCTCGGAGCGGCCGACCTGCTGGAGCGGGTGGCGCTTCGCGGCGGCCTCCTTCTTCAGGTCCGAATTCAGCAGCGGGGCCGCGAGCGCGGTATCGGTCAGGGACGGGGCGATGACGTTCACGCGGATCGCGGGCGCCCACTCGGCCGCGAGGCTGCGGGCCAGGCCTTCGACCGCGCCCTTGGCGGCGGCGATGCCGGCGTGCATCGGCATCCCCTGCGCGACGGCGACGGTGGAGAAGAGCACGACGGAGGCGTGGCCCGAGGCCTTGAGCGCGGGCAGCGCCGACTGCAGCGCGGCGATGGCGCCGAGGAGGTTCACCTGCAGCTCGCGCTGGAAATCCTCCGGCGTCATCCGGTGGAAGGGCTTGAGCACGATCGTCCCCGGGCAGTAGACGAGGCCATCGAGGCGCTCCGGCCAGGCGAGCGGCGTCGGGGCCAGCGCGTCGAAGCGCTGCGCCTCCAGCCCGAGGTCGGCCAGCTTCTCGGGGGAGCGACAGGCCGCGTGGACATGATGGCCGTCGGCCTGGAGCTGGGCGATGACGGCGCGGCCGATGCCGGAGGTGCCGCCGATGATCGCGATGTGCTGGGACATGCGGGCAAGGTCGGCGACGGCCGACGCAGGTCAAGCGACCCGCGGCTTTTCCGGCCAACAAAAAGGCCGGAGGCGAACCTCCGGCCCAAGGCTCCGCGGGGAGCGCGGTTACTTCGCGGCGGGCGCCGGGGTGGCGGCCGGCTTCGGCTTGGGCTTGCCCTTCGGATCCAGGTTCGCGGCGAGCTCCTCGTCGGTGAACTTGGACGCGACGCCGCCCGCGGGCACCTCGGCCTTGGCGGTCCAGACGATGGCGTTCAGGACGAGCGTGCGCTGGCTGTCGTTGGCCCAGCCCTTGTGGAAGTGGCCCCCGGTGAAGCCGAAGCCGCGGCCGCCGTCCTGGCGTTCGACGGCCCAGGCGACGACCTGCGGCTTCTTCTCCTCGAGGACGGCCTTGCGGACGTCGGGGTTGCCGGCGTGCGCGCCATCGCCGCGCTTCATGGTGGCCTCGGGGGCGAGCGCGGCGAGCAACGGGGTGACGCCGTTCATGCCGTCGCGGAAG
>RFZB01000297.1 GCA_009920915.1 Sphingomonadaceae bacterium | reverse complement strand
CAATGTGCAGGGGTATGGTTTTGTCGATTCGGCAAGGGCTAAACTGCTTCCCGGGGATGGTTTGCCGGCCGCGACGCAAAACACTATGTCCTACGGCGTTGGATTGAAGGCGCTTCTCGTTGACCGCCTTTTCCTCGATCTACAATTTGCGGCTGAGGGCCGTGCAATCGCTGGCGCTGAAAGCCGTCCGGCACGGGTAAACATAAGCCTGGTATCGGTTTTCTGATGGCCCGAACCATTTTTTGGCGCCCACATTTGAAAGAGCGACCATGAAACTTGTCCGTCTCATGCTATTGGCTTCGGCCAGCATTAGTTCCGCCGCGACAGCTCAGAGCAGTGTGCAGACCGCAGTTCCAGACCAGGCGCCGACCGTGGTTGCGGGGAGTGCAACATATGCCATCGATTCAACAGGCACGCTGCGCACGGTTACACAAACAACAGCCAAGGCATTTCTCGACTGGTCCACCTTGAATGTTCCGCTGGATCATACGCTGCGCTTTGATCAACCGGATGCCAACGCGATTACGTTAAACCGTGTCGCAGGCAATAGTGCTTCGGTGATTGATGGCCTTGTTCAAGCCAATGGGCAAGTGTGGATCCTCAATCCGAACGGAGTATTCATATCCCCTACAGGAAGAGTGACCTCGCCGGGTTTTCTCGCTTCGACTGGGAATATCTCGCATACTGCTTTCATGGCGGATACTGCGCAGTTCGCTGTCGGGAATGGTGGCTCTTCCGCATCTATCATCAATCGAGGCATCATCACAAACAGCCTTGGCTACACGATCCTGAATGCCGCCAAAATTGAGAACAGCGGCCAAATCAGGGCAGACCGCGGGAAAGTTTTGTTGGCGGCGGTCGACAATTTGAGCGTATCCTTCGATCAAGGCCGACTGATTTCCTACGCATTGAGCAATAATTCTTCCGTTCCTACTGTCTTCCGGAACATCACCAATACGGGCACGATCTCAGCCAATGGCGGTTTGGTTGCGCTGAGCATGGCATCGGCGCTGGGTACCATCAGCGGCGTCATCAATGCCGACGGTCTTATCGAAGCTAAAAGCGTTCAATCGGCCAATGGTCGCGTCATTCTTGATGCTGGCCCGAACGGCGCACTCGCCGTTAAAGGCACTGTTACTGTCGAGGGAGCCCAGACGGGAGAAGTTGGCG
>RFZB01000296.1 GCA_009920915.1 Sphingomonadaceae bacterium | reverse complement strand
AGCGCGTTGGCATTATCGGGGCTGGTGCCACGACCGTTCAAATGGTGCCCGAGCTGGCCAAGACAGCGGCAAGTGTGACCGTTTTCCAGCGGACCCCCAACTATATCCTGCCGGCCATGCAAAAACAGATGACCCCGAAATGGGAAAAGGAAATCAAAGAGAATTACGACGCGATTGTCGCCAAGTGTCGGAACCATGTGTTCGGCATGGCCTTTGACAGCCCGGTGGGACGCAATGCAGTGGACACGCCCCCCGAAGAACGCCAGCGCATCTTTGAAGAAAACTGGACGGGCAGCTTCCGCTGGGTGTTCGAGACGTTTGATGACCTTCTCGCCAATCCCGAAGCCAATCGGATGGCTTCTGAATTCATCATCGCCAAAATGAAGGAACGGGTGAAGGATCCCAAGCTTGCAGATCTGCTGACCCCAACCTTTGACGATTATCCGCTCTTTGCGAAGCGCCCCCCGCTAGATCATGGCTATCTTGAAGCTTTCAATGAAGACCATGTTCACCTGGTCGATATCAAGGATGCGGAACCGCTAGTCGAAGTCACCGAAACAGGTGTCCGCACAACGCTCAACCACTATGAGTTTGACATTATCGTGCTGGCTACGGGCTTCAACGCCTATACAGGTGCGCTGGAGGCTTTCCCCATCCGCGGCGTAACCGGCCAGACGCTGAGCGAAAAGTGGCGCAAATCCTCAGACTGCATCATGGGTGTTTGCGTATCAGGCTTCCCCAATATGTTTGTCGTGACCGGCCCACAGGCGCCTTTTGCCAACTTGCCGACATCAATTGAGCAGAATGTGATCTGGATCACGCATTGCATCAAGAAGATGGAGCGGGAAGGCTATGATATCTTCAAGCCTCGCCGCGAAGCTGAAGAAGCCTGGACAGCGCATACCGCTGAAATCCATGCGCAAACTTTGATGGCCGAAGGCCATAAGGTCAATTCCTGGATGATGGGGGCGAACCGGCAGGATAAGCCGCCACGGGTTCTGATCTATTTCGGCGGGGCGAATAACTATTACGACACGCTCGACAAGTCCGCTGCCGAAGGTTTTCCGGAACTGGAGTTTGAAAAATTGGGGGCTTGAACCAGCGCGCAACAGCGGGGCTCTTTCGAGGCCTCGCTGTTCGACTGCCTTAAAGTTGGGCACAGGAATAAGG
>RFZB01000295.1 GCA_009920915.1 Sphingomonadaceae bacterium | reverse complement strand
AGTTGACCGTTGCGCACCCATTCGGGGAGCCCGGTGTCTGTTGGTGGCAAAAGCGGTTCGTTAGTGCGACTCATCATTGGCGATGCATGGCATAGACCGCGTTCGTCAGGGCGACCGTAACCGGGAGTAATTTTCGTCTGGTTGTGGACTTGAACTGGTAGATGTTAACCTTGCCAAGGTCGGAGCCGAAGACTGGGATCTATCGGGCTCTCCGGGCTAAGAAAAACTAGGAAGGGCTGAAGCTGGTAACCGCGCTAACCATCAAATTCTCGCAACAGCGAATTAACGGTCGGCGGACAGGTATAAGAAATGGCTCGAAACTAAGTAAACCGAACCTCCTATCGCGAGCGCCCTTTTCCAAAAACTGCAATGCCTCCCAACTGGGCAGTGCGGTTAAAGGCTATTTGGGCTAAGCGGCGACCAGAAAAGTTTTTGGCTCTGTATAGGCCATCAATCCTTCGATCCCGTTCTCAACCCCAAGGCCAGATTGTTTGTGACCGGCGAAGGCCGCGAAAGGGGACAGGGCCAGGCCTTCGTTGATCCAGACATTGCCTGTGTCCATTCGTTCAGCGAGCCGCATGGCGGCGTCGGTGTCGGCAGACCAGACCGTCCCGGCCAGCCCCATGTCGGTGTTGTTAGCCTTGGTCAGGGCATCCTCGACGTCGGAAAAGCGGACGAGCGGCAGAATAGGGCCGAACTGCTCTTCCTGAATGATGCGGCTGCTTTCGGGCGGATTGTCGACCAAAGTTACCGGGACGAAGAACCCCTCGCCCTCAGGGGCTTCGCCTTGCAACAACCGATAGCCGTTCGTTTCACAATCGGCGAGCAGGCCCCTAACGCGGTCATATTGCGGCTTGTTCTGTATCGGTCCAAGCGCCGTGCCTTGCTGACTGCCGTCGCCCATGGGCACGGCCAGAGCAAGCTTTGCCAGCTCATTTAGGAACGCATCGTAGATGTCATTGTGGACATAGGCCCGCTTGGTTGCGACACAGACCTGCCCGCTGTTTGTGAAGGCGGACCAAAACAGTTTTTCCGCCGTTTCGGGGATGTTGACATCAGGCATAACGATCGCCGCGTCGTTGCCGCCAAGTTCCAGTGTCAGCCGCTTGAGCGTCGGCGCTGCGCTTTCCATCACCCGGCGCCCAGTCGCGGTCGAGCCGGTGAAGCTGAT
>RFZB01000294.1 GCA_009920915.1 Sphingomonadaceae bacterium | reverse complement strand
GAGAATGATTTGCGCAAAGCGGCATTGCGCTGCGACGGCGATGCCGAGGCAACCTATGCCTGCCTTGGCAAGCGCCCCAATTGCGGCCAGTGCCTTGAAGAGGCGCAGGAAATCATCGACGCCGAGCGCGCTGCCGCCAGATGCGATTTCCTCGCAGTAGAGGCCGCTTGAATCGCGATTGCGAACGGATCGCAAGCGACTGATTCCCAAAGAAATTCCTTCGCCCGCCCTTGCGGACAAGGCCCTGCGGGGGCTACAATGACGCCAATGCCGCGACCCGGCTTTGACATCACGCAAAGGACATTCCCATGAAGGGCGACCAGAAGGTCATCGACTATCTCAATCAGGCGCTGACCAATGAGCTGACCGCGATCAACCAGTACTGGCTGCATTACCGCGTGCTCGACAACTGGGGCCTCAAGAAGCTCGCCGCCTACGAGCGCCACGAGAGCATCGAGGAGATGGAGCACGCCGACAAGCTGGCTGAGCGCATCCTGTTTCTCGAGGCGCTGCCCAATTTTCAGGCGATCCACAAGCTGAAGGTCGGCGAGACGGTCGAGGAAGTGCTCCGCGCCGACCTCGCGCTCGAGCACGAGGCAATCCCGCTGCTGCGCGATGCCATCGAATATTGCGAGAGCGTGCGCGACTACGTGTCGCGCGACCTGTTTGCCTATATCCTGAAGAACGAGGAGGAGCATGTCGACTTCCTCGAGACCCAGTTCGAGCAGATCGAGCGCATGGGGCTGCACAATTATTGTCAGCTCCAGAGCGCGCCCGCGGGCGATAGCTGACCCTCTAGGGGAAAGCCGCAGGGCTGATCAAAAAAGGGGCAGGGCCGGGTTCGCGGCTCTGCCCTTTCGCATTCCCGTCTGACTAATTCTCGGGCATGGATTACCGCGGGCAAGACGAGATGGCGGGGAGATCCTGCGCGCTCTCCGGCATACTCCCGGTATTGCCTATTCCTTGAGCATCCGCGCGCCGCGCGCCGCGAGCCGGGTCTCGAACAGGAAGAAGCCTAGGCCCGTCACCAGCAGCGCCATTGTCAGCACCCACAGGATGGCTATGACCGTGCCGATCTGGGCGGTGATGTAGGCCGAGATGAACAGCAGGCCGATCACGAGGCTGATGATCACCGCCGCCGCAGTCGAAAACATGATCGCGCCCTGCATCA
>RFZB01000293.1 GCA_009920915.1 Sphingomonadaceae bacterium | reverse complement strand
GCTGGGGGAAGGCGAAGGCGGCGTCGGGCACCTCGTGGTTCACGACGACCTGGGTGTACTCGACGGCGCTGACCTTCTTGCCGTCCAGGAGGATGGTCTCCTTCTTGGTGAAGGACACGCCCTCGACCCAGGTGCTTTCGTCGACGACCTGACGCTGCACCTTGCCGCCCTGGCCGGGCATGTCGGAGGCGACGAGGTGGAAATCCTTGGCGTCGAAGTGGCGGGTGACCTTGAAGCCGCCGCGGTAGCTGTACTCGACGCTGTGCACCTTCCGGCCGTTGACCTCGGCTTCGCCCTTGTATTCGGCCTTGCCGGCGCCGGCGGCGGGGGCGGCGTAGAAGGCGAGCTCGTCGGTGGCCATGTCCTTGAGCGTGCTGACGGCCTCGTAGCGCATGACGCCGAGCTGGGAGCGGCCGCCGGTGACCAGTTCGGAGTTCTTGGTCCAGCCTTCCAGGCCGTTGGCGCAGGTGATGGTCTCCACGGAGTGGCTGGCGTTGTAGGCGAACTCGCGGCGCTTGAAGGGCGCGGCGACCTGGATGATGACGGAGCCGGCGCCCTTGCCTTCGGCGTCGGTGATCTTGGCCTCGAGGTGGAGGCTCTTGATGCTGCGCAGGGCGTCGGGGTTCTTGACCATGGCGGCCTGGGCCTTGGCGATCACTTCGCCGACGGTCGGCGTACCGGCGGCCGGGGCGTCGGCCGCGAGGAGGGACGTGCCGAGCGCGAGGAAGGCGAGGAGGGGGCGAATCGTAGCCATAGGGAGGTCGATGTTGGGAAGGAGGGTGGCGTTGGCAAGCCTCTGCACGCCTCCGGACCCCTTGGAATAGGCCAAAGATGCCCGTTTTGGCCCGGTTTCCCTCAGCGGCAGGCCTGGAGCAGGCCGGCGACGTCGCAACGGCCTTCGTACAGGGCCTTGCCGACGATGGCGCCGACGAGGTTCGGGTAGGCCTTGGACAGCTGGGCGAGTCGGGCGACGTCTTCCGTGCCGGCGACCCCGCCGGAGGCGATCACGCCGCAGGGGCAGGCCCGGAGGACCGCCTCGAGGGATTTCCAGTTCGGGCCCGTGAGCATGCCGTCGGTGGCGATGTCGGTGTAGATGACGGTCGAGACCCCGAGCTCGCCGGCTTCCTTGGCGAAGTCGGTGGCCTGGAGGGCGGTGACGGCGGTCCAGCCT
>RFZB01000292.1 GCA_009920915.1 Sphingomonadaceae bacterium | reverse complement strand
TCCGCCGTCGAGGAGATGCCCGAGATGGGCGAGATGCCCACGCTCGCCGAGGCGCCGGGCGGCATGGCGTTGGTCAACGTGGAGTTCCCGGGCGACTTCGAGGTGCCGAAGGGCGAAGTGCACGACCGCGTGGTTCCGCACCTGACTCCGCCCGACCTGCTCCAGCCGATCGAGGCCAGCGAGCCGACCTTGGTCTGAGCCCTTAATCCTCCTTGCTTCCTCCCTGCAGGGGCTTCTTCTGACCTTCAGGATGCAGGGCAACTCCCATCGGGCCGAGGTCAGGCTGCTCGGGACCGCCGCCGCCCCCGGCGTGGCCCGGGCGACCGCCTACCTGCTCCAGCAGGGGCGTTCGCTGGTGGTTCGCCGACGGGTCGACGATCCGGAGCGGGAGCTGGCCCGGCTTGAGGCCGCCTTGATCGCGACCCGGGCGGAGATCTCCCGGCTCCGCGCCGATGTCGCCCGCAAGCTCAACGATTCCGAGGCGGCGATCTTCGACGCCCACCTGCTGGTGCTGGAGGACGTGGCCCTCATCGACGAGGTGACCAAGGAAGTCCGCCGATCCGGCTACAACATCGAGCACTGCTTCGAGACGGTCGCGCAGCGCTACATCGCCATCTTCGCCCAGATGGAGGACGACTTCCTCCGCGAGCGCGCGGCCGACATCCGCGACGTCACGGGGCGGGTGCTCGACCAGCTCCTGGGCGCGGCCCCCGCGGAAGTCGGTCCGGTCGCCGGCCGCCAGGTGGTCGTCGCGCTGGACCTGACCCCCACGGAGACGGCCGGCCTGCATGAGGCGGGCGTCGCGGCGTTCGTCACGGAGGAGGGCGGCCGGACGAGCCATTCCGCCATCATGGCCCGTTCCTTGGACATCCCGGCCGTGGTCGGGGTCAAGGGGCTGATGGCGGCGGTGGGCGCCGGCGACACCCTGCTCGTCGACGGCGAAGCCGGCCTGGTCATCGTCAACCCTTCGGCGGAGACGCTCGCCGCCTACCTCGACAAGGAGCAGGCCTTGCGCACGCGCCGCGACCGCGTGATGGGCGAGATCGCCCTGCCGGACGCGACCGCCGATGGCGCCACGTTCGGGCTCCTCGCCAACATCGGCGGGCCGGAGGAGATGGAGGACGCGCTGCGCTGCCATGCGCGCGGCGTCGGCCTTTACCGGACGGAGAAC
>RFZB01000291.1 GCA_009920915.1 Sphingomonadaceae bacterium | reverse complement strand
ACGCCGGAGGATTTCCAGCGCGACGTCGACCCGCGCGCCCGCGGCGGTCGTCCCCAGCATTCGCAGGAAGGCCACCAGCACCCGCAGGGCGGTCGCTTCGGCGGCCAGCAGGCGGCGCAAGGTCGCTACCGTCCCTTCGGTCGCCCCGGCACCCGCCGTCAAGGCGGGCCGAGGTAAGAAGTGAAGTAAGGAACAGAGTACAGAGTACAGAGTACAGAGTACAGAGTACAGAGTACAGGGGTGCGATGTGCTCTTTGATGGTGTCGGGCTATTTCCTGAACTCCGTACTCTGAACTCCGTACTCTTAACTATATTCTCTCTTCTTTCCATCGGGCTGTTTTCGTCCTAAGCAAAGGGATCTCCCATGCGTTCCCTGCTCCCCCTGCTCCTGGTCGCCGGTCTCTGCGCCGCCGACGCCCCCAAGGCCGCTCCGGCCGCCTCGAAGCTGCCTACCATCCCGGCCGCGCCGATCGCCAAGAAGAAGGAACTCCTCTTCGAGGATAACTTCGAGGGTGCCGAGGCCGATAAGCGCTGGGTCAAGGTCGTCCCGACCTTCGCCGTCGCCCAAGGCGTACTGAAGGGCACCCAGACCCGCGACAAGACGATCCCGGCGGCCGACGGTAAGCCCGAGATCCGCGCCCATGCCGCGGTGCACGGCCTCGAGGTGCCGACCAAGGACAGCATCGTCGAGTGCAAGGTCCGCTTCGACGGCGCCACCATGATCGACGTCGAGTTCGACGACCGCAAGTTCACCGGTTGCCACTACGGCCACATCTGCCGCGCCCAGCTGCGCTTCAATCCGAAGGACAAGACCTTCGCCGCGGTCATCATCGACGAGAAGGACGGCAATATGCGCAACGACATCCATGCGATGAAGAACGACCCGGCGAAGAAGGCCGAGGTCGCCAAGCTGCTCGTCGGTCGTCAGGCCACCTTTCCGGTGAAGGCCGACCTCGCCGAGGGGAAGTGGATCGCCGTGGTCGTCGAGACCGTCGGCGACGAGATGCGCCTGTCCGTCGATGGCCAGCCGGTCGCCTACCTCAAGTCGTCCGGCATCGCCCACGCCACCAAGTCGCGGATCGAGTTCGGCGTCGCGGGCAAGGATGGCTGCCTCGACGACCTCAAGGTCTGGAACGCCGAGCCCGCCAAGTAAGGCGGCGCCCCCCGGCGGAAGCGGCCTCCG
>RFZB01000030.1 GCA_009920915.1 Sphingomonadaceae bacterium | reverse complement strand
GATCTCGACAAGGCGTCGATTGATACAATTTCCAACGCGCGTGAAACGGCGCGCTGGGTGAAGGCGCATCAATTTCGGTCTGTCCGGTTGGTCACAAGCGATTGGCATTTGCGCCGCGCCCAGTTGGAATTGGCCCATAGCATGGGCGATGATGTTGAAATTGTGGGCGATGCCGTGGCCGGGGAGTTCAGCCTGCTCCAATTGTTCAAAGAATATAACAAGCTGCTGGCGCGTGCCGTGGCACTTGAGTTAGGGCACGCGGCATGATGGCTGTTGTCCGCTCGATATTCTTCACGCTGATTTTTTATTTGGGCAGCGTGCCTGTGGTTGGCCTTGCCTGGGCACTTGTCCCCTTTGGCACGCGCGCGACGATTTTTGGCGCCCGCCGCTGGGCTTTGTGGCATCGCTTTTGCGCGCGCTTTATTTTGGGCATTCGCACCCATGTCATTGGCAGGCTGGATGATCGGCAGGCGCTTTATGTTTTCAAACATGAATCCATGTACGAAACTGTCGAGACACTGGCCTTGTTCCGCCGCCCTGTGGTGGTGATGAAGCAGGAATTGCTGGATATTTTCGGCTGGGGCCATGCCGCGCGCGCGCATGGATCCATTGGGGTGGATCGCGATGCAGGGGCGGCTGCGATGCGGCGGATGATTGCTGAGGCCAAGCGGGCCAAAGCCTCGGGCCGACCCATTGTTCTTTTTCCAGAAGGCACGCGTGTGCCGCATGGCGAACAGCCAGATTTACGCGCGGGTTTGGCCGGCCTGTATAAAATTCTGGGGCTTCCTGTGGTGCCTGTTGCGCTTGATAGCGGCAAAGTCTGGCCCCGTGGCTTTGTAAAATATCCCGGTATTGTGACGCTAAAAGTGGGCGATGAAATTCCCCCCGGCCTGTCGCGCGAAGAGATTGAGGCCCGCGTTCATGCCGCGATTAACGCGCTGAACAGCTAAGGCTGGGGCCGCCGCTGTCAGCTGCCAGACCGTCCAAAGTCAGGCCGGGCATCATCTTGGCCTTCTTCAATAATGCTGCGGCGAATGGCGCGGGTGCGGCTGAACAAATCAAACAGCGCATCACCATCACCCCAGCGGATCGCGCGTTGCAGCGCGGTTAAATCTTCTGAAAACCGCTGGAGCATTTCCAGAACGGCCTCTTTGTTCGACAAGAACACATCGCGCCACATAATTGGGTCAGACGCGGCAATGCGGGTAAAATCTCGAAAACCGCCAGCGGAATATTTAATGACTTCGCTGCGTGTCACAGATTCCAGATCAGAGGCCGTGCCGACAATCGTATAGGCAATCAGGTGCGGCAAATGGCTGGTCACTGCCAGCACCAAATCATGATGCTGCGGATCCATGATCTCAACATTGGCGCCCAGCGCCTGCCAAAAACGGGTCAGCTGGTCGACATGATGTGGCGCTGCCGTATCGGGTGGCGTCAGGATGCACCAGCGGTTTTGAAACAAGCTGGCAAAGCCAGCCTCAGGCCCGCTGCGTTCTGTGCCCGCCACAGGGTGGGCCGGCACAATGACATGGTCAGGCAGGGCGGCGTTTAATTCTGCCAACACATTGGCTTTGGATGAGCCGACATCGCTGATCAGCGCACTGGGCTTGAGGCCGGGGCGCAACTCTGCCGCGGCGACCCCCATGGCGCCCACGGGCACGCAAAAAATCACCAAATCCGCATCAATGACCGCCTCTGCCCCGCTCTCAGCTAGGCGGTCTGCCAGCCCCAGCGTGCGGGCGGTGGCGCGGCTTTCGGCATTGGCATCATAGCCCGATAGCTGCACCTCGGGCATGGCCGCGCGCACGGCGCGGGCAATGGAAGATCCAATCAGGCCCAGCCCGATAATCGCGACATGCGCAAAAGGCGGTGTCTCAGCCATTAGGCATCTGCCCCTGTAATCTCTCGCAAGGCCGCAATCACGCCGCGGGTTTCGGCCTCAGTCCCAATGGTGATCCGCAAGCCTTGGCCCAGCCCTTGGCCGGGCAGCCAGCGGACAATATAGCCGCGGTCCATCAGGCCATGATAGGCTGTCTCGGCACTGACCGCGCCTTCAAAAATCACCAATTGGAAATTCGCCTTGCTGGGGATGGCACGCAGCCCTGCATTGCCAAGCTTGGCAATTTCAGCGGCAAACCAATCGCGCCAGCGGGCATTATGGTCCCGGCTTTGGGCCACAAAATCCGTGTCAGCAACAGCGGCAATCGCAGCAGCATGGGCGGCAATCGAAAAGCTGAAAGGTGCGCGAATGCGGTGCATGGCATCAATGATCGCGGGGGCGGCATAGCCCCAGCCCACCCGCTCTGACGCCAGCCCGTAAATTTTGGAAAAGGTGCGAGTGACCAGCACATTAGAGGCTGTCTTTGCCAGCTCTAGCCCGCCATCATCTTCGTCAGGCGTCAGATATTCCGCATAGGCATGGTCGAGCACCAAAAGGACATGGCTGGGCAGCGCCGCATAGAGGCGCGCAATGTCTGCGCGCGGGCAATAGGTGCCTGTCGGGTTGTTGGGGTTGGCAATGAAAACAACTCGTGTCTTGTCCGTCACATGCGCCAGTACGGCGTCCACATCCGTCGCATAATCATGGTCGGGCACAATGATGGGGGTCGCCCCCACGCGGCGCGCGGCAATTTCATACACGGCAAAGCCGTATTTCATGAAGATGATTTCATCCCCCGGGCCGGCAAAGGCCCCTGCGGCAAGGTGCAAAACTTCGTCAGACCCGGTGCCGTAGATGATGCGCGCCGGATCCAGCCCGTGCGCTGTGGCCAGCGCAGCGCGCAGGGCAACGGCCCCGGCATCGGGATAGCGTTCCAAATCCCCCGCGTGCTGCAAAAAGGCGGCGCGCGCCTGTTCACTTGTGCCCAACGGATTTTCGTTCGACGATAATTTGGCAACAACACGGCCATCATCGGTTTTGGATTTCCCCGGAACATAAGGGGCAATATCCATGATCCAGGGCTTTGGTGTGGGTCCAGTCATGCCCAGCGCCTTAGACGTGCTGCCAATATCGGTCAAACTGGCTTGGGCCATTGCGTTGGTTGACAATCGGCCCATCTCGCCCCTAGCCCCCATGGCATGGCAGACGCGCGTTTTGGCCTTGATCGAAAAATCACCTTGCCCGGGCCTTTGGCGCTCGATGGCGGCGGGGTGCTTGCGCCTGTTGAAATTGCTTATGAAAGCTATGGCACCCTAAATGCAGATGGATCCAACGCGATTCTGCTGTGCCATGCGCTGACGGGCGATCAATATGTTGCCTCCACGCATCCGATAACGGGCAAGCCTGGCTGGTGGACACGCATGGTCGGGCCGGGCAAGCCCATTGATACGAACCGCTATTGTGTCATCTGCCCCAATGTCGTTGGCAGCTGCATGGGATCATCCGGGCCAGAATCGCTTGGGCCGGATGGGAAGCCCTTTGCCATGCGTTTTCCCGTTATCACCATTCGCGATATGGTGCGGGCGCAGGCGCTGCTGCTCGACCATTTGGGCATTGAGGCGCTCTACGCCGTTGTCGGCGGATCAATGGGCGGTATGCAGGCGCTGACTTGGGCCGCCACCTATCCCACGCGCGTGCGTGCGGCCTTGGTCATTGCGTCCACCGCCCGCCATTCGGCGCAGAATATCGCGTTTCACGAAGTGGGCCGCCAAGCGATTATGGCGGACCCCAATTGGCGCGGCGGCGATTATTATCATGATGGGCAGGCGCCGGATGCGGGCCTTGCTGTCGCGCGCATGGCCGCGCACATCACCTATTTGTCCGAACATGGCTTAACCGAGAAATTCGGGCGGCGTCTGCAGGATCGATCTGCCAAGACCTTTGGCTTTGACGCGGATTTTCAAGTGGAAAGTTATTTGCGCTATCAGGGGCTTAGCTTCACGGGCCGCTTTGATGCCAATTCCTACCTCTATATCACCCGCGCGATGGATTATTTTGATTTGGCCGAAGACCATGGCGGCCATCTGGCCAATGCGTTTCGCGGCTCTGCCACGCGCTTTTGCGCGGTCAGCTTTGATACGGACTGGCTCTACCCCACATCCGAATCGCGCAACATTGTTCATGCGCTCAATGCCGGTGGCGCGCCAGTCAGCTTTATGGAGCTTTCGGCGCCCTTTGGGCATGATAGCTTTCTGCTCGATGTGCCGGAACTGGATCGCGTGGTCGACGGTTTCCTGACGGCTGGGGGGCTGTGATGACATTGCGGCCTGACCTTGCAATTATTGCGCGTGAAATTGCGCCCGGCAGCCGCGTGCTTGATGTCGGTTGCGGGGACGGCGCGCTGATGGCGGCGCTGCGCGATCAAAAACAAGCCGATGCTCGTGGGATGGAGCTGGACCGCGATAATGTGACCGCCTGTGTCGCGCGTGGCTTGTCCGTCATCCAAGGCAATGCCGATACCGATTTGGCCGATTATCCCGATGCCGCTTTTGATTACGCCATTCTTTCGCAAACGCTGCAAACCACGATGCGGCCAGATTTGGTGTTGGATCAATTGCTGCGCATTGGGCGCATGGCCTTTGTGTCTTTCCCCAATTTTGCCCAATGGCGCATCCGCATGGCGCTGATGTTTGGGGGGACCATGCCCGTCACCAAACAATTGCCGGCGCGCTGGTATGACACGCCCAATATTCACCACGTCACCATTGATGATTTCCGCAAATATATTGCGGAACGCGGTATTCGTATTGAAGGCCAATGGTTTTTGCGTGGCGAAAAGCTGATCAGCGCGGGCGCCGCCAATTTGCGTGCAGAACACGCGGTGTTTTTGCTGACGCGCTAGAGCCGCACTCCGGCCTTGAGCCGGAGCCCAGACAGTCAGCCCACTGCACGCGCTGGCCCTATGTCGCGCAAAGACGCAAAGCGCGCAAAGGCCTGCTTTGCGGTCTCTGCGCCTTTGCGCGCACCATGCTGACGCAATGCGGGTCGGCGCCGGGTCAAGCCCTGAGGACAGTGTGTCCCGGGGAGGGCCGCGTTTATTTGCCCTGTAGCTTGTCCTTCAGGGCGGCCAAGGCACCAAAGGGGCCAGCCTCTTCTTCAGACTTTACGCCCGCCTCGCGCAGCCGCGCTTCGGCATTGGCGCTGCGGGGATAGGGGTCCAGTGCCAGCCCCAAGCTTTGCGCCACAGCCTCGCCCAAATCGATCTGCTGGCCGTCATGCTCCATAATGTCACAGTCGTCCGCGCTCAGTTCAATTTCATCGGCGTCTGGCGTGGTTTCCGGCACAAAGCGCACCGTAAATTCTTGGTCAATGCGCACAGGAATGGGGTCTTGCGTCACCACACAGCTTTGCACGGCATCGGCCCGCAAACGGCCGGCCACCTCAATCCCTTGTGTGCTTGTTGTCAGTGTCGCGCGGGCCTCTAGCCGGTCCAGCGATTGCAAGCCAAAACGGCGCGCAAGGCCAGTGCGTTCTTCGGCCTCTGCGCGAATGTCAACGGCGCGCGGCTGGCCCAACGTGTCGAGCTTATAGGGGCGGGAAAATTCTGGGGTCATTTCTTGGCATCCGTTATTGTGCCCGCCAACAGCGCATCCAGCGGCGTTGCACACAGCCGCGCCCACAGATCACGCAGCCGCCCCGCGGTGAAGGCCAGTGCCGTTTTGCCCGGATCTTGCGTGCGATAGAGGTTGCGGATCAAGGCGGCCTCAAAATCCCCGCCGTCAAGGCCGGCACGATAGGCGTCCATCCGCCCGCCCAGCGAGGCCATCATCTTGCCAATATGCTTGCCCACCACAATATCGCCAATGCCTTCTTGGCGCAGCTGGCCGTCCATATCGTCGACGAAAATTTCGGTCAGCATCACGGCGGGCACACGGCCGGGTTCGCCTTCTGCGTCCAGCCGCAGGATGGCCAGCGCCGTGACGGCGGCGACCATTTCAAACCGGCCATCCATTGTATCGGCGACTTTGCCTTTTTGATACCAATCGGGCGTGCGCGCTTCAGCAATGACGGCGCGATAGAGCGGGGACAGCGCATCGCGCCCTTCATCCCGGGCAAAAAGTCGTTTTATAAATCCAAAGGCCATCCATTTGTCCCAACTGGCTTGTTGTTCATCGGCTCCCGGCATATTGGGGGTTGCGGCCTGTTCAGCAAGAGGCAAGGTCGCATTATGGAAAGGTCGTCGTGCATGAACCGCAAATTCGCAACTGCTTTGGTCTTGCTGGCCATTGGGCTGTCGTCCACGGCCTGCACGCGGCTGGCCGGCCATCAGGGCTTTATTGCTGATATGACGCTGGTTGATGCCATTCAGCCGGGTGTTGATAATCGCGATTCGGTTGAAAAGACCTTGGGCCGCCCGACTTGGGTGAGCCAATTTGGTGCGAAGGATTATTATTATTTCGCCCGCAACACACGCCAATATGCGTTCAACACGCCCAAGGCGAGTGACCAGATGGTGTTGCGTGTCAGCTTTGACCCCGCCGGCAATGTGGCGACAGTCGACCGTCGTGGCATGGAAGATATTGCCAAAATCTCTCCCTCGTCCAAGAAAACCAAGACCTTGGGCCGCGAGCGCAGCTTCTTTGAAGAGCTGTTTGGCAATATTGGCCAAGTTGGCGCGCTGGGTGACGCGCCGGGCACAACTGACAATCCCAACTAAGCCTTTGTTAGGCGCCTAGATGCACAGGCCCAGCGGCTTCGCGCAACTGGGCCAAATGCTGTGGGATTAGCGGGCGATGCCGCTTGCCGCGAGAACAGCCAGCGTCACCAATTCTGAGGCAGTGGAGACCATCGGGGCCACTTGCACAGGCTTTTCCATGCCGACCAAGAACGGCCCAATCACCGAATCGCCGCCCAATTCGCGCAGCAATTTGGCCGATATATTGGCGGCTTGCAGGCCCGGCATGATCAGCACATTGGCCGGCCCGGACAGGCGGCTAAAGGGATAGGCGGCGGCCAAGCGCGGATTCAGGGCCACATCGGGGGCCATTTCGCCTTCATATTCAAAGCTGACACCGCGTTGGTCGAGGATGGCAACGGCCTCACGCAGCGGATCAAGCCATGTCCCGCGCGGATTGCCAAAAGTGGAATATGAGAGAAAGGCGACGCGTGGCTCATGCCCCATGCGCCGCGCAACAGCGGCACTGGCTTCGGCAATATCGGCCAATTCCTCGGCTGAGGGCCGTTCATTCACTGTGGTATCGGCCATGAACACCGTGTGATGCTGCCCCACCAAGATATGCATACCAAAAGGCGTCATGCCTTGTGCGGGATCAATCACGCGACGCACTTCGCGCAGCGTTTGGCCAAAGCCCCGCGTGACGCCGGTAATGACAGCGTCGGCTTCGCCCATTTTCAGGAGCAGCGATGAAAAGACATTGCGGTCTTGATTGACGAGCCGCTCACAATCGCGGCGCAGATAGCCGCGACGCTGCAGCCGTTCGTACAAGATGTCGACCATCTTGGGGACCAGCGGCGAATTGCGGCTGTTATGCAGTTCAAAACTATCCGGATTTTCAACGCCCAAGGCTGCCAGCTTGTCGCGCACATTGTCGCGCCCCACCAGCACAGGCGTGCCGCAGCCGCCATCGCGGAAGGCAATGGCAGCGCGCAGCACCACTTCTTCCTCAGCTTCGGCAAAGACAACGCGCTTGGGATGCGCGCGGGCATTTTCATAGGCCATGGTCAGAACCGAGGTGGTCGGGTTCATCCGCGCACGCAGCGAGTTGCGATATTCTGCCATGTCGAGAATGGGGCGTGTGGCAACGCCCGAATCCATGGCGGCTTGCGCGACGGCTGCCGGCACAATTTCCATCAAGCGCGGGTCAAAAGGCGCGGGGATGATATAGTCAGGCCCAAAGCTGGGCGTGGCGCCCCCATAGGCGGCGGCGACTTCTTCGGGCACTTGCTGGCGGGCGAGTTCCGCCAATGCGCGGGCAGCCGCAATTTTCATTTCATCATTGATCGCGGTGGCGCGCACATCCAGCGCACCGCGGAAGATGAACGGAAAGCCCAGCACATTATTGACTTGGTTGGGGTAATCCGACCGGCCTGTGGCGACAATGGCATCCGGGCGAACTGCCTTGGCGGCCGGCGGGGTAATTTCGGGATCCGGATTGGCCATCGCAAAGATAATCGGATGGTCCCCCATGGACCGGACCATATCTGGCGTGACTGCATCTTTGACCGACAGGCCAAGGAATATGTCTGCGCCTTCCATTGCCTCGGTCAGTGTCCGCCGATCCGTGATCACGGCATGGGCCGATTTCCACTGGTTCATGCCTTCAGTGCGGCCTTGGTAAATCACGCCCTTGGAATCGCACATGATGACATTGTCGTGCGGCACGCCCACAGCCTTGATCAGCTCTGTACAGGCAATGGCCGAGGCGCCTGCGCCATTCACCACCACGCGCACCTGCTTAATGTCTTTGCCCGTCAAATGCAGGGCATTGATGAGGCCAGCCGCCGCAATGATTGCCGTGCCATGCTGGTCATCATGCATGACTGGGATTTTCATCCGCTCTTTGAGAGCCTGCTCAATGATGAAGCATTCAGGGGCGGCAATATCTTCCAGATTAATGCCGCCAAAGCTGGGCTCCATCAGCGCCACGGCGTTGATAAAGGCTTCGGGGTCTTCAGTGGCCAGTTCAATGTCAATCGAATCAACATCGGCAAAGCGTTTGAAGAGAACCGCCTTGCCTTCCATCACAGGCTTAGAGGCGAGTGCGCCCAGATTGCCCATGCCCAAAATGGCCGTGCCATTGGAAATAACAGCGACCAAATTGCCCTTGGCCGTATAATCATAAGCCGTTGCCGGGTCATCGGCGATGGCTTGGACGGGAACGGCGACACCCGGCGAATAGGCCAGACTTAAATCGCGCTGTGTCGCCATGGGTTTTGAGGCGACAATCTCAATTTTTCCGGGGCGGCCAGTTGCATGGTAATGAAGCGCCTCACGGTCAGAAAATTGTACCTTTGAGTCGCTCATCTGTCTGGGTTCCCTTTTTAAAAGCGTCTTCCTGCGCGCTTAGGCGCTTCTTGTCGTTACGGGAAGCAGGGATTGCACCAAATTGCAAAACCGCTATCGCACTTGGCCATGGCACAGACCGGCGCGACGGGCGCCACACCCATGATGGCGCAATATCTGGCGCTGAAAGAGGAGGCGGGGGACTGCCTGCTCTTTTATCGCATGGGCGATTTTTTTGAGCTGTTTTTTGACGACGCCAAAGCGGCCGCTCAAGCGCTGGATATTGCGCTGACGGCGCGGGGGGAACATCTGGGCCAGCCCGTGCCCATGTGCGGTGTGCCCGTGCATGCAGCCGAAGGCTATTTGGCGCGTCTTATTAAGGCGGGCTTTCGCGTCGCCATTGCCGAACAAATTGAAACCCCTGCCGAGGCCAAGGCGCGTGGGTCCAAATCGCTGGTCGCACGGGGCATTGTGCGCGTGGTGACAGCGGGCACGCTGACCGAAGAAGCGCTGCTCGAATCGCGCAGTGCCAATTGGCTGGTGGCCTTGGCCCCGCAGGGTGAGGAAATTGGCTTTGCGGCGGCGGACATTTCCACGGGCCGGTTTGAAACAGGCGCTGTCCCATTGGCCAGTGCCGCGGCAGAAATTGCGCGGCTTGGCCCGTCTGAACTTGTTGTGCCCGAAGGGGCAGCGCTCGACGGGCTGGGCGCTGCTGTTACGGAGCGCGGGCGCAGTGCCTTTGCCCCGACCGATGGCGAAGCGCGCCTGAAATCGCTTTTTGGTGTCGCCACGCTCGATGGCTTTGGCGCGTTTTCAAAGGCTGAATTGGCGGCCTGTGCAGGCTTGCTGAATTACCTTGATCATGTCGGCAAAGGCGCCCTGCCCTTTTTGGCCCCGCCCCAGCGGCGTCAATCCAATGATCATATGCTGATTGATGCAGCGACGCGGGACAGTCTGGAACTGGTCCGCGCCCAAGGCGGCACCCGCACGGGCAGCTTGCTGGATAGCGTTGATCGCACCGTCACGGGTGCAGGCGCGCGGCTGTTGGCCGCCGATGTTTCAGCGCCCTTAATGGATGTTCGCACCATTGAAGATCGGTTGGATCTGGTCAGCTGGTTTGTGGACCAAGCCAGCCTGCGCGATCATGTCCGCACCAGCTTGCGTGCTCTTGCCGATATTGGTCGCGCCTTGGGGCGTTTAGCGGCTGGCCGGGGTGGGCCGCGCGATTTGGGGATGTTGCGTGATGGGCTGGGCGAAGCGCGGGTGCTGCGCGAGCGGCTGGCCCGTGCGACCCCGATCCCGCCGCTATTGGCCGCCTTGCTCCCGGCGCTGGAGGGCCATGGCGCGCTGGTGGAAAAATTGAGCCGCGCGCTCGTGCCCAATCCCCCGCTGGATGCCGCCCAAGGCGGCTATATTGCCGAAGGCTATGATTCCGCACTGGATGAATTGCGCAGCATGTCGGGCGATGGGCGGCGGGCGATGGCCATGCTGGAGACGCGCTATCGCGACCAGACGGGCATTGCCGGCCTAAAGATTAAGCATAACAATGTGCTGGGCTATCATGTCGAAGTCTCGGCCAAAAATGCCGACCCGCTGATGGCCGCCGATTCTGGCTTTACGCATCGCCAGACGCTGGCCGGCGTTGTCCGCTTTAACGCGCCTGAACTGCATGAACTGGCTTTGAAAGTGAATGAGGCGGGCGCCCATGCCTTGGCTGCCGAGGCCACCCATTTGGCAGAGCTGGTGGCGCTGGCGCTGGCCAGTGCGCGGCCCATTTCAGACAGCGCCGATGCCTTGGCGCGATTGGATGTGGCCTCTGGCATGGCCGAACGCGCAATTGAAGGCGGTTGGTGCCGCCCCAGCTTTGCGCCCGATGCACGCTTTGAGGTGGTGGGCGGACGTCACCCTGTGGTGGAAGCCGCTGTCACCAAAGATGGCGCCCGCTTTGTCGCCAATGATCTGGCCTTGGCCCCCGCGTCACGGCTCTGGCTGGTCACAGGCCCCAATATGGGCGGTAAATCCACCTTTTTGCGGCAAAATGCGCTGATTGCGGTGCTGGCCCAAGCCGGCAGTTTTGTGCCCGCAACAGCGGCGACTTTGGGGCTGGTCGATCGCCTGTTCAGCCGGGTGGGCGCCGCCGATAATCTGGCGCGAGGCCGCTCTACCTTCATGGTGGAAATGGTTGAAACAGCCGCCATCCTTGCGCAAGCGACGGAGCGCAGCTTCATCATCTTGGACGAGGTGGGGCGTGGCACATCCACTTATGATGGCCTTGCCATTGCGTGGGCGGTGGTGGAGGCGGTGCACGAAGTCAACCAGTGCCGCTGCCTCTTTGCCACCCATTATCATGAACTGACGCGCCTGGCAGAAACACTGCCCGCGCTGTCCCTGCATCATGTGCGGGCGCGCGAATATCGCGGCGATTTGGTCTTGCTGCATGAACTGGGCGATGGCCCGGCAGACCGCAGCTATGGCATTGCCGTCGCGCGATTGGCAGGCCTGCCGCCGATGGTTTTGGCGCGCGCCAAGGCCGTGCTGGATAAGCTGGAGGCAGGCCGCGATGCGACTGGCGGGCTGGCCGCGGGGCTGGATGATCTGCCCCTGTTTGCTGCCACCAAAGTGGAAGAGGTGCGCGATCCGCTGCGCGACGCGCTGGCGACGCTGGATGTGGATGGGCTTAGTCCGCGCGATGCGCTCGACCAGCTTTATGCGCTTAAGCGGCTGATGATGGATAAAGGCTAACCGCCTCAAACAATGTTTTCAGCATCGTGCGTTCGGCATCGTCCAGCTCGGGCCGCCACACTTCAAACAACAAAATAACGCGCACCTCGTCGCTTTCATTCCACGCTTCATGTTCGATGCTGTCGTCAAAGAGCAGCACTTTGCCTGCCTCGACGGGGCGTTCGTAATTCCCCACGCGCAGGCGGCATTTGTCCGGCACAATCAGCGGCAAATGGCAGATCAGCCGGGTGTTGAGCATCCCCCAATGCGGCGGGATATGCGTTTTGGGCTGAAGGATGGAAAACAACGCCATGGGGGATCGCCCGGCAATATGGGGCAGGGGCATGGTGTTGAGCAGCGCCATTGTTTTGGGGCAGCGCGCGGCATTTTCGGCAAGGGGCACGCCGTCTTGGAAGAAATGAAAGGCGCTCCACCGCGCATCATTTAACAACGCATGGCCGCGATTGGGGCGGCTGGGGTCGGCCTGAACATAAGGCGCAATGCCGTGCGCGTCCGCCAGTACAGCCTCCAGCTCTGCCCGTACATCATCATAGGCGTCTTCCAGCCGCTTTGCCCACGCAAATGCAGCGGGATCGTAAAAGGCAATTTGTGGCAGGCCGGGATAGTAAAAGCTGGTGGGCTGTTGCAGTTGCACGGGCTGGCGCCCAGTTAAAATGGCCAAGGATTCAGCAAAGCGGGCGGGGACTGCACGGCCATTGGCCGCATCTGCGACTTGGGCGTGCAGATGCGCTTCAAATCGGCTGGCGGCTGCATTGGCCGCTGCCTGGGCTGCCTCTACACGGCGGGCCAAAGCGGGGTCGATTTGGTCCATCTGCGCCGCACGCGACAGAGCGTGTTGATACCAGCCGACAGCCGCCCGATCATCGCCCGTGCGCGCATGGGCATCGCCCTTGCGGATCAGCGCCAGAATATCGCCGGGGGTCTCCGCCAGCTGCATATCCAAAGCGCGGTCCAGCACGGCATGATTGCCCAGCTGCTCCGCGGCATCGGCAATCATCGACCAGAGCCGGCCCGTCGCGCGGCCAGCATCGGCAATGGCCAAAAATGCGGGCAGTGCCTTTGCCGCATCGCCTGCGGCCAGCGCGTCCATGCCGGTGCGTGCCAAGTTTTCAAGCTGTGTCTGATCCATAGCGCCCCCAATGCGCGGCATAGCCAGCTTCTTGGCCAACGCCAATCCGCCTTGTGACTTGGCGCACAAACGCCCATATCAGCAGGGATGCCGCAACTCTTTCATCTTGTTCCGCAACGACGTGCCATCATTGAGCGCCGGTCGCTGTCTGACGCGCTGATGGCGTTGGACGGGCATGACGCGACGAAGCTGCGGGCAGCCTCGGTACAGATTTTGCGACCGGCGATGGACGCAGGGCGTGCCGAAATTGCCCGGCGGCTGGCCGAGCGCCCAACCCAAGGGCGCGAGATGGCCGCAAGCTATGCGTTTTTGACGGATCAATTGCTGCGGCTGATTTTCGATTTCACGGTTCACCGCCTGTACCCGCTCAACAATCCCACAGCGTCTGAGCGAATCGCCCTCTTGGCCGTTGGGGGATATGGCCGGGGGGAAATGGCCCCCCAGTCCGACATCGATATCGCCTTTTTGACGCCGTACAAACAGACCGGCTGGTCAGAGCAGGTGATTGAATCAATGCTCTACACGCTCTGGGATCTGGGGCTGAAAGTGGGGCATTCCAGCCGCTCGCTGGACGAGATGGTGCGCATGGCAAAAGAGGATCTGACGATCCGCACTGCCCTGCTTGAGGGCCGCTATGTCTGGGGCGATCAGCAAATTTATGATGAGGCCTCGGCGCGCTTTGCCGCAGAGGTTGTTGGGGGCACGGCCCGCACCTTCATTACGGATAAGCTGGCGGAACGCGACGCGCGGCATAAGCGGATGGGCGATAGCCGCTATGTTGTTGAGCCAAATCTGAAAGAAGGCAAAGGCGGCCTGCGCGATCTGCACACGCTGTTTTGGATTGGCAAATATCTCTACCGCGTGACGACCGTGCCGGAACTGGTCGATAAAGGCCTGTTGACGGCGGGCGAATTGCGCCAATTTCAAAAGGCCGAAAATTTCCTGTGGGCGGTGCGGTGCCATTTGCACCTGATTGCCAAGCGCCCGGAAGAGCGGCTGACCTTTGACGTGCAACGCGAAATTGCAGAGCGGATGCGCTATAATGATCGGCCGGGCCGTTCCGCGGTTGAGCGGTTTATGCAGCATTATTTTTTGAACGCCAAAATGGTCGGCAATCTGACCGCGCTGTTCCTGGCGCATTTGGATGATACGCACGCCTCTAAGGGCCGCCGCTTTACGCTGCCCAGCCTGGCTGGATTCCGCCGCTCTCCCAAACAGTTAAATGGTTTTGTGCTCGATCGCGGGCGACTTGCCTTGCCGCGGGATGACTTTTTTGCCGAAGACCCAGTCCGCCTGATTGAATTATTTGCGCTGGCAGACAGCCAGTCGCTGGAGATTCACCCCCAAGCCATGCGCGCAGCCGCCCGCGATGCGGGGCTGATTGATGCCAAGGTGCGCCATGACCCCCGCGCCAATGCCTTGTTTTTAGACGTCCTCTCGTCGCCACGCGACCCAGAGACGGTGTTGCGTTGGATGAATGAGGCAACTGTTTTTGGCCGTTTTGTCCCCGATTTTGGCCGCGTTGTCGCGCAGATGCAGTTTGATATGTATCATCACTACACCGTGGATGAACATAGCATTCGCGCCATTGGCCTGTTGTCGCGGATTGAAAAAGGCGCGCTGGGCGATGATCACCCCTTGGCCACTGCCATCCTGCGTCAAGTGCTGTCGCGCCGGGTGTTGTATGTGGCCGTGCTGCTGCACGATATCGCGAAAGGCCGGGGGGGCGACCATAGTGTTTTGGGGGCCGAAGTTGCGCAGAAACTTTGCCCGCGCCTTGGGCTGACAGCGGCAGAGACCGAAACTGTCGCCTGGCTGGTGCGCCAGCATCTGTTGATGTCGGCCACAGCGTTTAAGCGCGACTTGTCAGACTTTAAGACGGTGTTGGATTTTGCGAGCATTGTGCAATCGCCAGAGCGACTGCGTCTGTTGCTTGTGCTGACCGTGGTCGATATTCGCGCGGTCGGCCCGGGCGTCTGGAACAGCTGGAAACGGCAATTGCTGTCCGAACTATTTGAATCAGCAGAAGAAGTGCTGCGGCTGGGCCATAAGCAGCGCGGCCGGGCAGATCGGGTGCGCGTGAAGCAAGATTTGCTGCAAGAGGCGCTGGTCTGGCCGGCTGCAAAATTCCAATCCTATACCAAGCGCTTGGCAGAGCCATATTGGGTGGCCGAGCCGGATGATGTGCTGGAAAGCAACGCCCGGCAGATTGACGCGGCTGGCAAATCTGACCTCTCCATTTCCGCCACAGTCTACCCGTCACGCGGCGCGACTTTGGTGACGGTTTATGCTGCCGACCATCCCGGGCTTTTCTATCGCATTGCTGGGGGCATCCATTTGGCCGGCGGCAGCATCATTGATGCGCGCATTCACACGACGCGCGATGGCATGGCGTTGGATAATTTCTTGGTGCAAGACCCGCTGGGCCGGCCTTTTGATGATCCGCACCAGTTGCAGCGGATTGAACAGGCAATTGGTGAGGCGCTGGCCAACAGGGCCAAGCTGGTGGAGCGGCTGGCGGCTCGGCCGCTTCCGCGGGCGCGTGCAGAAGCCTTTGATATTGCGCCCAATATCCTGATTGATAATCGCGCCTCGAACCGGTTCACGGTGATTGAGGCCAATGCGCGTGACCGGCCCGCGTTGCTCTATGATCTGGCCTATGCCTTGTTTGAGGCGAAAGTGACGATCCATAGCGCACATATTGCCACCTATGGCGAACGCGCGGTCGACACATTTTATGTGACCGATCTGACAAATGATAAGATTTCCAACGATGCGCGTTTGGAGGATCTGGAAGTCCGTTTGCTGGATGCAGCGCGTGATGTGCGCCTTGGGTCAAAGGCCGCCTGATCTGCGGCCTTGGCCTGGCCTCGATTGAACACACCCTACCCAAAAATTCAGGCTGCTCCCCGATTGACGTTAACGTCAACTCTTCCTATCCCTGACGTCATTGAGAGGATAACCCGGAGTCTGTCCCATGAATCTTGAATTCAGCCCCGAAGAAATCGCCTTCCGTGATGAAGTGCGTGCCTTCATTGCCGAGAATTACCCCGCCGACCTGCGTGGCAAGCAGGATGAAGGCGATGAGCTGTCGAAAGAAGATTTTCTGAGCTGGCACCGCGTGCTCCACAAAAAGGGCTGGGTCGCCCCGGCATGGCCCGTCGAATATGGTGGCACAGGTTGGACCGCCACACAGCGCTATATTTGGTCGGAAGAAACCGCCCGGGCCGATTGCATTCGCCTGATGCCCTTTGGCCTGACGATGGTTGGCCCCGTCATCTACACCTTTGGCACGCCGGAGCAGAAGGCAAAGTTCCTGCCGCGCATCCTGTCGGGCGAAGACTGGTGGTGTCAGGGCTATTCCGAGCCGGGCTCAGGCTCTGACCTTGCATCGCTGCGCACGCGTGCGGTCCGCGATGGCGATCATTATGTGGTGAACGGCCAAAAGACCTGGACAACGATGGCGCAGCACGCCGATTGGGGCTTCTTCCTTGTCCGCACCGATCCTGATGCCAAGCAGCAAGAGGGCATCAGCTTCCTCCTCATCGACATGAAGTCGCCGGGCGTCACGGTTCGTCCGATCATCACCTTGGGCGGTGAGCATGAAGTGAATGAGGTTTGGCTGGAAGACGTGCGCGTGCCCGTCGAGAACCGCGTGTACGAAGAAAATAAGGGTTGGACCTGTGCCAAGTTCCTGCTCGCGCATGAACGGACGGGCATTGCCGGCGTTGCCGCCTCCAAGCGCGGCGTGGAAAAGATCAAGACAATTGCGATGAGCGAGTCTGATGGCGATCGTCCGCTGCTCGCCAACCCGTTCTTCCGCCGCAAGGTGGCTGAATTGGAAATGGATCTGACCGCGCTTGAATTTACCGAACTGCGCACGCTGGCCGGTGAAGCTCAGGGCAAGGGCCCGGGGCCGGAATCGAGCCTCCTCAAGATCAAGGGATCGGAAATTCAGCAGCGGATTACGGAACTCGCGCTGGAAGCCGCCGGCCATTATGGCGCGCCTTATTTCCGCGGCTTTGGCGAAGGCGATAATGAGCACCCGATTGGCCCCGAATATGCCAACCGGACTGCGCCTGTGTATTTCAACACCCGCAAGACGACGATCTATGGCGGGTCCAATGAAATTCAGCGCAACATCATCGCAAAGATGGTGCTTGGCCTTTGATGCATTTTGCCCCCTCTCGCGGCGCGGGAGGGGGACTTCAGAAAGATTAGAACATGGATTTCAACTACACGGAAACGCAGGATATGCTGCGCGATACGCTCGCGCGCTTCTTGGCGGACACTTATGATTTTGAAACGCGCAAAAAGATGATTGCCAGCGGCGAAGGCCGCGATCCGGGCATCTGGCGGGCGCTGGCGACTGAACTGGGTATCCTGTCTGCCCCCTTCTCGGAAGAGCAAGGCGGCTTGGGTGGCGGTGCCCTTGAAAATATGATCATGATGGAAGAACTGGGCAAGGTCATCGCGATTGAGCCGTATCTCCAGACGGTGGTCATCGGCGGCGGCGCGCTGAAGGCCGCAGGCGGCGCTTTGGCGGATGCAGTGATCCCGGAAATTATCTCGGGCAATGTCATCATTGGCTTTGCTTATGCCGAACCCCAGGGCCGCTATGATCTGGCGAACCTGACGACAACTGCGAAAAAGGATGGCGCAGGCTTTGTCCTTAATGGCCATAAAGCAGTCGTCTATGCCGCCCCTTGGGCGACGCATCTGCTCGTCTCGGCCCGCACCGGCGGCGCACAGCGCGATCGCGCAGGGGTGGAGTTGTTCCTGATTGATGCCAAGCTGCCGGGGATCACGCGGCGGGATTATCCGACCGTTGATGGCTTCCGCGCGTCAGAAGTCTATTTTGAAAATGTCGCCATTCCCGGTGACGCGCATCTGCCGGGCGGCATTGATCTGCTCGAGCGCGTGGTGGACGAAGCGACCATGGCAGTATGCGGCGAGGCCTGTGGCGTGACACGCAAGCTGCATGAAGGCACGCTTGATTATTCCAAGCAGCGCCAACAATTTGGCCAACCCATTGGCCGCTTCCAAGTGTTGCAACATCGTATGGCGGACATCTTCTTGGAAGTTGAACAGATCATGTCGATGACACTGATGGGCACATTGAAGCTCGATCTGCCGGCTGAAGAACGCAAAGCGGCTGTCAGCCTTGCCAAGGCGAAGGTCGCGCGCTCGGCGAAATTTGTCGGGCAAAATGCCATCCAAACGCATGGCGGCATTGGCATTACGCAAGAACTGGCGATTGGCCATTATTTCAAGCGCGCGACGATGATTGAGGGCCAATTTGGCTCGGCCGATTATCATCTCGATCGCTTTGAGCAGCTCACCTATCCCAAGGCCTGAGCCACGCGATGATCACCTATCGGGCGCCGCGGCGCGATGAAGCTGCGGCGCTCGCCACTTTGGGTCGGGACACTTTTGTCGAGACCTTTGGGCATCTGTATCGCCCAGAGGATCTCGCGGCTTTTCTCACCAGCATCTATGCCGAAGACTCAATTGCACGTCAGTTGGACAGTGATCGCATCCTGTACCGCCTGGCCGAAGATGCGGGGCAATTGGTGGGCTATTGCAAGCTGGGGCTCGACGTGTCGCTGGATTATGATCCGGGCGATAAGACGGTCATTGAGCTTAAACAGCTTTATGTCTTTGCCAGCCACCATGGCAGTGGCGTTGGCCAAGCCCTGATGGATTGGACCATTGCCGAGGCACAGGCCCGCGATGCGGATGAAATTCTGCTGTCCGTTTATGCGGACAATGCCCGTGGCCAAGGCTTTTACAAGCGCAATGGCTTTCGCTGGATTGCGGATACCTATTTCATGGTCGGCAACCACCGCGACGAAGAATATTTGTTCCTTCGTTCTATGAACTGAGGCCGGCGCGCCTTTGGGCGTTTGGTCTTGCCTATGTTGCACTGCACAATTTTCTCTTGAAATTGCCGCGCGCCCCCTATATTGTGCACTGCAACATAAAGACAGGAGCTCCATAGTGGCGCATCCTGCACCCCCCTCGGCCAAGCGGACATCGCCCCAAAAGGCGGCTGCAAAGCCGGCAAAACTAATCGCTATAGCGGCCCCGGCCGCTGGTGAAAGGACATGGACGATGACCAAAGAAACCGTAAAGCCTGCCGCACAAGAATTTGGCACCAAGGCCACTGAAATGCTGCAGGATTTGTCAGCTAAGGCGAAGGCTGCCTTTGAAAAGACAGGTGAATTCTCAAAGGAAGCAACCGAATTCCACAAAGCGAATTTGGAAGCCGTTGTTGAATCGGGCAAGCTGGCCGCCAAGGGCTTTCAAGATGTTGCCCAGCATGGCGCTGAAGTGACCAAGGCCCGTTGGGAAGCCGCGACTGCGCACGCCAAGACATTGGCTGGTGTCACCTCCCCGACCGAATTCATGAGCGTGCAGGGCGATTATTTGCGCAAGCAATTTGACGCGACTGTTGCTGATTTTTCGAAGTCGACTGAGTTTTACATGAAGCTTGCCGGGGAAATCGTGGCGCCGGTGCAGAACCGCTATGCCGCTGCGGCTGAGCAAGTGAAGGCGCGTTTCACCGCCTAAGCCATTGGCTAATTTGAATTAAGGGGCGGCCCGCAGTGCGGGCGGCCCCTTTTTCATGGGTGGATGCCCACGGCCGCTTGCCCTTGGGCTGTGACTTTCTATATTCTGGGGCAGCTATGCGGATCCTATCAGCAAATACACCTGATAAAGATGGCACTGGGCCCGGCACGGGTTTGGGCGTGGCCACGCGCACGCGCGACAAGACCAAAAAGCCGCAGCCCTATCGCGTCCTTATGTTGAATGATGATTACACGCCGATGGAATTCGTCGTGCATACGCTGCAACGCTTTTTCAAAATGGATTTGGAACAAGCGACGCGGGTGATGCTGCATGTCCATCAAAAGGGCGTCGGGGTATGTGGCACCTTCACTTATGAAGTGGCCGAAACCAAGGTCAGCCAAGTGATTGATTATGCCCGGCAGAATCAACACCCGCTGCAATGCACGCTGGAAAAAGCGTAAACGCATCCCTTGCGGCGCAGGCTTATCGCAGCGCTGTTTCCACCATCGGTTGAATCCGCCGGACAATCACGGCCACGCCCTTGGCATTGGGATGCATCTGATCTGCAAGCAGAAGCGATCGGTTACCCGCCACTCCGTCCATGAAAAAGGGGTAGAGCGGTACTTTATGCTTTTGCGCCAGGCTGGGGTAAATGGCGTCAAACTCTGCCCGATATTTTTTATCAAGATTATAGCTGGCTCGCATCCCTGCAAGGAGCACGCGAATATTGCGGCGCTTCAATTCAGTCAGCATGGCGTCAAGATTGGCGCGGGCCTGGGCCGGTGGCTGGCCCCGCAACATATCATTCGCGCCCAGTTCTAGAATGACAAGGTCGGGCTTGGCCTTCAGGCCGGCCAGCACCCATGACAGGCGGCCTCGCCCGGCGGCGCTGGTATCGCCTGAGACGCCGCCATTATGCACGCGCACGGCCATGCCCTTTTTGCGCAGCGATGTTTGCAATTGAGCTGGAAAACTTTCTTGCGCTTTCAGGCCATAGCCAGCGCTCAGACTATCGCCAAAAGCCAGCACCAGCCGTTCCCGCGCGTGCGCGGCGGGTGCCATGACCAAAAGCACCGCTTGTGAGAGCGCCAATGCCCACCCATATGGTCCCAGAATTCGCATTAGAAAGTGTCCTTGTGTCCAGTCCAAACGCCGCCGCTTCAGACCATATTGTGATGCAGGCCCGCAATGTCACCCTCTGCCTTGGTTCGGGGGACGCGAAAGTTGAGATTTTGCGCGGCATTAATCTGGATGTCCGCCAAGGGGAAACAGTTGCGCTTTTAGGCCCATCCGGCTCAGGCAAATCCTCGCTTATGGCGGTATTGTCGGGGCTAGAGCGGGCCACATCAGGTGAAATTCACACCGGCGGGGCAGATTTTGGCAAACTAGATGAAGATGGGCTGGCCCGCGCCCGGCGCGGACGGATTGGCATTATCCTGCAAGCCTTTCATTTGCTGCCGACCATGACTGCGTTGGAAAATGTGGCCGTGCCCTTGGAATTGGCCGGCCATGAGGCGGCGTTTGACCGCGCCGCACAGGAGCTGGCAAAAGTGGGCCTTGCCGCGCGCGCCAGCCATTATCCGTCGCAATTGTCAGGCGGCGAGCAGCAGCGCGTGGCCATTGCCCGTGCCTTGGCGCCCAACCCTGCATTGATCTTTGCCGATGAACCAACGGGCAATTTGGATGCGGGCACGGGCGCGCAAATTATGGACCTGCTGTTTGCCCGTCAGGCAGACACAGGGGCGACATTGTTCATCATCACGCATGATGCCGGGCTTGCAGCGCGGTGCGGGCGCGTGATTGAGATGCGCGATGGCCAGATTGTTGAGGATCGTCAGATGCTTCGATGAGCGATCGGACCCATTCGATAAACACCAAACAGGCGGCATAGACGGCCCAACAGGACTGCTAAAGACCTGCCCATACCAAAAACTGAAGAGGAAACACTGATGCGTCGTTCCATTTTTGCCCTCACGCTGACGGCCTTGGCAGCCGGCACGGCTTTGACTGCCCATCCCGCAGGCGCCACCACAGCTGTTGCGCAGACAGCTGCGTCTGAAGACGCGGCCTTGGCGCAATTTTTTGCGGATTATGACGCGGCACAGCTGGCCCGGTCTCCGATTGGCAAATCCTATCGCGGCATCATTGATGCAGATTATGGCAAATGGGACGATATGTCTGAGGCCGCCGAAGCGCAGGCGTATCAGGCTGATCAAGCTGCGTTGGCAGAGCTGCGCCGCCGCTTTGACCCCAGCCGGCTAAGCCCAGAAAGCCGCTTGTCCTTCCGTTTGTTTGAAAAGAAGATTGAACGGTCTGCCGCCAGCTATCGTTACCGTGATTATGGCTATGTGTTTGACCAGATGAATGGCGCGCAAAGCCAGATGCCGGCCTTTTTGATCAACATTCACCGCGTGACCAGCAAGGCCGATGCAGAGGCCTATGTCAGCCGCTTGGTCGGCCTTGGCACGGCGATGCGCCAAGCCATCGCCCAATCGCGCGCGCAGGCGGACAAGGGCATTATGCCGCCCAAATGGGTGTACCCCTATGTGCTGAATGATGCGCAAAATGTCGTGGCAGGCTATCCCTTTACCACGGGCGGACAAGACGCCCCGCTCTATGCCGATATCAAGGCCAAGGTGACCAAGCTGGCAATCAGCGAGGCCGAAAAAGCCGATCTTTTGGCTCGGGCCAAGACCGCGCTCTTAACCTCGGTAAAGCCAGCCTATGCCGAACTGGTGACGGAAATGGCCCGCCAGCAGAAATTGGCGGGCACCGATGATGGCATTTGGCGCTTTAAAGATGGCGCCGGCTATTACGCCCAGTTGCTGAAAAACTATACGACCACGGATTTGAATGGCGATCAAATCCATGCCCTTGGCCTTGCGCAAGTGGCGCGCATCCATGGCGAAATGCAGGGCATTATGAAGGCCACAGGCTTTACGGGGAGCCTGCAAGACTTTTTCCGCTTCATTCGTGAAGATCCGCGTTTCTACGCGCCCAATACTGAAGAAGGCCGGGCGCTCTATTTGGCGGAGACAGAAAAAGCCAAGCAGCAGATAACGGCCTTGCTGCCGCAATATTTTGGCATTTTGCCTAAAGCGCCGCTGGTGGTGAAGCGCGTTGAACCTTTCCGTGAAAAATCCGCTGGCAAGGCCTTTTATCAAGGCCCATCGCCCGATGGATCACGCCCCGGCACCTATTATGCCAATTTGTACAATATGGCAGATATGCCGCTGGTTGAGGTAGATGCCCTTTTCTATCATGAGGGGCTGCCCGGCCACCATTTGCAGCGCACGATCCAGACGGAATTGACGAATGTCCCGCCCTTCCGCCGCTTTGGCGGGTTCACGGCCTATACGGAGGGCTGGGGCCTTTATTCTGAAAAGCTTGCCAAAGATATGGGGCTTTACACCGACCCCTATCGGGATTTTGGCCGGCTGCAGCTGGAACTGCATCGGGCCATTCGACTGGTGGTGGATTCAGGGCTGCATCACAAAAAATGGACGCGCGAACAGGCGATTAAATATGTCGAAGACAATTCGGCAGATGCGCCGGGCGGCATTGTGAAAGCCATTGAGCGCTATGTCGTTTATCCCGGTCAGGCGACGGCCTATATGGTGGGGCGTCTGAAGATTAGCGAATTGCGCGACAAGGCACAGAAAGAGCTTGGCCCCAAATTTGATTATCGCGCCTTTCATGACACAGTGTTGAAAGATGGGCCGGTGCCGCTGGATGTGCTGGAAGAGCAAGTCAACGCTTGGATCGCATCGCAAAAGTGACGGGGCTATGGCGCCTTGCCCTGCGGGATTTGCGCGGCAGCCGGGCTGGCTTGCGGCTGATGGCCGTTTGCCTGTTTCTGGGGGTGGCGGCGCTCGCGGGCATTGGCAGCTTATCAAGTGCCATTTTGACGGGTCTGGCGGATAAGGGCCAAGTGTTGCTGGGCGGCGATGTGCAATTTGAAGCCGCCCAACGCACGGCCACGCCCGAAGAGCGGGCGGCCTTTGGCCAATTGGGCCAAGTCTCTGAAGTCATTCGGATGCGCGCGATGGCGGCGTTGCCTGACAATAGCCGGGCAGTGCTGGCCGAACTGAAAGGCGTGGATGCCGCCTATCCGCTCTATGGCAAATTGCAGCTCCAGCCGGGCGCCTTGGCGGCGCGGCCACAGGGTCTGGATGCTGCCATTGCACCGGCACTGGCGGAAAAACTTGGGCTGAACGTTGGCAGCACATTGCGCGTGGGCGATGCCCAATTGCGCGTGATTGGCCTGATTGCGCAAGAGCCAGATCGGACAGGTGGGGGCTTTACCTTTGGCCCAGCCATCTTGGTGGATCCAAAGGCGTTGGCGGCAACTGGGTTGGTGCAGCCCGGCAGCCTGTTTTCCGCCAGCTATCGGGTTAAGCTGCCGTCCAATCGCAGCCCTGAAGACGCGGCCAAAGCCATTACCAGCCGCTTTAAAGAGGCAGGCTGGGAGGTGCGAGATCGCAGCAATGGCGCGCCCGGCACGCGCCGCTTTGTTGAGCGGCTGGGCCAGTTTTTAACACTGGTTGGGCTGACGGCCTTGGCGATTGCGGGCATTGGGGTGGGCAATGGTGTCGCCTCGTGGCTGGACGGAAAACGCGGGGCCATTGCGACCTTCAAAGTCCTGGGGGCGGATGCCCAGGCGATTTTCCGGCTCTATCTGGCGCAGATTTTGATTGTGGCGGGGGTGG
>RFZB01000290.1 GCA_009920915.1 Sphingomonadaceae bacterium | reverse complement strand
AGCCGCTCATCCTCGGCGGCGCCAAGCCGACCGGCGTGCTCCTCGAAGCCTCCGCCGCCAACCTCCCGCTCGAATCCGTCGCCGCGCTCGTGCCCGGCCTCAAGTTGAGCGGCACCCTGGAACGCGCGGACCTCGTGGTCGGGTACCGCACCGAAGGACTCTTCGTGCGGACGGAAGGCGCGCCGCTGGCCTTCGTCGGCACCAGCGTGAGCTGGGCCGGCAAGGAATGGGTGAAGGCCTGCGACCTCGCGGCCAGCCTCGACCTGCTGGTGGGCGAGAAGGCCACCGTCCTCGGTTTCGGCCAGGCGCGGTTCACGCACCAAGGCCGCGTGCTGGCGGCGGGCGACCTCTCGCTCGGCCTCGGCGAAGCGCCCACGACGCTGAAGCTGGCCGGCAGCCTCGGCGCGCTGGCGACGCAACCCTTCGCGGGTCCGCTCGCCGCGATCGCCACGGGCGACTACCGGGCCGCCGCGACGCGCGCGACCGACGGCAGCATCACCGTCAGCCTCGACGTGAGCGAGGTGACGACCACGAACGGCACGGGCCAGATCAAGGCGGCCGAGGTGCGGGGCAAGTACGTGCCCGAGGGCGCGGGCCTCTCCGCCGAGGGGCAGATCCGCCTGCGTTGCGGCAACTTGACGACGGGGAGCTTCACCCTGACGCAGCGCGTGACCGGGACCCGCACCGACTGGCAAGGGAAGGTGCAGTTCGACAACCTCGACGGCGACGACGTGCTCGGGCTCCTGCCGCGGGCGGGCGAGGAGAAGCCGGCCGCGCCGACCAAGCCGAAGCCCGACGCCAAGCCGCTCTGGGCCGACCAGACCGGCGCGGCCGAGCTGCGCATCGCCCAGGCGAGCTTCAAGGGCCTCGTGACCCGCGACTTCCTGCTGCAGGCGACGGTCGACGACCAGGCCGTGAAGATCACCAAGCTGGGCGGGACCTTCGCCGAGGGCACGCTCGGCGGCGGCGCCAAGCTGGAATTCAAGCCGGGCACCGTGGGCGGCCCCTACGTGCTCGACGGCACCGTCGTCCTGAACGGCTTCGAGCTCGGCGCCGTGGCCGACACGATCCCGGCGATCCGCGAGTTCGCGCAGGAGTTCATCCGCGGCAAGGCGGCGACCAAGGCCAAGGTGACCGGCGTCGCCGGGACCGTCGGCGAACTCGCCGGCGTGGTCACGATCGACGCCGGTCACCTTGGCC
>RFZB01000289.1 GCA_009920915.1 Sphingomonadaceae bacterium | reverse complement strand
GCACCCTGAAGCGAAGGCACCTCAATCTTCAGGCCAAGCAGCTTCACACCCTGTGCGCGGTTCTCGATCCAGTCCTTACGCGACAGAAGATCGTCATCAATGCCGCGCATGAGGTCAGCCGAAATGCGGGAGAGTTCGTCTGCGTCGATCTTATCGACCAGATTGTCCCACCAGTCATCGCCATCGCTGCCATTATCAGCCCGCTCAAGCGGATTGTCGTCCAAAGACACCGTGATCGAGCCATCAGCATGCTCAATCGAGAGCAGATTGCCCTCTTCATCCCGCTCCTCGCGGTCCTCCGGCTCCTCAAAGTCGATGTGGATCGGTTCAAGGTCAATCGCACCAGCCTCAGGACCGGGCTGGCGGATGTTCATCGGAGCGAGGCCGGGTTGCGTAGCCATTAGTCGTCCTTCATCTCAGCATCACGCAGGCACTCCATCTCCTCTACAAAGAGTCGAAGGCCTTCTTGGGCGGCAGAATTATCATCCTTTGCCCCCAATGTATAGGTTCGCTCATGGTCAAAGGGCTTCACGCCCCAAACCCTTACTGAGAATTGGCGTTGGCCCAAATCATCCACAGTACAAGAAGCAAGAATACGATCTTCATGGCTCATTTTCCCCTCCATTACGCAGGATAAAGTGGGGCATCCTGCTTGCCCGGATAAACCTTCTGGCGGTCAATCTCATGAATGCGCTCAGCAGAGCGCGTCAGCAAGCCAATATCGCGCAAATGACGAATGCTCATCGACACAGTATCAACCAAGTCATCATGCTTACCCTTAGGGAACTGCCCAACTTGGGTAATAACTTCTTCAGCCCATTGCTTGTCAGGAGCGTAAACCATCTTCTCAGCAAACAAATGCTGCACAGAATAGAGCCGCGCCAGCTTGTCCATGCTCTTAGGGTCAGACAATTGCACAGCAAAGCCCTCATAGCCGTACAGACGCCTAAGCTCCTGCGACACAGAAATACCTGCGGCCTTATTCTCAACCAGCAGCTTATCAACCTTACAGGCCTTGCAGGTCTTGGCCACCTTCTCGACCAGATCGTGGAACTCCAGCCGCTCCTGCCACGCATGCATCAGCATCAACTTAGGCGCGAACTCGCTATACGTCCGATCATAATAAATCGGACGGCCATCAGCATCCAAAATGCGATTAGCCACCGAAGTGGCGTCAGTCGTAAACACACCCCAGACAGT
>RFZB01000288.1 GCA_009920915.1 Sphingomonadaceae bacterium | reverse complement strand
ACGCAGATGAGGCCGCGCGCATGGCGGATCATCATGTTGACCGTCTCCGGGGTCGCCTTGGCGGCGGCCATCACGAGGTCGCCCTCGTTCTCCCGGTTCTCGTCGTCCGTGACGATCACGAGCTTGCCCGCGGCGATGTCCGCGAGGGCGGCCTCGATGCTGTCGAAGGGATCGGACATGGGACGGGAGGGAAGTCCAACTTGTTGCCCGGCCCCGTCGGTGCAAGCGGGGAGATGCGTTCGCGGGGCCGAAAAGCCCGCCGGCGGCCCTTATTTGGCGGGTTCCGTCGCCGGCTTCGCCTTGGCCTTCGCCGCCTTGGCCTTGGCGGCCGCCGCGGGCGCCGGCGGCTTCGGGGCCGCCTTCATCGCCTCGGCGATCTTCACGCGGGCTTCCTTCCACGAATCCTTGGGCTCGGCCTTGGCGCTCCAGATGGCGAGGTGACGGAAGGTGGCGGACTGGCCGGCGCAGGTGAAGCCGGGGTTGGCCTTCTCGGCCTTGAAGAGGTCGTCGCGGCCGAACGCGCTGATCTTGCCGTCGATCGTCGCGACCAGGGTGTCGCCGACCATCTCGAGGACGACGCGATGCCAGGTGCCCGCCTCGAACTTCTCGGCCTGATGCAGGAAGAGCACCGACTTGTCGGGGCCGTCATGGTCGTGGTCGTCCTTCTGCACGCGCAGGGCCGTCGGCGTGATGAGCACGCGGGCGACGTGCTCCTTCGCGTCGTTGATGCTCAGGGAGACCGACTTGGCCCCATCCAGGCGGAACTCGAAGGCGGCGACGAAGTCCTGCAGCTTCGTCGGCACGCGGCCGGCGGCGCCATGGTTGTCGGCGGGCAGCTCCTCGACCCGCAGGCCTTCGGCGGTCCGTTCCCATTTACCCTTGGCGATCTTCCACTCGGCGCCCTTGGCGTCCTTGGTCAGGGCATCGGCGACGATCTCCTTGTCGGGCTGCGCGAGCAGCGTGGCGGGGGCTTCGGCCGCGGTCAGCGGGGCCGCGAGCAGGGCGAGGAACGGGAGGAGGCGCGTCATGGGGGCTCTTCCTTAAACCACGCCGGACCGCGGAGGTTGCGGAGAAACGCGCCCCCCGCTCATTTCGCGGACGTCGCGCCGGCCAAGGCGTCGCGTCGGGCCTTCCAGTCGGGCTTGGGCTCCGGGCGGGCCGACCAGACCGCGACGTTGCGGAAGGTGGCGGCGGCGCCGT
>RFZB01000287.1 GCA_009920915.1 Sphingomonadaceae bacterium | reverse complement strand
CTGCAGGACGAGAGGGTTGATGATAAGGCTTTCCGCTCAACCCTTGTCGACGAGATGGGGGTCGGCGTCGAATTCTTCGCTAACGTCGAGAAGGCGGCCTGCGGAGCGGACGCGATACTCGTGCTCACGGATTGGGATCAATATGGCGACTTGAACTGGGCGAAGATAGCCAATCTTGCCGCTGACCCGGCGATGATTATTGATGGCCGCAACGTCGTTGACCACGTGTGCGCTCGCTCGGCTGGCCTAGGAACTTTTGTGGTCGGAGATGGAAGCGGGCAGCCTCGTTAAGTAGAGCGCTCAGCGGTCTTAACCAAGGCGAGTTGGCGGTAAGTCATGACGATACGATAGCGGCCCTCAACAAGTCGTAGGAACCCGTTTATCGCCCTGGCCGGGTTCTCGGCGTCACGAGGATAAAAACGCCAAAGGTAGTCATCCAGCACCATGACGCCTCCGACATTTAGGTGCTCAAAACTGCGAATTGCATCAACGATGACATCGTCAGCATGGTGAGAGCCATCAACATAGATGAAGTCGAATTTTTCCTCCGGGCGAAAGGCAGCCAAGCATTGGTATGAGTATCCTTTGCGTTTAGTGACCCTGTCTTTCCATGGCTCAACATGTCGATCAAAGGCCGCCTCAATCGAAGAGATATGGCTCATTCCGACGTGCTCATCGGAGCCAGCCCAAGTGTCTACGCAGGTGAGAGCGGCCTGAGGCATCTGCTTGAGCAGAAAACAAGTGGAGAGTCCTTCGAAACTTCCTATCTCTAATGCACGAATCGGACGGTTGCGGAGTCCCGTTCGGTCGAAAATCTCCAACCAAAAAGGCACATTAGCGGAGAACCAATCGTACTTGAAGTCGTTATCTTTGGCGAATTGGCGAAGTTCACGAACCGATTCCTCATGCTTCCATCGGAAAGACCGGCGGCAAGAGGTGGCTAAATAATTCACCACTGCTCCGGCCGGCGCGTTGTTTCGCCAGAGATAGAAGGCTCCGCTTATCATTCCCATGGTCTTATAAATGGGAGGTTCACAATGTAAGCAAGAACCAGATTTCGCCATTTCCTTAGAACATATCATGCCTTAGATACATTAACATGTCCCAACGGCATCTTGGCTTCGGCATCTGGGGGACCGGCATGATCGCCGAGTTCCACGCGAAGGCGCTCGCCGAGATCGCCGGCGTCAAGCTCGTCGCG
>RFZB01000286.1 GCA_009920915.1 Sphingomonadaceae bacterium | reverse complement strand
GCGATGTCCAGAGCATCGATAATTTCCTGATGAATGAGCTGATCAACGGAGAGACCAGGCTCTTCGTGAGAGGTGAATATGGGGATGAATCCGACCCGGAGGGCCCTAAGGCGGACCCTGGCAATGTGATGATCAAGTTCCAGTGCATGGAGAAGCTGGTGGATGGGAGCTACGCGCTCCTCGCCTTCACGGATTATCAAAAACTCTGCGCGTATCAGAAGCCGGGGCCATGCCTCCAGACACCCACGTGCAAGTTGGTCGAGATGATGGAGCAGCTCAAGACCACCCGCTTCATCGTCAACTCGGGCACGCCGGCGTGCTACACGATCTCGAAGCGGCCGCCCGAAGGTTGAGCGAGGCCTTCAGGCCAGAAGCCGCGCGCAGGCCATGCCCGCCCCGATTATCCCCAGCAAGAGGGTCGCGACGAAGACGCCAAAGCAGCCTTGGCCGCTCCCGAAGCTTTGGTTCAGGGTTTCGGAATAGCCGTAGCGCGGGCAATAATCGTCGAGGTCGAATTCCCCTTTGCGGACAAAGTTGCCGGGGGCGGCTTCATGGCCGCAATGCGGGCATTTCTTGAGGTCGAATCTGCCGATGGGCTGCATGGGTGGCCCGTCCGTGGTCTATTTGACAGGGATGGCGATCGTTTTCTCGTCAGCCCCTAAGAGCAGGGATCGAAGATGCGCCTGCGCTTCGGCGATTTCCTTCGCCTGGCGTTCCCGGGCCTTAGCTTTTTGCTCACGATAGGCGGCAATTTTAATCCTGGTTTCATTTGCACGTAAGCTCATGTAATCGAGTCCTATTGCCTTGAGGACTTCCGTATCGGATTCGACGTGTGAGGAGTCGAAGGTGGCGGTGAGCTTGGCGATCCTCGCCTTGGCTGCTTCAATCTCCCGGATTCTCTCCTCCCGGATGTAGGCTTTTAATTTCTGCTCTTCGGAATCAATCTTGGGTGCGGGCGGGACATAGGCATGCGCCACTCGGGGGGCGGATTCTCCGGCTGTCTCGGGCTTCGGGGCTGGAGCCTGCACGGGAGGCGTAGGCGTCGGGACAGCGTCGGGCTTGCAGCCGAGGAGACAAAAGGCCGCAACGGAGAGGGCGAAGGTTTGGCGCATTGTTACTAGCAATCTTGAGATGCCATAAACAGGGCGTTTTGACAGGAAAAATCTTATGCCAAAGCCCTTAAAGATTGAGTCATGTGGGG
>RFZB01000285.1 GCA_009920915.1 Sphingomonadaceae bacterium | reverse complement strand
CAAAGGCGGCTTGCTGGACATCAGCCCGTGGCTGGAGCACTGCGCCGTGCTGGTGCCCGAGGCGTCCGAGCGCGAGCATATCTTTGACGTCATGGCGTACAAACTCCAGCACCCCGAAGTCAAGATCAACCACGCCGTCCTGCACGGCGGCGACCAGGGCTGTGGCAAGGATACGATGTGGGCGCCGTTCATTTGGGCCGTCTGCGGACCGCAGCTCAAGAACCGGGGCCTCCTCGACAACGATACGCTCGGCTCTCAGTGGGGCTACGCCCTAGAGTCGGAAATCCTGATTCTGAACGAATTGAAAGAACCCGAGGCCAAGGACCGCCGCGCCCTTGCCAACAAACTCAAGCCCATCATTGCCGCGCCGCCTGAGATGCTCACCATCAACCGTAAGGGACTGCATCCGTACGATTCGCTTAACCGTATGTTCGTGCTGGCATTTTCGAATGACCCGGTGCCGATCAGCCTGGACTCGCAGGACCGCCGCTGGTTTGCCCTTTGGTCGTCGGCGCCGCGCATGGCCCCTGACGCTGCCCGGCGGCTGTGGAACTGGTACAAGTCGGGCGGCTATGAGGCGATTGCTGGCTGGCTCTGGGCCCGTGACGTGAGCGCATTTAACCCTGCCGCAGCGCCGGCCTGGACTGAATTTAAGGCCAACCTGGTCGAGCATGGCATGAGCATTGCCGAGTCTTACCTGGTCGAGATGATGCGCGCGCGGCGTGGCGAGTTTGCAAAGGGTGTGGTCGGTTCGCCCTTCCACGGCCTTTGCGACCGCGTGGCGGCCACCGCGCCCTCTGGCGTGAAAGTGCCCCAGGCCGCGCTCTTACATGCACTCAAAGAGGCCGGCTGGATTGACTGTGGTCGGCTTAAGTCGCGGGCTAACGATAGCCGCAAGCACGTCTTTTGCGCCCCCGATATGCTGCAATACAGCAAGTCTGAATTGCGCGATCTGGTGGAGGAGCCCGCATCGCCGCTTATGGTGCGGGTCAAATAGGCCAAGAAAAAAGCCCGCCGGCTTGTGGCTGGCGGGCCTAAAGGGCAACTGCCTAGAGGTCGAAGAAGACCGCCAGCAGTGCGGCGATGATACCGCAGATCAAGATTGCGCCCATGCCGCGTCCTCTTCGATTGCATTGATCGTGCCGGGCGACAGTAAGGGCAGGATGTCAACCCCACCCACCTTGGCGCTGATCAGATACGCGGCCGGCGG
>RFZB01000284.1 GCA_009920915.1 Sphingomonadaceae bacterium | reverse complement strand
GCTCATCGAGGAGCAGGGGAAGGTGCAGGTATCACTAACCCAATGGGCAAGCGCAACATCTTGTCGCAACAAATATTCGCCGACGAGCCGCTCAAGCTGACGCCCGTTATCGGAGAGATTATCGCAGCTCAGGAGCGTGACGCCGGGCAAGCCCGCAGCACGACGCTGCGCGAGGCCAGCGTGCAGGAAGCGATAAATGCTCGCCCCATCAGCCAAGCTATGGTCGAGCGATCCATCTGCCGCGCGGCAATATCCTTTTTCAGTGACGGTAAAACTGATGATATGCGTAGAGGGCGCCGCAATTGCGGCAACAACCGCCTCGGGGGCCTGAGCGGCGACCAAAACTCTCGCCACACTCCCAATCACACGAAAAGCATCGCCCGCCGCGCTGCGCACATTGGCCAGATACAGCCCGTCTTGAGGGTTAAGTTGATCCGCGACATTCGCCGAGCGCAGCGATATACCCGTGATCAACCAATCGCGTTCGCCCCGTCCTAGCGCATCGTCAGTGTAGACTGCCTGATGTGCCCGGTGAAATGCGCCAATCCCGAAATGGACAATGCCGCCGGCTTGTCCGTGCCGGTCATATTCTGGCCGGGCGACAGAAGCAGGCAAATGACCCAGCGTCGCGCTACTGAGCCTCACAACTTATACGCCTGCTTGGCCAAGTCATAGGCAAGGGCCCTAGCCAGCTCGGCGGCTTCCCAATCTTCCATACGGTGTTCAACCACCAATTGGGCGAGGAAACCGCAATCCATGCGCCGCGCAACATCATGCCGTGCCGGGATCGACAAAAAGGCGCGTGTGTCATCATTAAACCCGACCGTATTGTAAAAGCCTGCCGTCTCCGTCACTTGCTGGCGGAAGCGACGCATCCCTTCTGGGCTATCATGGAACCACCATGACGGGCCAAGCTTCAGCGCCGGGTAATGGCCCGCCAAAGGTGCCAGTTCACGCGCATAGCTGGTTTCATCCAGTGTGAAGAGAATTATGGTCAGCTTCGGGTTATTGCCATGGCGGGCAAGCAGCGGACGCAACGCATGGACATAATCGGTCGCCGTAGGAATATCGGCGCCCTTGTCGCGTCCATAATGTTCAAACAGCCAAGGATTATGGTTACGGAACGCGCCCGGGTGAATTTGCATGACCAGCCCATCGTCCGCACTCATCGTCGCCATTTCAGTCAACATTTGCCCGCGAAACAGTTCAGCGTCGGCGCTACTCGACTT
>RFZB01000283.1 GCA_009920915.1 Sphingomonadaceae bacterium | reverse complement strand
GAGGGTGGGGTCCACCTTGGCGTAGGCCGCGCGCAGGGCGCTGCGGTTGAGGTCGGCCAGGCCCTCGAATTGGCCGCGCATCTCGCGACGTTCTTCCGCGCCGGCGAATTCGGCTTGTTGGCGAAGCTCGGCCATCTTGGCCTTGGCCGCCACCACGGCGGGGTCCTGCTGGGCCTTGGGGGAGGCGGCGCGGAACTTGGCCATCTCCTCCTTGCTGACGCCTTCGACGTCGGGGATCAGCTTCTCCAGCATCGCGCGGGCCGCCGGCGTGCGCGTGGCTTCGGTTTTGGGCGCATCGGCGGCGATCGCGGCGGCGGCGACCCACAGGAGGGCGAGGCTAAAGCAATTCATGTCTTTTCAGTAACACCGCCGCGGGCCGGAAGTTCGGCGCCGTCGGGGCTGGGCGCAAAAAAAGACCCCGGCGAACCGGGGTCTGTCTCTGGGCCAGTGATCCGAGGATTACTTGGCTTCCGGCTTGGCCTCGGGCTTGCCTTCCGGCTTGCCCTTGCCTTCGCCACCCTTGCCGCCCTTACCGCCCTTGGCGCGGGCAGCCATGGCTTCCTGCGCCTTCTTGGCGACTTCGGCGAGCTCGGGGTGGGCCTTGACGATGGCGGCGTGGACGGCTTCGTTCAGGGCCTTGTAGGCCTTGGCGCCTTCTTCGCGGGCGGCCTTCTTGGCGTCTTCGTCCTTGGCTTCCGCGCCCTTGGCGCGGGCGGCGGCGGCGGCCTCGGCGAGCTTCTTGATTTCCGGGTCTTCCATGGCGGCCTTGCGGGCGTCGCCGAGCTTCTTCATGTCCTCAGGGGACACGCCGGGGATCTGGAAGCCGCCTTTGCCTTCGCCCTTGCCCTTGCCTTCGCCCTTCGGGGCGTCGGGCTTCTTGGCTTCGCCGCCGGCGGGGGCGTCGGCCGCGATGAGGCCGGCCGTGGTGATCAGGGCCAGCAGGAGGGGGAACTTGAGTTTCATGGGTATGATGGGATTAGGGTTCGCTGATGAAACCCCCGTGGGATGGGAAGGTTTCGCCGGAGTTCATCGATTTTATGACACTCCCCGCCAATGACTTGCGGGCCCGGGCGGGTAGACTCGGCGGCATGTCCCCCTTGATCCTGCATGTCCCGCACGCTTCCGACCTGATACCGGCCGCCGACCGGGAGGATTTCCTCCTGGGCGACGGGGATCTCGCCCAAGAGGGTCGGCGGCTGGTCGATGCGCACACCGATGCGCTCTTCGGG
>RFZB01000282.1 GCA_009920915.1 Sphingomonadaceae bacterium | reverse complement strand
AGCAAACTAATGAGCACTACCATCGACGTATCTGACATCCTGTCCCGCGCCGAAGCGGCCTTTGAGGAATATGATGCAGCCAAGGCCCGGTTCGACACCGCTCAGGCGCGGGTGAACCTTTTGGCCCGTGAGTTCAGCATCACCACCAAGACCTACGCCTTCAAGGATTACATGCTCCGCAAGGAGGTGAATTCTTGGCGCGGGCAAAAGTACGCTTGACAGTCTAGGGCCTTGCGCCCTAGCCTCACCCCGTTGACTTTATCTATCTATCAAGGAGCAATCTTATGTCAGCCCCCGAAGGTACATTCCACCTGCCTCGCATCACGACTGTCGTGGTGCAGCCAAACCCCAGAATTTGGGAGCTTTTCCGCAAGGAAGAACCTCTGACTGCCGATGAGTGGGCTGAGTTGGAATTGTACGAAGCCATCCAGAAAGAGGAAGAAGATGAGTTTCACGAAGGATGAGTTCAGAACTGCCAAGCAGGAGCTTGGCATGTCTGCATCGCAGCTTGCCAAGACTCTGCGGATGGGCACCCGTGCCGACCGCACGATCCGCCGTTACGAAAGCGGTGAAACGCCTGTCCCCGGCCCAGTGTCAGTAGCCGTCGAGGCGCTGCTCACAGGCTTCCGACCTAAAAACTATGAGGACCAAAATGAGCAATGAAGAAGAAGTCGGCGCTGAGCCGCAGCAGGGCGAAGTGCCCCGCATGACAGAAAAGGAACTCTGGGCTGCGGCTTGGAAGTACCATCAGTTGATGAGCGATGAGATCGAGAATGCTGGAGACATGATCGGCGTTTCAGCCGTGCTGTTTACCAACATGCTGATCGCTGGTGTCGTCTCTGGCTTGGACAGAGCCATGGTCGGCGTCATGCTGAACATGATCGCACGGGACGTTGAAGCAGGCGTGACGCAGATTTCTGAAACCAATAACACGATGCAATGAGGAAGAGATGAGCAGACTGAAGGACGATTACGTTTACCCCCGGATCACCGGTCTGGGCCAACCAGCGCCGGGTATGGAACTGCGGGACTGGTTCGCTGGTCAGGTTCTGATCGCAGCCTATCAGGATAACAGCCCGTGGGAAGCAGCGCGTCTGGCATATGAATATGCAGACCGCATGATTGAACAGCGCAATAAGGAGCAAAACAATGACTGAAGAAGTAGCCGCAGAACGTCTTCGCCTCTTGATCGAGCTTTACAAGGAGACCCTTGGGCTGTGATCGTGATCG
>RFZB01000281.1 GCA_009920915.1 Sphingomonadaceae bacterium | reverse complement strand
CATGCCCGGCGCTGTGATAAAGGTGCGTCCCGTTGGTGTTTTGCTGATGGAAGACGATAAGGGCGGGGATGAAAAACTGGTCACGGTGCCGATTGACAGCACCTTTCCATATTATGCCGAAGTGTCAGGCCATGACGATCTCCCGCCAATCGTGACCCAGCAAATTGAGCATTTCTTTGCCCATTATAAAGATCTGGAACCGGGGAAATGGGTCAAAATAAAGGGATGGGGCAATGCGGAGGAAGCCAAGCAGATCATCTGCGATGGCATTGAACGGGCCAAGAAAATCGGATTCTAAAATCCGTCGCGCTTATTTGGACGCAGCGCCGATTGGAACGGGCGGCTGCCGCGTTGCAATAAGGCAGCCAATGATGATCAATGCTGTGCCTGCCAAGGTCGCCGCCGTCACTGGCTCGTTAAACGCAACCCAGCCGACAAGAGCTGCCCAAAGAAATGCGGTGTACTCAATCGGCACAAGCTGTTGAGCCTCCGCCCGCGCATAGGCCCAGCTCATGAGCATCATCGAGAATAAGGCCAGCAAGGCGGCAAGCCCAATGGTCGGAAGATGTGCTCTATCCGGCCACTCTGCCAGCCAGGGGGCTGCTGTTGCCATAGCGCCAAGGGCGACTGCATTCATGAAAAAGGCAACTTCAATGGGTGTTGCAATCTGGGCCTGTTGGCGCTGCAAGATCAAATTATAAGCATAGAGCACGGCCGATACCAAAATAGAAATCATGCCCAACACGGCTTCCTTGTGCGCGTGCTCGGCATCGCCACTCAGCCGGGCCGCCATGATCACAATGACACCCGCCAGCCCCAAGAGGGAGGCGATAATCGCGTGCGGGCTGATTCGTTCTTTCAGCAGCAAGGCCGCCAGATACAAGGTGATCAACGGCGCAATGAAACTCAACGCAATCCCTTCTGCCAGCGGAACACGGGCTATTCCCCAGAAAAATGTGAGCGCCATAACGCCCCCAATTAACCCGCGCTTGATATGAAGCCGCATCGCTTCAGGCGACGGCCATCGGGAGCGTGTGAGCAAAAAGGTGACGCCACCAAGGCCGAAGCCCATGAGCTGGCGCCAAAGCATGGCATTATAGGCCCCTAAAGCCAGCACCAAGGCCTTCATCACTCCATCCATGACCGAGAAGAGGGCGATGCCAAGACACGCCACCAAAAATGGCCATAAGAACGAAGAAGCAGATTTAGGCATGGCGATGATCAGTGCCA
>RFZB01000029.1 GCA_009920915.1 Sphingomonadaceae bacterium | reverse complement strand
TACCACCGCGCCGCAGCACGTTGACAGCAAGCTGAGCAGAAGCCGGGCGACCGACAGCCTCAATCGCGTGATCGACACCGCCTTTGGTCATTTCGACAATTTGGCCTGCCGCGCCATCGGCCATCGGATCAATGACATCGGTGGCCCCCAGCTTCAACGCCAGTGCCCGCTTTTCGGGCATGGGGTCCGCTGCAATGATGCGGCCTGCGCCCGCAATTTTGGCTGCGTTGATCGTCGCAAGGCCAACCCCGCCACAACCGACCACAGCAACAGTTTCCCCTGGTGTTACCTTGCAGGCATTGAAGATGGTGCCTGCCCCCGTCGTCACCGCGCAGCCAATGATCGCCGCACGATCCAGCGGCATATCCGGGTTGATCTTCACACAGGCGTGTTCGTGGATCAGCATCTGTTCGGCAAAGGCGGACAGATTGAGCATCTGGTTGACTTGCGAGCCATCGGCGCGGGTAATGCGGGGCGCCTCCCCGGGGGCGCGGCGCGTATCGCCGCCCAAGCACAGCGACATCCGACCTGTGACGCAAAATTCGCAATGCCCGCAATAGGCCGACAGGCAGGTCACAACGGCGTCACCCGGCTTCACCGTGCGCACTTCGCTGCCCACAGCCTCGACAATGCCGGCCGCTTCATGCCCCGGAATAGCGGGCAGGGGGTGCGGGTAAGCGCCTTCAATGAAATGAAGGTCCGAATGGCACAGGCCGCAGGCGGCCGTCCGGATCAGCACTTCGTGCGGACCCGGTTTGGCAATGTTCAGATCTTCAATGACGAGCGGCTTATTCGGCTCGACAAGGACAGCTGCTTTCATCGTGTCACCGCCAGATCACCCGAGGACAGCTCCTTGGGGCGGATGTCGCCATGCTTGCCCAATTCCAGACGGGCAATGGCGCGGTTGTGCACTTCATCGGGACCATCGGCCAGACGCAGCGTGCGCTGATGCGCCCAAGCAGAGGCCAGACCGAAATCTTCCGAGACACCGCCACCACCATGAGCTTGGATGGCATCATCAATGATCTTCAGCGCCATGTTCGGTGCCTGGACCTTGATCATCGCGATTTCAGCAGCAGCAGCCTTGTTGCCAACCGTGTCCATCATGTGCGCGGCCTTGAGGCAGAGCAGGCGCGTCATTTCCAAATCAATGCGCGCGCGGGCAATGCGCTCATGCCAGACAGTTTGTTCGGCAATTGTCTTACCAAAGGCGACACGGCTGGTGAGGCGACGGCACATTTTTTCCAACGCCTCTTCGGCCACGCCAATGGTGCGCATGCAGTGGTGGATGCGGCCCGGCCCAAGGCGGCCCTGCGCAATTTCAAAACCACGGCCTTCGCCATAAATGATGTTTTCTGCCGGAACGCGGACGTCCTTCAGTTCAATTTCCATATGGCCATGCGGCGCATCATCATAGCCAAAGACAGGCAGATGGCGCAGAATCTTAACGCCCGGTGCGTCCAGCGGCATCAGGATCTGTGACTGCTGCTGGTGGCGTTGTGCGCCCAGATCAGTCTTGCCCATGACAATTGCAATTTTGCAGCGTGGATCGCCCGCGCCCGACGACCACCATTTCCGGCCATTAATCACATAATGATCGCCATCGCGCGTGATGCGCGTTTCGATATTGGTCGCGTCAGACGAGGCAACGGCGGGTTCCGTCATGAGGAAGGCAGAGCGGATTTCGCCGTTCATCAGCGGGATCAGCCACTGCTTCTTCTGCTCGGCCGTGCCATAGCGGTTGAGCACTTCCATATTGCCCGTATCAGGGGCGGAGCAGTTGAAAATTTCCGACGCAATACCCACGCGGCCCATTTCTTCGGCGCACAGGGCATATTCCAGATTGGTCAGCATCGGGCCTTCAAATTCCACGCTGCTGTCGAGATGCGCGTTGTTGCCCTGCGGCGGCATGAACAGGTTCCAAATGCCAGCCGCCTTGGCGCGGGCCTTTTCCTCTTCAATGACGTTCAGGACTTTCCAGCGATCACCCGTCGCTTGCTCCGCATAATAATCCTTCACGCGGGGGCGCACATATTGGTCGATATGGGCCTTAACACGGTCGCGCCAATAAGACTGGCGTTCGGTGAGGGTGAAATCCATCTGAGTCGTCCTCTTCCTTGTTTACGTTTACGTCACTGTCAGCTTTCGGGACTGTTTTCCAGCCCCCTTTACGCTTCTCCTGATCCGCTGCTTTTAGCCAACCGGATCAGACGCGCCTCATGGTCCTTCCGACGGATGGGGAAGCGTACAAAGATAAAGGCGGAGACCGCAGCCAACACAATAACAATCAAAATATAGGCCAGAACCAAGCGCTCTATGACCTGAGTCAAAACATCGGCCGGATTGGTTTGGGCCGACAGCCCAGCCCAGCTGATGATCAGGCCAGATGCAAAAATCCCAACGCCCGTTGCGCATTTTTGGATGAAGAAGTTTCCAGCAAAGAAGGTGCCTTCCGTCCGTCGTCCTGTCTGCTCTTGCGAGGCTTCGACAATATCCGCGATCATGGATGAAGCGGAGATCATCACGGTGACAGCAAAGCTGTTGCCCAAAAAGAAAAAGGTAAAAATGCCTACTGTTGAGGCCGCACTGCCAGGTTCGGGCCATAGGCCAACAAGCCGCAAGAGGAAGGGGATGACCCACAAGCACACGCCAATGATCGAGGCGTAAGCAGCCGTATGGGGCTTATCCCACCGCCGGTTGAGTGGCACGACAAGGAAGAAGGCCGCAATGACGCTGAGAAACAGCACAACGGGCAGCAGCGCAAAGGCCGTTTGGTCAAACCGCCAGACATAAAGATAGAGATAGTTGGAAATGGAAAACGTAATGCCTTGGCTGATCACGGCAAAAGCTGCCGCTGCCGCAAAGATCAGAAAGGCCCGGTTGGAGAGCGATTGGCGGATTTCATCAAAAGCGTGGCCGAAGCTGGTCGCTTTGGGCTTCTCATCAGGCCAATGTGCCACCCTGCGGTGCTGAGCAAGTGCAGAGGTGAGGACGGCAATGGCAATCAGGCAACCGCCAAACACTCCATAGGCCCAATAGCCATCGGGATTGAGTTGGCCGACCTTATGCCCCTCATCGGGTACCAGAAAGACGCTATAGGCCAGAAACAGCATGATGAGCCCGCCGGCCCAGCCAAATAGATAGCGGAAACGCATCAGCCCGGTGCGCTCATCATAATCCCGAGTCAGTTCGGGCACGAGGGCGACTGAAGGCACCTCGCAGGCAGAAACCAGCGCTCTTACAAGAACGGCAGTGACGACAAGATAGAGGAAGATATGTCCGTCTGCGGCCTGCGGTGGGGCCCAGAGCAGCAGCCAAGCGAGGCCGAGCGGAATAGGCGCAGCATAGAGCCACGGCAGACGCCGCCCCCAGCGCGTATAAGTTTTATCGCTCATATGCCCGATAAACGGGTCAATAAAGGCGTCAATGAACAGCGCGAGCATCAGGGCGGCTGACACCAAGGTCGCCTGCAGCCCAAGGACCTGATTGTAATAGAGCAATAAAAAGGTCGAAAAGCCGTTATCTTTCACGCCATAGGCAATGCTGCCCAAGCCATGGGCAAGCTTTAGCCGAAGCGGAAGTGGCTGCGCGGCGGGCGTGCTCATGCGTTGTCGGCGTTCACAAAGCCTTCCAGCGCATCAAATATGCCGGGCGCTTCGGGATTCCAGCTATGCGGCTGGCCCGTCGTGATGCCGCCATCCACCACGAAATGCGCGCCAGTGATAAAGCCAGCCTCTTTCGAGGCGAGGAACGCGACCATATTCGCAATATCATCGGGCCGCCCGCCGCGCTGCACGGGCTGCGTATGGTTAGCAATTTCAAAGATAATTTGGTTGGCCGCGTCGCGCTTATCCTCGGGCACCTCCATAGATGAGGTAAAGATATTGGTCTGGATAAAGCCCGGGCAAATTGCGTTCATGCGGATCTGGTGTTTGGCGAGGTCCGTCGCACCCACTTTGGTCAGATGAATGACGCCGCATTTGGCAACCGCATAGGCCGTGGGGGAAAAGCCTGCGCCGATCCCGGCAACGCTGGCCGTATTCACAATGGATGCCCCTTCCCGGCCAATCATATGTGGCACGGCATAGCGCACGCCCATTGCCACCGAACGCAGCAGCAAGTTCATTGTCCGGTCCCAGCCCTCGGGCTCAATTTCGTCAATGGGCGCGCGGTCCCCGCCGGCGCCTGCGTTGTTAAAGACAACATCAATCCCACCCGTCTTGGCGGCGGCAAAATCCATCAGCGCCTTAATGTCCATTGGGTTGCAGACATCAGTTTGCTTAAAAAAGATTTTACCGTTGGAGGTCTGGGCAAGCTCGGTCCCGCCCTTGGCATCAATATCGCCGGCAATCACCGTTGCGCCTTCGGACGCAAAGAGCAGGCAGGTGGCCTTGCCAATGCCCGATGCTGCGCCTGTGATGACGACAGTTTTCCCAACGAATCTCATATGCCTCTCCATCTTATTTGCGACTCATCCTGTCTGGCTTGCGGGCGCGGGTCAACGCGCTTGCGCCTGCCGTTACGGAATGCTTAGATCGCTTGTTGACGCTTGCGTAAACCCAAGCCGGCGACTTACAGAGTCGGGCTTGGAATAGGAGATGCCAATGACTGACCTTGAGACATTCCGGAAGGAAACGCGCGCTTGGCTGGAGGCCAATTGCCCCCCTGAAATGCGCGAGCCAGTAAAGAGCGAAGATGATGGCTGCTGGGGTGGCCGCAATTGGGTGTTCAAGAACCCGGCGCAGAAACAATGGCTCGAAGTCATGGCGGCCAAAGGCTGGACCGTGCCAGATTGGCCCAAGGAATATGGCGGCGGCGGCCTAACCGCTGAAGAGACGAAAGTCTTGCGTGTGGAAATGGCAAAGCTTGGGTGCCGTGTTCCGCTGCAAAGCTTTGGCATTTGGATGCTTGGCCCGGCGCTCCTCAAATTCGGCACTGAAGAGCAGAAAAAACATTATCTGCCGCAAATCGCGCGCGGTGAAATCCGCTGGTGTCAGGGCTATTCGGAACCCGGCTCCGGCTCCGACCTCGTCTCGCTGCAAACCTTTGGTGAGGACAAGGGCGATCATTGGGTTGTGAACGGCCAGAAAATCTGGACCAGCTATGCCGATAAGGCCGATTGGATTTTCTGCCTCGTCCGCACCAATAAGGAAGATAAATATCGCGGCATCAGCTTCCTCTTGTTCGACATGACGTCTCCGGGCGTAACGACCAAGCCGATTAAGCTGATCTCTGGCGCTTCGCCCTTTTGCGAAACCTTCTTCGACAATGTGAAAGTGCCCAAGCACCAGATTGTTGGCGAAGTGAACCGCGGCTGGGATGTCGCCAAATATCTGCTGGGGCATGAGCGCGAGATGATTTCAGGCGGCGGCCTTGGCGAAGGCATGGCCTCGATTGGCGCGGCGTTTAAGGACGTTGCCGCTGAAGAACCCGTGCTGCGCGCACAAATGGCTCTGTTTGATGTCGAAACCATGGTGTTCCGCGCGCACAGCGAACGCTTCATGGATGAATGGAAGACGGGCAAAGCCCATCCCGCTTATTCCAACCTAATGAAATATATTGGGACAGAGCTGAACAAGAAGCGGCATGAACTGGTGATGTCGGCCGGTGGGTCGGATGCGCTGGAATGGGAAAGCGAACGGTCTCGCAAGGGCGCGCGGCCACGCACATGGCTGCGGACAAAGGCAAACAGCATCGAAGGCGGCACGAGCGAAGTCATGCTGAATGTCGTTGCCAAACGCATCCTCGAAATGCCGGGAGCCTAAAAGCAAAGCCCGTCTCCTTCAGGGGAGGGGACGGGGGTGGGGCCATCCCACCCGATCCAGCTTTCAGATTCCCCACCCCAACCCCTCCCCTGAAAGAGAGGGGCAAATAGGACAAGACAATGGGACTTTATCACAGCGAAGATCAGGTGATGCTCAAGGATACGGTTGCGCCGTTCCTTGCCGAAAATGCACCTGTCAAACATCTGCGCAGCTTGCGTGACGCAAACGATCAAACCGGCTTTGCCCGCGATTTGTGGAAGCAGTTTGCCGAAATGGGGTTCACGGGCATTCTGGTTCCCGAGGCGGAAGGCGGTTTAGGTCTGGGCCATGTGGAAGCGGGCATTGTGCTCGAAGAAATTGGCCGCAATCTGACGCCGTCGCCCTTCCTGACCACCGCTGTTGCCGCGGTTGAGGCGCTGAAAGGCGCGGGTGCACATTTGCGCGGCGAATGGTTTCCCAAGATCCTGTCGGGCGATGCAATTATTGGCCTTGCTATCGATGAAGGGGCAAAGCACCGCCCGGCGGCCACTGCGCTGGTCGCAGAACGTGCGGGCAATGGCTTTAAGCTCTCGGGCAAGAAGCAATTCGTTGTCCATGGCCATGTCGCGGACATGCTGATTGTCTCCGCCCGCACCGCAGGGGCGCCGGGGGATGAACAGGGCATTACTTTGTTTGCTGTGCCGCGCGACGCGGCGGGTGTCACGACGGAGGCAGATAGACTGGTGGATAGCCAGCTTGCCGCGCGTGTGACGCTGGATGGCGTCGAAGTGACGGCCGATGCTGTCATTGGTGATGTTGATGGCGGCTGGGCATCGCTTACCCGTCTGCTTGATGCCGGGCGCATTGGCGCGGCAGCCGAAATGGTTGGCGTTGGCGCGGGCGCGATGGACATGACCTTTGGCTATCTGAAGCAGCGCAAGCAGTTCGGCCAACTGATTGGGGAGTTCCAAGCGTTGCAGCACCGGGCCGCGCATCTTTATGGCGAAATGGAAGGCGCACGCTCAATTGTGCTGAAGGCGCAGCATCTTCTGGATGATGCTGACCCGCGGGCAGAGCTGTTCGTGGCTGCTGCCAAAGCCAAATCGGGCTTCGCCTGCAACCTTGCGGTGCGCGAAGGTGTGCAGATGCATGGCGGCATCGGCATGACGGATGAATATGACATTGGCCTCTACATGAAGCGCGACCGCGCTTTGGCGGAGTTCTTTGGGGATACCAATTTCCACGCCGATCGCGTGGCGCGTATGAACGGATATTGAGCATGGATATTCAAAAGCTGTTTAGTCTTCAGGGCCGTGTGGCCTTGGTCACGGGCGGGTCCAAAAATTTGGGCCGCCATATTGCGGAAGGGTTCATCGCCCAAGGCGCGAAAGTGTACATCACATCGCGCAAGGCAGACTCCTGTGAGCAAACGGCCACGGAACTTGGTCCCAATTGCATCCCACTTCCCATGGATGTCTCGTCCGTCGAAGGCTGCAAGGCACTTGCGGCGGCGTTTGCCGCGCGGGAAGACAAGCTCGATATCTTAGTGAACAACGCAGGTGCAGCTTGGGGCGCGCCGTTTGAAGAGTTTCCCGAAGTGGGCTGGGACAAAGTGATGGACCTTAACGTCAAAGGCCCCTTCTTCCTGACCCAAGCACTCTATCCGCAATTAAAGGCTGCCGCCTCGCAGGCACAGCCAGCCAAGGTCATCAACATTGGGTCAATTGATGGCATTCGCCTCAACCCATGGGAAACCTATAGCTATCACGCGTCTAAGGCGGCGATCCTGTATCTGACGAAGCGGATGGCCGCGCGGTTGGTGCAAGATCAGATCAACGTCACGGCCATTGCGCCGGGCGCCTTTGCGCCGCATTGGCGTGGCCGAAGATATGGCGGCAGCGGCAATTTATCTGGCCAGCAATGCCGGCAATTATGTGGTGGGCGATACCATCACCGTCGATGGTGGCGTGGCACATGCCAATATTGGCTCGCCCAGTATTGATGCCTAACAGAGCTTAAAAAATCACAATAAGGAGGGGATGTTATGATTGCACGGGGATTGGTGGGGCTGATGGCCCTGTTCTTTTTCGCCATGGGGGCGCTGTTCTGGGTGTCGCTTGATACGCAGGCCGCACAATTCCAAATTCAGGCCGCGGGTGCCTTGGGCAATGCCAGCATTCGCGCCGACTTTGGGTCGTTCTTCCTGAGCGTGGGCCTGTTCTGTGGCTATGCCGCATGGAAGCAACATGGTGGGGCCGCACTGGCCGCGGCGACGCTCTTCGGCCTCGCGCTGTTGGGCCGTTTGGTGACTATTGCTTTGGAAGGCGCAGTGCCCGGTGCGGTGGAGCCCATGGTTGTTGAAGCGATCAGCGTTGCCATTTTGCTGTGGGCACGCAGCGGCTGGGCGAAGGCGTAACGTCCTTTATGCGATTGGGAGCGGGTGGCTTACCGGCCGCTCCGATCCAGCATCACATTGATTTGCGCAATTGCGACGGGCTTGGCGGGATCATCCTGCCACGCCACCGCTTCAATATTGGCAATGCGTTTGCCCAGTCGCTCAATGGTTGCGCGGGCATAGGTCGTCACTTCGACGGCACCGCGCATATAGGTCGCGGTCATATTGACGGGCTTCAGCATTGGCGTGTCATCCTCGCCCAGCGCTTCCGACAAGGTGACATAGGCGACTGTTTCCAAAAGGCCAGCAAGCGCGCCACCATGGACAAAGCCGGGCCGCCCGCGCACGCCATCACCATAAGGCATAGAAATGACCAGCCGACCCTCGGCGTCATGGTTTGCCTCAAAACCCATGGTTTTGGCGTAAGGGGAAAGAAGCGTGCGCATCAGCTTGCCGTAAAGAAATAGGTGCCCGCGACATGGGCAATGGGTTTATCAGGATCGCCATCATGTGCGTGGCCGCGGATGAACGCGATTGAGCGCGTGACATGATAGCATTCGCCATGGCCAATCACCATCTGGCCGGGCCGCGCGGGGCGCAGATAATCAATTCGCAAATCTAGCGTTGCCTGCGGCTGGAAAACGCCCGTTTTGAGCCAGATGGACAGGCTGGTTGCCATATCCATCAGCGTGAAGATCGGGCCAGAGGCGAGGATGCCTGACGCCGTATCGCTCACCAAATCTTCACTATAAGGCAAAGCGAGTTCACACCAGCCCTCGCCATGGCCATGATATTGCGTGCCAATCAGCTTGTTATGGCCATTTTTCGACATCATCCGGATCAGCCGGGCGGGGTCAAATTCCTGCGCTTGCTCAGTCATGCATTGCGCTTACTCTGCCTTTCGCCCCCTCGCAATCATGGGTGCTAGATTGCCATGAATTTGCGCGCTAACGTAAACGTAAAGTTCGAAGAATCGAACGAGAAAATTGAGAGGATCACCCAGCGCGATGCACCCCTTTATTCACGCGAAATCCAATCCTGACAAAGCAGCCATCATTGTTGCCGAAACCGGCGAAACGCGCACTTACAAACAGTTGGATGAGGGTTCTAACCAAGTTGCCCAGTTTTTCCGGCAAAAGGGGCTGGGGCATGATGATGTCGTGGCCTTCATGCTGGAAAATACGCCTGATTATTATTCCCTGACATGGGGCGCGCAACGCTCTGGCCTGCGCTATGTGTGCATTTCCTCGCGTCTGACGGCGGATGAAACGGATTATATTCTAGAAAATTCAGGCGCAAAGCTGTTCGTTATTTCCGCAAGCCTTGCCGAGGCCGCCGCCAAATTAACAACCACAGTTGAGCGTTATGCCCTGGGCGGCGCGGTTGCAGGCTATGGCGTGTTGGAAGACGCATTGGCGCCCATGCCCACCACCCCCGTTGCTGATCAGCGGGCGGGCGTCGATATGCTCTATTCGTCCGGCACCACGGGCCGACCCAAGGGGGTGCGTATTCCGCTGCCCGAAGACCCCGCCATTGATCAATCAAACAGCCTCGTCATGCTGGCCATGGGCCTGTTCCGCTTTACGCCTGACAGCGTCTATCTGTCTCCGGCCCCGCTGTACCACGCTGCCCCTTTGCGCTGGTCGATGACGGTCCACAAAATTGGCGGCACTGTCGTCATGATGAAGAAGTTTGACGCCGAAAACGCCCTTGCCGCGATTGAAAAATATAAGGCCACGTGCAGCCAATGGGTGCCCACGCATTTTGTGCGCATGCTGAAGCTGCCCGAAGAAGCACGCCGCAAATATGATCTGTCGTCGCTCAATTGCGCGATCCATGCGGCGGCGCCCTGCCCCATGCCCGTGAAGCGCGCGATGATCGACTGGTGGGGCCCGGTGCTGGAAGAATATTATGCGGGCTCTGAAGGCAATGGCTTTACCTATATTGGCTCGGCTGATTGGTTGCGTCTGGCGGATAAGGAAGGCGCAGGCTCTGTCGGCAAAGCTGTGACGGGCATTGCGCACATCATGGCCGAAGATAATGAGACAGAACTGCCGCGCCGTCAGGAAGGCACTGTCTTTTTTGAAAGCGACAGCGTTTTTGAATATCATGGCGATGCGGAAAAGACGAAGTCCAGCCGCAATTCCAAAGGCTGGTCCACATTGGGGGATGTGGGCTGGATGGATGAGGATGGCTATATTTTCCTCACTGACCGTAAGAGCTTCATGATCATTTCGGGCGGGGTGAACATTTACCCGCAGGAAATTGAAAACCATCTCGTCACCCACCCCAAGGTGCAGGACGTGGCTGTCATTGGCGGCCCGCATGAGGAAATGGGGGAAGAGGTCATTGCTGTCATCCAGCCGATTGATATGGCCTATGCCAATGATGATTTCCGCGCGGAATTGACCGATTTTGCGCGTGAAAAATTGTCGGGCGTCAAAATCCCGCGCCGCATTGATTTTCTGGCAGAGCTGCCACGCCACGACACGGGCAAGCTCTACAAGCGTCTGCTGCGCGACCAATATTGGGAGAAGGCGAAGAAGTGAGCGGCTCGCGCGTCGAATTCTTCTTTGATCTGTCCAGCCCATGGACGCGGATCGCCTTTGCCAATCTCTGGCCTTTGCTGGAGCGGACAGGCGATCAGGCGGTGCTGCGCCCCATTCTCGTTGGCGGTGTCTTCAATGCCGTCAACCCCGCCGTTTATGCGGCGCGCGAAGACGCCGGCAGCCGGCGGCTTCAGCATAGTTGGAAAGTGCTTGCCGATTGGGCCGCCTTGGCCGACGTGCGGATGAACTTCCCCTCGGTGCATCATCCCGCCAAGAGCGTGACTGCAATGCGCATGGCCTGTGCGCTGGAGGCGGACCAGCCATCGCTCCGCCGCTTTGTCGAGGCGGCCTTTGAAAGCTATTTTGGCGATCAGCAAAATCTGGATGACCCGGAGGTGCTGATACAGGCGGCCAATGCCGCCGGGCTGGATGGCCTTGCGATTGCGCAAGCTGCTGTAACGGATGCCAATAAGCTGAAGCTGCGCGCCAACACGGATGAGTTGATTGCGCGTGGGGGCTATGGATCGCCAACCATCTTTGTGGATGGCGCAGATATGTATTTTGGCAATGATCAATTGCCGCTGGTTGAGTTTGCATTGAAGGGAAAAGGCCGATGAACGACCGCGTGAAAATTACGATGCTGGAAGATGGCATTGCCGATGTCCGCATGACGCGTGTCGATAAAATGAATGCGCTTGACCCCACGCAATGGGCGGCGTTGGTCGATGCTGTAGAGACGCTGAAGGCGACACCGGGGCTTCGGGTTGTTGTGCTTTCCGGCGAAGGCCGCGCCTTTTGTGCCGGGCTGGATTTGGCAAGCATGCAGGGCGACCGTGATCCGGGTGCGAGCAGCGCCGGTGGCTCCCTCGCGGATCGCACACATGGTATTGCCAACAATGCCCAATATGCGGCCTGGGGCTGGCGCGAACTTCCCGTGCCGGTGATTGCTGCGGTGCATGGCGTCGCCTTTGGCGCGGGCAGCCAGATTATGGCGGCAGCCGACATTCGGATCGTCCACCCGGAGACGCGCATTGCGATTATGGAAATGAAATGGGGCCTTGTGCCTGATGTCGCGGGCATGCCGCTGTGGCGCACACAGGTGCGTGATGATGTGCTGCGGGAGATGATTTACACCAACCGCGAATTTAACGGCGTGGAAGCGAAGGAATTGGGCTTTGCCACCCATGTGGCGGACGACCCCCATGCCAAGGCGATGGAATTGGCACGGGTGATTGCCAATAAAAACCCGCACGCCATGCGCGGGGCAAAGCGGCTGTGCAATTTAATGGGCGATGCCAGCGATGCCGAGCTGTTGCAGGCGGAAAGTGACGAACAGCTGAAAGTGATCCGCACGCCCAACCAGATGGAAGCGGTGATGGCGGAAATGCAGAAGCGGAAACCGAATTTTCAGGATTAAAGGGCAACTCGTCATGCTGAACTTGTTTCAGCATCCATGAACACTGTCAGGGAAAGCTGGTGTGCCGAACTTTGGTGCAGATGGACCCTGAAACAAGTTCAGGGTGACGTTCTGGTTACCCCTGGCGCACCATTTGTGCCTTCAGGCCTTCTACAATTTCCGCCCGCAGCGGCTTGGCCTGATTATCAGTGCGGCAAACGACGACAGTATCGCAAGTCGCAATGCACTGGCCATTCTGAAACATGGCTTGTTCAATCGTCCAGCTGGACGTGCCAATGCGGCCAATGCCGGAACAGACCGTGACATCGTCTGGAAAATTGCCCTCGCGCAGATAGTTGATCTCAACAGCAGCGACCATTGTCCGCTCATTGGCGGGGCGGTCCGCCCATGGCCGCACATTACGGTTCAACTGCACGCGTGCATTTTCAAACAAGCCGGCAAAGGCCACATTGTTCAAATGGCCGTTAATATCCATGTCCTGAAAGCGCGTCTGCGCGATCTGGTGGACCGGGTAAATCGCCGGATCAAGGCGGTGGGGCAGGGGCTTTGGCATATAGAAAAAAGGCCCCTTCACCAGCTGGCAAAGGGGCCTCTCCTTAATCGTTAGATCAACGCGGCGTCATGCGGATGCCGCCATCGAGGCGGACATCTTCGCCATTGAAATAGCCATTTTCAATCATGCACATGGCAAGATTGGCATATTCCGCCGGATTGCCGAGACGCTTCGGGTTGAGCACCGAGGCACCCAGTGCGTCGCGCACATTTTGCGGTGCACCCGCGAGCAGCGGGGTATCAAAAATACCCGGCAGGATCGTGTTGACGCGGATATTTTCGCTCGCCAAGTCACGCGCGATGGGCAAGGTCATGCCCACAACACCGCCCTTGGACGCAGAATAGGCGGCTTGGCCCATCTGACCGTCTTCGGCCGCGACCGATGCGGTGTTCACGATGGCGCCACGATCACCGTCTTCCAGAACCGGCAGCGTCATCATGCCAGCAGCCGACTTCGCGATGCAGCGGAAGGTGCCGACAAGGTTGATCTGGACGATCCAGTTAAACGCATCGAGCGGGAAGTGCTTGATCGAGCCATCTTCCTTGGAGCGGCTGGCCGTCTTCATCGCGTTGCCCGTGCCCGCGCAGTTCACCAAGATGCGCTCTTGGCCAATCGCGGCGCGGGCCTTGGCAAAGCCAGCGTCGACGGAGGCGTCGTCCGTCACGTTCACTTCGCAGAACACGCCGCCCAGTTCCTTGGCCAGCGCCTCGCCCTTTTCAACTTGCAGGTCGAACAGCGCGACCTTGACGCCCTTCGCTGCCAATGCGCGCGCGGTGGCGGCACCCAAGCCCGAAGCGCCACCTGTAATGACGGCGGAAATCGAGGAATCGAGTTTCATGTTTTTCTCCTTTTCGCCCTCCCCTTCAGGGGAGGGGTTGGGGTGGGGTTAAATCAGTTGGGGGTGGTTGGACTGCCCCACCCCCGGCCCCTCCCCTGAAGGGGAGGGGTGAGAAGCTTAAAGCCGTTCGACAATCGTGACGTTGGCGACGCCGCCGCCTTCGCACATTGTCTGCAATCCATATTTGCCGCCCTTGGCCTTCAGGACATTGAGCAAAGTTGCCATCAGCTTGGTGCCCGAAGCGCCCAGCGGATGGCCCAGCGCAATTGCGCCGCCATGCACGTTCAGACGTTCCGGATCAGCGCCTGTATGCTTCAGCCAAGCCATTGGAACCGAGGCAAAGGCTTCGTTGACTTCATAGGCATCAATATCGCTGATCTTCATGCCGGCACGCTGGAAGGCGCGGTCTGTGGCAAACAGCGGCTCTTCCAGCATGATGACCGGATCACCTGCCGTCACGGTCAGGTTGTGGATGCGGGCAATGGGAGTGAGGCCATGCTCTTTCAGGGCCTTTTCCGACACAATCATCACCGCCGAGGCGCCATCGCAAATTTGCGACGATGTGGCAGCCGTCAGCGATCCGCCTTCCTGCAACAGCTTTACACCGGCAATGCTTTCCAGCGTGGCGTCAAAGCGAATGCCTTCATCGGTTTTGTGGACGATTGTGCCTTCGGGCGTTTCGACCTCAAGCGCCACGATTTCATGATCGAACAGGCCAGCATTGGTCGCGGCAATGGCCCGCTGGTGGCTGGTCAGCGCAAACTGATCGAGCTGATCTTTGGTGAAGCCATGCTTCTTCACAATCATTTCCGCGCCCATGAACTGGCTGAACATGATGCCGGGATATTTCTCGTCCAGGCGGGGCGATTTATAATGGCCTAGCCCTTCCTTCATATGGAACATGGCGTTGGAGCCCATCGGCACGCGCGTCATAGATTCGACGCCGGCGGCAATAACAACGTCCATCGTGCCCGACATCACAGCTTGCGCAGCGAACTGCATCGCCTGTTGGGATGATCCACACTGGCGGTCAATCGTCACAGCCGGGACGCTATCGGGCAGGTTCTTGGCGGCGAGCACTGCATTGCGGCCCACCTGCATTGCCTGCTGGCCGGCTTGGGTGACGCAGCCCATCACCACATCATCCACTTTCGCGCCATCAATGCCAGATCGTGCAACCAGCGCATCCAAAGTGGCCGCGGCCAGATCAACGGGATGCCAACCGGCAAGCTTTCCGCCGCGGCGTCCGCCCGCAGTGCGAACGGCATCAACAATATAGGCTGTGGCCATGATGTGATTCCTCTCCAAAAAGGGCTTAATGGCGAAATCCCTTGCCTAAATTGACGTTTACGGCAAGGGAAACTTACGTTTGTAAAGCCATAAGAGATGGGGAGTTGTGATGAACGTTTCAGAAGCCATTGACTATCGGCGCTCGGTGCGCGGCTTTCTGGATAAGCCCGTGGATGTGGCTTTGGTGAAAGATATTGTGATTCGTGCTTCCCGTGCGGCCAGTGGCGGCAACCTCCAGCCTTGGCACGTAGATGTGGTGCACGGCGAGTCGATGGCCAAGCTGAAAGCCATCATGGCAGAAAAGCTGGCTGCAGGCGGCCAGATGGAACAGTCAGAATATAATGTATATCCCCCAGAGCTGAAGGATCCCTATGCCACGCGGCGCGCCGAAGTGGGCGAAATGCTCTATGGTGCCATCGGCATTCCCCGCGAAGATAAGGCGGGTCGCGCGAAATGGTTCTTCAATAATTTCCAGTTTTTTGGGGCGCCTGTGGGCCTGTTCGTCTCGCTTGATCGCCAGATGGAGCAACCGCAATGGGCCGATGCTGGGGCGCTGCTGAACTCCATCATGCTCCTGCTGTGCGAAGCGGGACTGGATAGCTGTCCGCAAGAATGCTGGTCGATTTATCCCAAAACCTTGGGGGATTTCCTCCATCTGCCCGATAACCGCATTTTGTGGACGGGTATGTCGATTGGTTACAAAGACCCGGCAAATCCTGCCAACAGCCTGCGTGCCAAACGGGCGCCAGCAGAAGAATGGTTGGTCTTGCACGACTGACGCATTGACAGCGCCGCGTCGCTTCGCCATTGGGCGCGTCTCGCGTCGGGCGAAGCGCCCGGCTGCGACGCCTGGGGACAGGTGGCCGAGTGGTTAAAGGCAGCAGACTGTAAATCTGCCCGCGCAAGCGTACGCTGGTTCGAATCCAGCCCTGTCCACCAAATTTCTGAGCCAAGTGGCTTAGATCGGGCTGGCCTGCAATGCTCGGCAGGAATTAAGGCATTTGGCTTTTCAGATAAGCAATAACGGCTCGACGCTCACCCGCGTCCGATAAACCTGTGAACGGCATATTTGTGCCCGGCACAAGCGTGCGGGGGCCTTTGAGCCATTTGTCCAATTGCGCCTCAGTCCAGGTGAATTTCTGGGCCTTAAGCGCTGCGGAATAATTATAGCCCGGCAGGCTTGCTGCCTTCCGCCCGACCACCCCGCGCAAATTGGGGCCAAAGCGGTTGGGGGCATTGGCGTCCACACTATGGCAGGCGGCACAGCGTTGAAAGACGCGGCGGCCCGCCTCCGTGGGTGACGCCGCTTGAGCCAGTGCAGGCGCGGTTTGGGCGGCAACCAATAGGACCAGTGCCAATTTTGTGATGTGGTTCGGCATAAGGCCTCAATTAACGTTCAGGGGAGGGTGCAAAAACGGGCGAGGGTGCTGCCACCCCCGCCCGGATTTTGATCGATCAGAACCGATCGAGGTTCATCACCTTGGTCCATGCCTTGGCAAAGTCCTGCACGAACTTTTCCTTGCCGTCATTGGCGGCATAGACTTCGGAAATGGCCCGCAGCTCAGAATTAGAGCCGAAGATCAAATCGACAGGCGTTGCCGTCCACTTGACCTTGCCTGTGGCGCGATCGGCGCCTTCATACAGGCCTTCGGTTGTCGTGGACTTGGACCATTTGGTCGACATGTTGACGAGGTTGACGAAGAAGTCATTCGTCAGCTGCCCCGGACGATCGGTGAACACGCCATGCGCCGCCCCGCCGGTATTGGCATTCAGCGCGCGCAAGCCGCCGACCAGCACGGTCATTTCCGGTGCCGTCAGCTTCAGCTGATTGGCGCGATCCACAAGCATTTCAGCCGGCGACATATAGGCGCCTGTGCTGTAATAATTGCGGAAGCCATCTGCTGTTGGCTCCAGCGCGGCAAAGGATGCGGCATCCGTCTGGGCTTGGCTGGCATCGGTCCGGCCCGGGGTGAAGGGCAGGGTCAGGTCATGCCCAGCCTGCTTGGCCGCCTGTTCGACAGCGGCATTGCCGCCCAGCACGATCAGATCAGCCAGCGAGACTTTCTTTCCATCCTTACGGCCCTTGTTAAAGTCCTTTTGGATGGCTTCCAGTGCCGCCACTGTCTTGGCGATTTCTGCCGGATTGTTGACGGCCCAGTTCTTTTGCGGGTCAAGACGCAGACGGGCGCCATTGGCTCCACCACGCATGTCCGATGCGCGGAAGCTAGAGGCGGCCGCCCATGCCGTCCGCACCAGTTCAGGCCCGCTCAGGCCTGAGGCGAGAACCTTGGTCTTCAGCTGCGCGATATCGGCAGTGTCGATCATCGCATAATCAGCCGCCGGCACAGCATCTTGCCACAACAGCACATCCTTGGGCGCTTCCGTGCCGAGATAGCGCGTGCGCGGGCCCAGGTCGCGGTGCGTCAGCTTGAACCAAGCCTTGGCAAAAGCGAGTTCAAAGTCCTGCGGCTTTTTGCGGAAGCGCTCGGAGATCTTGCGATAGGCCGGATCAAATTTCAGCGCGAGATCGGTCGTGAACATGATCGGCGCGTGGCGCTTATTCGGGTCATGCGCATCGGGCACCATATTGGCGGCGGCCGCGTTGTCGGGGATCCACTGAGTCGCGCCATTGGGGCTCTTGGTCTTTACCCAGTTAAAGGCAAAGAGATTGTCCAGATATTGCGTGGTCCATTGCGTCGGAGCAGATGTCCACGCGCCTTCCAAGCCGCTGGTCGTTGTGTCTTCGGCATTGCCCTTGCCGCACTTATTCTTCCAGCCAAAGCCTTGCTCTTCCAAGCCTGCCGCAGCCGGCTCTGCGCCCACACACTTGGCAGCATCGCGCGCGCCATGTGCTTTGCCAAAGGTGTGGCCGCCCGCGATCAGTGCCACAGTTTCTTCGTCATTCATGGCCATGCGACCAAAGGTTTCACGAATGTCCTTTGCGGCCAGCAGCGGATCTGGATTGCCATTCGGCCCTTCTGGGTTGACGTAAATCAGACCCATCTGCACCGCGGCCAGCGGACGCTGGAGCTGGCGGTCACCAGAATAGCGCTTGTCATCCAAGAACTTGGTTTCCGGGCCCCAGTAAAGCTCATCACCTTCCCAGTCATCAACGCGGCCACCGGCAAAGCCATAGGTTTTAAAGCCCATCGATTCCAAGGCGACATTGCCCGTCAGGATCATCAAGTCAGCCCAGCTGATCTGGCGGCCATATTTTTGCTTGATGGGCCACAGCAGACGGCGGGCCTTGTCGAGGTTGACGTTATCTGGCCAGCTGTTGAGGGGCTCAAAGCGGATTTGCCCGCCGTCAGACCCACCACGGCCATCCAGCGTGCGGTAGGTGCCGGCGCTGTGCCAGGCGAGGCGAATGAAGAAGGGGCCATAATTGCCATAATCAGCCGGCCACCAATCTTGCGAGGTGGTCAACACCTTTTGGATATCAGCCTTCACGGCTGCCAGATCGAGTTTTTTAAACTCTTCGGCATAATTATAATCGGCGCCCAGCGGGTTGGAGGCGGCCGCATGCTGACGCAGCGGAGACAGGTCAAGCCGGTCGGGCCACCATGTCTTGTTGGTCATGGGCTTGGGCGCCATTTGCATCGGGGGCGATGCCATCGCTGGGGAGGCAACGGCTACTGCCAGCGCCATCAGCGAAACCAGTCTCTTCGTCATAAAACTCTCCTGCTTATACCAAGGATGAAACCATTCATGCCCGCGCGGAAAGTAAATTGTGAAACCGATTTATTTGGAGACTGTGATTGATTTAGCCGATCAATGGATTTGGCGGGGCTGGGCGCCAGGGCGGCTTAATCACGGATGTAATTGGGCGCGCGTTTTTCCATAAAAGCGCGCATCCCTTCGGCTACATTGGGGCTGGCGCTGGTCATCAGCTGGTTGCGGTTTTCAATTGCCATCGCGGCTTCAAGGCTGGGGGCGTCGATGGAGAGGGAGAGGCCCTCTTTTGTCATCCGCAATCCCTTGGGCGATGCGGCAAGCATCTCTAGCGCCAGCGCCTCTGCAGTCGCGTGAAGCTGATCTTCCGACACGACATCTGATACCAGGCCTGTTGCCAGCGCGCGCTGGGCATGGATGAACCGTCCGGTCAGCATAAGCTCCGCGGCCACACTGCTGCCCACGGCACGCGGCAGAAAATAGCTGACCCCCATATCGCACGCAGACAGGCCCAGCTTGATAAAAGCGGCATTCATTCGCGCCGTCTCGGCGGCAATCCGTACGTCAGACGCCAGCGCAAAGGCAAAGCCCCCGCCCGAGGCTGCGCCATGGACCGCCGCAATAATTGGCTGGGGGCAACGGCGCATCTTCACATAAACATCCGCCAAATAGCCTTGAAAGCTAAAGCCACCGCCAAAGGGAATGTCGTCAGGCCTGCCGTCGGCAAATTCCTTAATGTCGAGCCCTGCGCAAAAGGCACGCCCTGCCCCGCGCATCACAACAACGCGGACTTGGGGGTCATTATACAGCCGACCAAAATAGTCCGTCAGGTCATGCACCATTTGGAGGTTAATGGCATTTAGCGCCTCAGGCCGGTTGAGCGTCAGCCAATCCACATCGCCGCGCTTTTCGACTGTCAGGGTTTGATAGGCTTCGCTGGGCATGGCGTGGCGTTTCCTCCATTTTTTGCCTGTCTTGCCTATGGCGCGGGGCTTGGCAAGTGGAGGTTTGGCGCGTGTGGCGGAGCAACTGCCCAGCCATGACGCCTTGATCGCACAGCATTGTGCCGAAGGTTAGGCTGTTAACGCGTGCGTTAAATAATTGGCGCGTTTTCAACGCTGCCAAGCATGGCCAGCATCCGCCGCGTTGCATCATCAGTGAGGGCCACGAAGATACGGCGGGCATCGGCCGGGTCAGTCCAGCGGCGCACCAAGCCCCGGTCCGCCAGTTCGCGGATTTTGCGGATGGCTGTGGAGGCCGGCACTGAGGCCGCAATGGCGACGCTCGTCACAGATTCTTGCCGATTCTCAATATGGGCGGCCGTCAATTCCAGCAAAATATCCCAAGAGGGGTCTGAAAAGAGATCGCCTTCAAAATATTTCTGCCGGTTGCGTCGTGCCTTGATAATGGCCTTGAGGACTGAGGGGTGGATAGCGTTGGGGTTGGCCATGGCGGCGGCGACATCTTCATCTGAATCTGTCTCATCGCGCTGGCTAACGCCCAGCTTGTCCATCAATGCGCTGAGCGACGTTTGGATATGTGCAATCGAGTCTTCCACCCGCGCTGATGCGAGGCTTGGTCCGCTGGCAACCAGACGTAATGCTGCCCGCTCAATGGCGGCGCTGAATTTGTCGCGCGCAATTGGTTTGCTGAGAAAATCGATCACGCCATGTTGCATGGCTTGAACGGCCAATTCAACCGAGGGGCTGGCGGTCAGCAGGATGGAGAGAAAACTACGACCATTTTGGCAGCTTTCTCCGAGCTTTCCAACCAAATCGAGCCCTGTTTCACCGGATAACTTGGCATCGCAAATCACCAAATTGATCTCAGGGCGGCTTGAAAACAGCTGGATTGCCTCATCGCTAGACGTTGCGGAAAGGCAGTAGTGGCCCATGGATTGAACCGTTTCGGCCTGCTCCATCAAGGCGGCGCGGTCGCTGTCCACCAGCAGGACATAGAGCGCCATGCGCTGGGCGGACTGTATGTTTCCTTCCAACATGATGCGCTATTCTACCCCACCAAGTCGGCACAATCCTCGACGTCCAAAAGACTATCGGGCTTGGCCGCGCCCACGCGGCATGACCGCTTCTGAAACAAACTACAACCGAATCAGAATGATAAGAACCAAAAACGCTGCCATTTTGCATCGTTTTTGGTTTGGAGAGGTCGGAAAGTGGCCTTGGTGGGCGTCTGTAACGGCCCGCGGTGATGTTATCCCCAAGTCCTTGCTGCGAATCTGTTAACATCTGCATGGGCCGTGCTTAAGGTCCGCACATGCCATTTTCGCCCTTTGTCCCTTTGCGTGTTTTTTCGGCGTTCACCATGCTGGAAGGGGCGATTAGCCCAAAGGATATTGCGAAGCGGGCAAAGGAATTGGGCTTTCCCGCTGTCGCCTTGTGCGATCGCAATGGCTTGTATGCGGCTCCCCAAATCTCGGACGCCTGCAAAAGCGCGGGTGTGCAGCCAGTTATTGGGACATTATTGTGCGTTCTGCGGCCCGGGCGGCCCGAAGGCACAACGCCTGTCTATGATTGGCTGGCGCTCTACGCGCAGGATGAGGCGGGCTATGATAATCTGTGTGCGCTTGTGTCAGCCGCGCATTTGGCGCGTCCCGTGGAAGAACCGCCGCATGTGACATGGGATAAGTTGGCCCAGCATAAGGATAGCCTGATCGCGCTGACGGCGGGCGGCGAAGGGGCCTTGTGCCGCCTTTTGGCGGAAGATCAGCCGGCAGCCGCACTCAGCTATGCCCAGGCCTTGGCGGGGCTTTTCCCCAACCGGCTCTATGTCGAAATTTCGCGCCGATTGGACCCCGTTGAAGGCGCCTCGGAAGAAGCCCTGCTCGATCTTGCCTATCAGCTAGACTTGCCCCTCGTGGCGACCAACCCGGCTTGCTATGCCGAGGCAGACTTTCATCCCGCGCATGATGCCATGCTGTGCATTTCGGCAAGCGCCTATATCGATAGCCCCGATCGCGCCAAAAGTTCGCCCGATGCGTGGATGAAGCCCGCAAAGGATATGCAGCGCCTGTTTGAGGACTTGCCAGAGGCGCTCGCCAACACGCTGGTCGTTGCCCAACGCTGTGCCGTGATGGCGCCCAAACGCGCCCCGATTTTGCCAACGGTGGGGGATAAAGAGGGCGAGGCTGATCAACTGCGCGCCGATGCGCGCGCGGGCCTTGAAAAGCGTCTGGCGCTGATCCCCGATGCCGATCGCGAGGCGTATTTTGCGCGGCTGGATTTTGAGCTGGATGTTATCATCCAGATGGGCTTTCCCGCCTATTTCCTGATTGTTGCGGACTTCATTAAATGGGCAAAGGAGCAGGGCATTGCCGTGGGGCCGGGCCGTGGGTCGGGCGCAGGCTCGGTGGTTGCCTGGGCGCTGACAATTACCGATCTTGATCCGATTAAGCTTGGCTTGCTGTTTGAACGCTTTTTGAACCCCGAACGCGTGTCGATGCCAGACTTTGATATCGATTTCTGCGAAACCCGGCGCGGCGAAGTCATCCGTTATGTCCAGCAAAAATATGGCGCGGACCATGTGGCGCAGATCATCACATTTGGGACGATGAAGGCGCGTGCCGTGTTGAAGGACACAGGCCGCGTGCTGCAAATGAGCTATGGGCAGGTGGACCGGCTGGCAAAGCTGATCCCCAACCACCCGACTGATCCGTGGACGCTGGATCGTGCACTGAATGGCGTGCCGGAATTGGCCGCTGAGTATAAAGGGGAATATCAGGTCCGCCAGTTGCTGGACTTGGCAATGAAGCTGGAAGGTCTGCCGCGCCACAGCTCCACGCACGCAGCCGGTGTGGTGATTGGGGATCGCCCGCTGGATCAATTGGTGCCGCTCTATCGCGATCCGCGCTCGGACATGCCTGTCACGCAATTTGACATGAAATATGTCGAAGGCGCGGGGCTGGTGAAGTTTGACTTTCTGGGCCTCAAAACGCTGTCGGTCATTCAGCGCGCGTTGGAATTGATTGAACGTCGCACGGCCACGCGGCCTGATCTGGACACACTTAGCTGGGATGATCCGGCTGTCTATGCGCTGCTCCAAAAGGGCGATACGGTGGGCGTGTTCCAGCTGGAATCGGAAGGGATGCGCCGCACGCTTGCAGCTGTCCGTCCGTCCAACTTTGGTGATATCATCGCGCTCGTCTCGCTCTATCGGCCCGGCCCGATGGATAACATCCCGCTCTTTGGCGATCGTAAAAATGGCCGCGTGCCGATTGAATATCCGCACCCGCTGCTGGAGGGCATTCTTTCTGAAACCTATGGCATTTTCGTCTATCAGGAACAGGTGATGCAGGCGGCGCAGATCCTTGCCGGCTACACTCTGGGCGGCGCCGATATGCTCCGCCGCGCCATGGGCAAAAAGATCAAATCAGAAATGGATGAACAGCGCGCCATTTTCGTGAATGGCTGTGCCGAGCATCATCAGATTGATGCTGCCAAGGCCAATGAGCTGTTCGACTTGATTGATAAATTTGCAGGCTATGGTTTCAACAAATCCCACGCGGCGGCCTACGCGCTGCTTGCCTATCAGACCGCGTGGTTGAAGGCGCATTATCCAGCAGATTTCTTTGCCGCGTCGATGAGCTTTGATATTTCCAATACCGAAAAGCTCTCCATCTTCATGGATGATATGCGCCGTCTGGGCGTGCCCAGCCTTGCGCCGTGCATCAACCATAGTGGCGCCGACTTTGAGGTGGAGCCCGCGGAGGAAGACACGCTTGCCGTGCGTTATGCCTTGGGTGCGCTCAAAGGCGTCGGCGAAGGTGCGATGGAACAGGTGGTCGCCGAACGGGTGACCAAAGGCCCGTTTAAATCGCTCGATGATTTTGCGGACCGCATCAATCCGCGCCTGCTCAACCGCCGCCAGATTGAAAGCCTGGCCGCCGCAGGGGCATTTGACAGCATCGAGCCAAATCGCGCGGGCGTCCATGCCATGGCGGAAACGCTGCTGGCGGTCGCGGCCTCGGTTGATGCGCAGCGCACCAGCGGACAGGGGGGCTTGTTCGGTGGGGAAGAGCATAAGGTAGAGGCCATCAAATTGCCCGCCAATGCGCATTGGTCGCTCGCCGACCGGATGGCGCAGGAACGCGAGGCCTTTGGCTTTTACTTTTCGGCGCACCCCATTGATCGCTATCGCCATGTGGCGGCGGCGCATGGCGCGCGGACCTATGCCGCGCTGTGTGCCCAGCCAGCCCCGGCGGATGGCGGGCGCACAGGTGCCGTCATGGCAGTGCTGGTGGAAGATGTGCGTTGGCGCACTTCGGCGCGGGGCCGCCGTTATGCCAATTGTGCGATGTCAGATGCGACCGGCCAATTCATTGCCAGCTGCTTTGACGAACTGACAGCCAAAGACTTGGAAGAGGCAGCTAAGGACAATAGCTGCGGCCTGTTGACGGTGGAACTGGATCGTCAGCCCGGCGAAGAAACCCCGCGCATTACCGTGAAACGCATTCAGCCAATGGAAGGCCTACAGGCCAATGCGCGGTTAAAGGCTGTGGTGCGGACGTCTGACGCACGGGCCTTGACCAATCTTGCACAATTGCTGGAAGCCGCAGGCAGCGGCCGAGGCGAAGTGGTGCTGGATGCCCCGCTGGATACTGGCCAGACGGCATTG